>CAZHPO010000001.1:0-44602 GCA_964534615.1 uncultured Oscillospiraceae bacterium
CGATCGGTGGTAGGCCGGGTGGTAAGTCCTTCGGGGGTTTTTAAATTCACACCCCTTGCTTTTCCTGTAATGACTCTCATTGTTGATCCTCTGTTCTTTCGTGAAAATGCTGATACACTGCCATTGCCGCATCATTAGGGAGCAGTCGTTCCAGTTCCGGCAAGGTAGCCTGACCAATAGCGGTCAGGGATTTGAATTGCTTCAAAAGTTCCTGCTTCCGCTTGGGGCCAATGCCGGGGATTCCATCCAGTTCCGAATAGCGCAGACGTTTGCTGCGTAAGGAACGATGGTACGTGATGGCAAACCGGTGGGTCTCCTCCTGAATGGTTCCAACAAAGGAAAAGACAGTCTGGTTGGTATCAATTGAAATTTCTTCTCCCTCCGGGGTCACCAGCGCTCTTGTACGGTGGCGATCATCCTTGACCATGCCGAACACAGGCATGGTCAAATTCAGCTCTGAAAGCGCTTGCACAGCCACATTCGCATGGTTGATGCCACCATCGATCAGCAACAGATCCGGTTTTTCATCGAATCCCTTGTCCCCTGCTTTGTAATGGGCAAAGCGGCGCTTCACCACCTGATGCATGGATGCGTAATCGTCCTGATTGAGCAGCCCTTCCAATTTAAAGCGCTTGTAGTCGCTTTTTCGGGGCTTGCCGTCCTGAAAAACCACCATGCTGGCAACAATATCTGTGCCGGAAATATTGGAAATATCAAAGGACTCGATCCGCTTGGGAGGCTCCATGCCCAGCATTTTGCCCAGAAGGATCAGTGTCCCTGATACCCGTTCATCCTTGTCTGTGACTCGCTGTGCCTCCTCAAAGGCATTTTTATTAGCCAGATCAACCAGATGGGCATTGTCGCCTCGCTGGGGCACATGGAGCTTGGGACGGCGATGATACTGCTGTTCCATCAGTTCCGCGAACAACTCCCCGTCTTCCATTGCAAAGGGCAACAACACACGCTTGGGTGCTAACCCTCTGCTCAAATAGAATTGCTTTAGAAGGCTGCTGACAGCCTCCTGCTTGTCGTCTGGACGGGCAAATACTTCGTATTCCTTATCCAGCAAATTGCCGCCGGAGAAGTGCAGAACCGCAAAGCAGGCTTTTGCTTCTGTCTCGCCGTAGCCAACCACATCGGTATCTGCCAGAGAACCGGCGGTCACCAGCTGTTTTTGGCTCAGGGATTCTACAGCATTTAAGCGATCTCTCAAGCTGGCTGCCAGTTCAAATTTCAACTCGTCAGCGGCAGCAAGCATTTGAGTCCGGATCTCATCAGCCACGGATTTATAATTGCCTTGCAGTAATTGCCGAGCCTGCTCCATCCGTTGGCGGTATTCCAGAAAACTGGCTCCCTCCTGGCACCATCCGGCGCATTGATTCATGTGATAATTGAGGCAGGGTCTTCCCTTTCCAACGTCCTTCGGAAAACTGCGGTTACATCCGGGCAGTTTTAGGGTTAGTCGGATGGCTTCGACCACGTCGTTGGTGACACCCCTGCTGCCGTAAGGTCCGAAATACTCTGCACCGTCATCTGCAATTTTTTTGACCAGGGAAATCTTGGGATAGGGCTCTTTCATATTCAGCCTCAGATAAGGATAGCCTTTATCGTCCTTCAAAAGGATGTTGTACTTGGGCATATATCGCTTGATCAGGCTACATTCCAGAACCAGTGCCTCAAATTCAGAAGCGGCAACGATCACGTCAAAGTGATCGATATGGCTGACCATCAGCCGAGTTTTTGGGGTATGAGATGCCGTGTCCTGAAAGTACTGTCCCACCCGGTTTTTTAATTTCTTGGCCTTGCCCACATAGATGACTTTGTCATCACGATTTCGCATAATATACACGCCGGGCGCATATGGAAGGCTCAGTGCCTTTTCTTTCAGTTCGTCAAATGTCATAATCCCACCTACAAAGAACCGCCTCAATGCTAGGCGCACTGAGGCGGAACATGTTTCATCAATAAATATCTCTTTGCAACAGGACTTCCAGTGCATTCACAGCTGCTTCAGCATCGCTGCCGTCAGCAGACAGGGTCACAGTGGTACCGGTGACAATTCCCAGAGACATGATACCCAGCAGGCTCTTGGCATTCATTTTGCGGCTGCCGGATTCCAGCCAGATGGAACAGCTGAATTCATTGGCCTTTTGCACGAAATATGTAGCCTGCTTGTTATGCAGACCAGACTCGCAGCGTACTACGATCTCTTTACTAAACATTACATTCCACTCCTTATTCGCAGAAAACACTGCGTTCTTTTTATATGATACCAAAAATAAGCCAAAAGTCAACTAATTTTCTTATCAATTCAACGAAGTTCTGCAATCGTCACACCATCTTCGCCCTCACCATAAACGCCCAGGCGGAAAGATTTGATGAACTTGTTCTTCCGCAGACTTTGCCTGCTTGTTATGCAGACCAGACTCGCAGCGTACTACGATCTCTTTACTAAACATTACATTCCACTCCTTATTCGCAGAAAACACTGCGTTCTTTTTATATGATACCAAAAATAAGCCAAAAGTCAACTAATTTTCTTATCAATTCAACGAAGTTCTGCAATCGTCACACCATCTTCGCCCTCACCATAAACGCCCAGGCGGAAAGATTTGATGAACTTGTTCTTCCGCAGACTTTGCTGCACAGCAGAACGAAGCACACCGGTGCCTTTGCCGTGAATAATACGAATGGTTGACAAATTGCTTCGCATCGCTTCATCGATATACCGTTCCAGTACGCAAATAGCCTCCACACTGTCCATTCCACGCAGATCCACTTCTGTGGACGCAGCTGTGATCTTCATTTCTCTGCCGGAATGAGCCGGTCGTGAGACTTTTTCCTTATAAGGGTTGTTTCCTTCCAGAAGATAGATCTCATCTGCCTTAGCGGTCATTTTTAAAATACCGGCTTGCAGCAGATATGTTCCATCCTTGTTGATGGAAATAACGCTGGCTTTGGTACCTAGTTTTAACAATTCCACCGTATCGCCCACCAAAACGCCTCTTGATGGCTTGGGACGCTCTTTTTCCGGTGCTTTTGTCCGCAGTTTTTCTTCCACTTCGTTCAGGTTGCGGCGCAACTCTGCCTGACGCTGATTGATACCCGTGGCATCTGCACTGTCTTGCAGCTGCTTGCGCAGTTGCTTCAATTCTTCTGATGCAAGGTTGGCAGCTGCTCTGGCTTCATCAATGATGTACTGCGCCTCTTTTCGGGCAGCTTCCATGGCTTTTTCTTTTTCCTTTTGGAGTTGTGCGTTGTATTGTTCACTTTCCTGCTTGATTTTTGCTGTTTCCCGGCGCAAGTGCTCGGCTTCCTGTCTGGCATTTTCCATTTGCTGTCGCTGCTGTTCCAGCTGAGAAAGCACATCTTCGAAATCCTTGTCACTTTTGCTGACCAAGTCAGATGCTTCTTTGAGAATATCCTCCGAAAGTCCCAGTTTGCGGGAAATTGCAAATGCATTGGATTTTCCCGGAATGCCAATGAGCAACTTATAAGTGGGCCGTAATGTCTCCACATCAAATTCGCAGGATGCATTGATTACACCCTTGGTGCGCATGGCATAGAGCTTCAGTTCCGCATAATGGGTCGTTGCAACTACACGGCTGTTCATTTTGCGGCAAAATTCAATAATGGCATTGGCCAAAGCTGCACCTTCTGCCGGATCTGTTCCGGCGCCCAGTTCGTCAAACAGGACCAATGTGCGGTCATCACATTCAGCCACAACATCAACGATCGTACGCATATGGCTGGAGAAAGTGGATAAGCTCTGGGCAATGGACTGCTCATCACCGATATCGGCAAGAATAGACTCAAAGGTAGAAAGCTTGCTGCCGTCGCCTGCCGGTATATGGAGGCCACATTCGGCCATCAGGGTCAGCAAGCCGATTGTCTTTAATGTAACCGTTTTACCGCCGGTATTGGGGCCTGGAGAAAGTGGATAAGCTCTGGCAATGGACTGCTCATCACCGATATCGGCAAGAATAGACTCAAAGGTAGAAAGCTTGCTGCCGTCGCCTGCCGGTATATGGAGGCCACATTCGGCCATCAGGGTCAGCAAGCCGATTGTCTTTAATGTAACCGTTTTACCGCCGGTATTGGGGCCGGTAATAATCATGGTGTCAAAGTCTGTTCCCAAACGTACCGACACGGGAACAACGGCCTTCGGATCAATTAACGGATGCCGTGCAGAGCGAAGCTCAACGATTCCCCTATCATTCATCAGCGGCTCCCAGGCACGCATCCGATATCCCAGCTTTGCCTTAGCAAAGATCACATCCAATCGCACCAGAATGCGGAAATCGTCATTGATTCCCTCCTGATATGCGGCTGCCTCAGCAGATAATTCCGCTAAGATCCGTTGAATTTCTTTCTTTTCTTTGATTTCCAGTTCCCGTAAGGCATTATTGGCATTGACCGCCGATACAGGCTCAATAAAATAGGTAGAACCAGAGGAAGATACATCATGCACCAGACCTGGCACATCGCCTTTACATTCCGACTTCACCGGTACCACATAGCGACCCTGACGAATGGTGATGATCGGCTCACGCAGATATTTGGAATAGGCAGGTGATGAAATAATCTTCTGTAAAGTATCCCGAATTTTACCAGCCTGCAAACGCATGTGGCGGCGAATATCTGCAAGTGCCGGGGATGCGTTATCAGCAATTTCCTCCTCAGAAAGAATTGCTCCGAAAATCTTATCTTCCAGATATTTATTGGCAGTCAGACAATGGAACAGACTGTCCAGCACTGTTGCCTTTTCATCTTCGGAAATATAGCCTTTGACCATGCGGGCACAGCGCAGCACAGCGCCAATCTCCAGCAGTTCCTTGGGCTGCAAACAGCCGCCCCGATCTGCTCGCTCCAGAGAGGCAGATACATCCCGAACTTCTCCAAAAGCCGGATTGCCCTTCCGTGTGCATAAGTCAGAAGCAGCAGTTGTCTCAGCAAGCAGAGATTGAACTTCTTCCAGATCAGATATCGGCATTAATGCTCGACAGGCTGCCTTACCAGCTTCACTTCCTGCACACTCAGCAAGCTGCTCTAATACCTGGGGCAGTTCCAGCTTGTGCAGAGATTTTTCATATAATTCAGACATGGTGATCTCCTATATGTTTAGAGATTTGTAAAAATCCAGCGTGGAAAACCCCCGTTCCAGCTGAGTACATAAGTACCCCTCCGTCACAGAGGAAAGCTGTTTCATTGCAGCTTCCCCCATATCGAAGGAAAATAATTTTTGCGGGTTACAGTAAACGATATAACGCATGGCATCAAGAATACCGGCGGTAATGGGCATCCGAATACTGCCGGTTTCAGATTGACCACAACCCTGGCATTCCAACCGCCCTTGTGAAATATCAAATCGATCCGGTCGATCCATTCCGCAAACGTGACAAACGGTTAGATCTGGCGCATATCCAGTCAAGGCGGCTACACGCAGCTCAAAAACAGCTTTTACCTGATATTCAGATTTTCTGAGTTTGTCCAGAGCATATAAGCAGTTGAGTACCAGCGCTAACAATTCCGGGCTGGGCATATCTTCTTGGGAAAGCACCTCTGCCACCTGAGCAAAGTATGTTCCAAGACTCAATTTCACCAGATCTCGCCGCAGGCCGTGGAAAAGTTCAATGGAGTGGGCTTCGTTGATGGTATACGTCCCACGATAGTCAAACAGGGTAAATTCCCCATAAGCCAAAAGTTGACAGGGGGCAATCAACGGACTGTTTTTTCGACGGAGGCCTCGTGCTTTTATGGTCAATTTTCCATGTTCCGGCGTCAGCACAGTCAGAAGGCTGTCTTTATCATTGTAATCGGTTACCCGTAGTACCAGTGCTTTCGTCGTAAGATACATGGTTTATTTCCATCCTTTTTGCTTGACAGTAGAGCATATAAGCCTCCGGTGAACCGGTCGCCATAAAAATGTGCCAATAATCTTTTTCGGTCATAAATGTATCCTCCCTATTTCTAGGGTAGCCCCAGATGACCGATTTTACCACAGGAAAATCTTACTCTTTATAGCCGAAATTACGTACAAGCACATCGCTGTCACGCCAATTTTCCTTCACTTTGATCCATGTGGTCAGATAGACCTTTGTGCCCATAAACCTTTCGCAGTCTTTCCGTGCCTGGGTAGAGATTTTTTTCAGCATTTCACCGTTTTTACCGATAATAATGCCCTTATGACTGGCCTTTTCGCAGAAAATAGTAACATCCAGATCAATAATTCCATTTTCACGTTCTGTGAAGGTGTTGACTTCCACCGCAGTTCCGTGGGGAATTTCCTTATCCAAATTCCACAGCAGTTTTTCTCGAATGATCTCAGCCATCACCTGTTTTTCCGGCTGGTCGGTGGTCAAATCGTCCGGGAAAAGGAACGGACTTTCTATGGTATATTTTTCACACTCTTTCAGCAGTTCTTCCACACCGTCGCCGGTGCGAGCAGAAATGGGAATGATGGCATCGAACTTAAACGCCTCAGAATAAACGGCGATGACTTCCAGCAGTTTTTCCTTTTCCACGGTGTCAATCTTGTTGATGGCCAAAACCACCGGGCAACGGGTCGATTTCAGCTGCTCCAGCAAAGCCTGTTCCTGCGTACCAACAGAGGCAATCGGCTCCACCACCAAAATTGTCATATCCACATCGGAAATGGACTCTTTGACGGTGCTGACCATATAATCGCCCAGTTTAGTCCGTGCTTTATGGAAGCCAGGGGTATCCACAAACACAAATTGCGCATTTCCACGTGTTACAATACCGCAAATTCGGTTACGGGTGGTCTGAGGTTTATTGGAAACGATAGCGATCTTTTCGCCAACCAGGTAATTGGTCAAAGTGGACTTGCCGACGTTCGGCCGTCCGGCAATGGTGATCATAGCGGTTTTTGTTTTCATATGTTTCTACCTCGATTCTTTAGTCTCGTCTCATACCGGGGATCGCCGCTGCAATGGCTTCCTCTCTGCCCCGCATTTGCTTTTTCTGCGGCCCCTCATCCAGATGGTCATAGCCCAGCAGATGCAGCATGGAATGAATGGTCAAATATCCCACTTCACGTTTGGTGGAGTGTCCAAACTCTTTGGCCTGAGCAGTGGCACGTTCCAGAGAAATACACATATCCCCTAAAGGACAAAGTCCGGTCTCAAAATCCAGATATTCTTCCCAGTCTGTAGGCGGGTTTCCGGGATTCAGCTGGAACATGGGGAAAGAAAGCACATCCGTGGGACGGTCAATGTCTCGGCTAGCTTTGTTGATGGTATGGATGCCCTGATCATTGGTGACAAGCACGTTGATTTCGCAGTCGGCTGTAATTCTTTCCGCTTTCAGGGTTTCATTAATACACCGGCGAATAATGGACACCACCAAAGGTTTTTTGACGGTGAAAACATCGAATGTAATATTGATCTTATTCATATTATCTTTTCCTCTGATAATTTCCTTTAAAGTTTGTGTTTGGTTTTTTGATTTCCGGTTTTTTCTCTGCTTTTTCATAGGCGTTGATGATCTGCTGCACCAAAGCATGGCGAACGACATCTGCACTGGAAAGCCTGCAAATGGCAATGTCTTTCACATCTTCCAGAACACGTACTGCATCTTTTAAACCTGAGACCTTGTCATCCGGCAAATCGATTTGAGTCACATCACCGGTAATCACGATTTTAGATCCAAATCCCAAACGGGTCAAGAACATTTTCATTTGTTCACGGGTGGTATTCTGTGCTTCGTCCAAAATAATAAAGCTGTCGTCCAGCGTTCGACCTCTCATATAGGCCAGAGGTGCCACCTCAATAGAACCTCGCTCCTGATATTTCTGAAAGGTTTCCGGCCCCAGCATATCATACAGCGCATCATATAGCGGACGCAGGTAAGGATCTACCTTATTCTGTAAATCACCGGGAAGAAAGCCCAGGCGCTCTCCAGCCTCTACCGCCGGACGCGTCAATATAATGCGATTGACCGTTCTTTCCCGGAAAGCAGCTACAGCAGCTGCCACGGCAAGATATGTTTTGCCGGTGCCGGCAGGTCCTACACCAATGGTAATGGTGTTTTCCTGAATGGCTTTCATGTATTTCTGCTGTCCAACGGTTTTAGCCTTGATGGGTTTCCCTTTGGCGGTGATACATACAACATCTTTGGCCATCTGCGCGATCTGAGCATCTTCTCCCTGCTGTACAAGGGTGATCAGATAACGTACCCTCTGTTCATCAATCGTTTCTCCTTTTGCAGCCAGCATCAGCAGGCTTTCCAGTGTTCGAACCGCTTTGTCGGCAGATTCTTCATCGCCACTGATTTTCAGCTCAGTGCCCCGATTGACAATGGAAACACACAGGGTCTCCTCAATACGATGGATATTTTCATCAAATGAGCCGAAAACGGCGATCATATCCTCCACTCGCTCTGCATTGACTGTTCGTTCTATTACTTTACTCATTTAAACGCTCCTCTGGCCGTGTAATACCGATCATTTCATAACAACTATAGATTCCTTCCATAGCAACATGGCTTTCGTTCTGAAAAAAAAGCTCATTAGCCATGATTATTTTTCCTGCCTGCATTTGCTCCGGCAAATAGAAAGCTGCAAACTCTGACAAAATATTTTCCGCTTCCTCCATGGTGACGAACTGGGTTTCATAGTCAAACCACTGCTCCCAGGCAATGGCAATAGGCAGTTGAAAGCCTCCCGGCAGGGTCAAGTACTTCTGCTCATATATTTTAGCACAAGTAGTACCCGAAATTCCACTCCCTTTAAATAAATTTATTCGATTTTTTCCAATAATTAAGGAATATTTTTTTGAAGATGCTGAAATTTTGGTTCTTTGAAGGTATTGTGTCGGAAAAACTGCGGTCAAACGATGTTCCGTGTCGCCATAAATCTCCCCTTTTGCATCGGTTGCCTGAATGCAGATACCGCAGTCTGTGTAACCGGAGATCAGTACCTCCCCCTTTTTTACCGCCTGTCCAGGCTTACACAGTGCATTTCCTTTTAAGACCGTCATCTCCCGAACAACAGCATCTCGCAATGCAACGACGCTGCTGACCGTTATTTTTTCATTTTCCGTCCGGGGTTGCTTTCTCTCACGAACCGTAATGACTGCTCTACAACCATAGGTATTTACCCCTGCCCACTGTAATTCCGGCATGGCTGATAGCAGGGCATTTTTAACTTTCTCACTGCGTACCTCTCGGCGGGATGCTCCAAAGCCAATGCCGCACTGACTGGATACTTCAATGATCTTGTTTGCAGCAACAGCATCATTCCCTTTCACCTGCACAAAAAACACTCTTGTTGGGATCCAAAGTGAGAACACCAAAAGTCCCAATAGTCCTACGGTTAAAACAGGCCGCTTAAAAAGCCCTTTCAAATCATAAAACAACCCACGACGATGCAAGACATTTAATTTTGCCCCCTTTTTCTCAGCCAGTCGATCCAGCCGAGTCAATTGGCTACGTGGTATAAAAAAGCACAAATGTAATTGGTCCGGACAGATCGCATCCTGTATATCGATATTTGCCTTTCCCATGGCAGCCATAACACCGGGCAAATCAGCGCTGAGTAGCTCAACTTCCACCATACCGCCCAAAGATTGCCACAAATTCATTTTAACTGCCCCCTCAGGACCTCAATACTGTCGATTTTTCCGACGATAACTAACTTTTGTCCGGACATAAAGCGCAACCGCAGGTTGCATCCTGCGACACTGATTGCTCCAAATTTGACTCTTGCCTGAATTCTTTCTGAACAATACTGAATGACCCCTTTATGATTTTCGATCAACACTCTACCATCTCCCAGCAGTTCCACCACAGGCTGCATGGGTATAGATTCTTCGTTAAGGTCTGTCTCGTCCAATAGTTTTCGAAAAACGGATGGTTTTCGAGCCATTTTTAACACCTTCCTTTAGGAAAGTATATGAAAATCAAACCGCTCATATAATCTTCCGAGGTGATGACTAATGAAACATTCAAAAATCACGACCGGAATCCTGGCTTCCATATTTCTGCTTATTTTGATTTTCGACAGTAAAACCGCCATCGGGGGTGCTTCTGAAGGGCTGCAAGTTTGTATTGAAACAGTAATCCCATCTCTGTTTCCCTTTTTTGTTGCATCTATAATATTAACAGGAATCTTGATGGGGCATCAATTTTCAGGACTGGGGCCATTGAGAAAAAGATTAGGAATCCCTCAGGGCGCAGAGTCGTTGCTTCTGGTCGGATTACTCGGCGGCTACCCTGTGGGTGCCCAGTGCATAGCGCAGGCATGTCAGGCCGGACAGCTATCCCGACAGGATGGAGAAAGAATGTTGTCTTTCTGCTCCAATGCAGGTCCGGCTTTCATTTTTGGCATAGGTGCCACCCTATTTCCAAATATATGGATATGCTGGATACTGTGGCTGATCCACGTCTTATCTGCGCTGATCGTCGGTGCAATGACCACCACATCCTGTGCTGCATCTTCCCTGCCCTCTGGTGGTAGAGCAATCTCTTTATCAGAAGCGTTACACCGCTCGATCAAGACCATGGGAATGGTCTGTGGATGGATTGTGCTGTTACGTACCATCATAAACTTTTGCCAGCGATGGTTTTTGTGGCTTTTGCCCAGCAATTTATCCCTTTGTGTGACGGGCCTATTGGAGCTGACCAACGGATGTCTCTTATTAAATCAGGTGTCTTCTCTGGGATTAAGGATGGAGCTTTTTTCTCTGCTGCTCGGATTTGGAGGTCTATGCGTTCTGTTGCAGACAAAATCAGCTCTGACAGGTAGCGGATTAAAAGGAAAGGCTTATTTCCCCGGAAAACTGACCCAAAGCGCCATCAGTTATCTACTGGCTTTGTTGGCACAATTCCTCTTACCGGAACAGATGCGATATTTGCCTTCGCCATATCAGCCACTGGCGGCAATAACTCTGTGTGCTGCCTATTATTTTTATTCCCTGAAAGGAAAAAAATCCAGTAGCATTCCCCAGGTTCTTCGTGTATAATAGATACATCGTTTATCGGGAGGTCATTACATAATGAAGATTTTTCGTCAAAAAGTGGAGCCTGCCTGCTGTTACTGTAGCCACGCCATTGCAATTACAGAAACAAACGTCACCTGTGCCAGAAAAAAGAAATTTATGGATCTGGACGGCAAGTGCCGTCGTTTTCAGTATGATCCGTTGAAACGGGTTCCAGCAAAACAAAAAGCACTGGATTTTTCCAAATACGAACAATACGATTATTCCCTTTAAAGCAATATCGGGCAGTCTGCAAAGACTGCCCGATATTTTCATACAGCATAAAAGTTAATATTAAGTCCGTCTGTTCGTCATGTCCGTTGCCATCTGGCGCAGGAAGTGGGAATCTTCAAAAGAATCCAGTGCAGAAACCGCCATATCCGTATACTTTTGCACCAATTCTTCGCATTTTCCCAGTCCATAAAGGCGGACAAATGTATTCTTGTGTGCATCTGTACCGACCAGCTTGCCCAGTTCTTCTTTTGTGCCGATCACATCCAGCATATCGTCCCGGATCTGGAATGCCAGTCCCAGTCCAGATGCAAACTGAGAAGCCGCCTGAATCTGCTGTTGGGTACCATTGCCGGCCAGAACGCCCAAAACACAGGCTGCGTTGATCAGCTTGACAGTCTTGCGAGTTTGGATATCCAAAACTTCCTGTTCGGTCAAAAGACGATTCTCGCTTTGAATATCCAGCACCTGACCACCAACCATTCCCAGCGAGCCTGCGCATTCTGCCAACACGGAAATTGCCAACGGCACATTTTCCGTTCCGGTAGAGGCCATCGCAAAGGCATCTGTCAGCAGGGCATCACCTGCCAACACAGCCATCGCTTCGCCGTACACCTTGTGATTGGTTGGTTTTCCCCGACGAAAATCGTCGTTATCCATGCAGGGCAGATCATCGTGTATCAAACTATAGGTCTGAATCATTTCGATGGCAGCCGCATAAGGCACAGCCTTTTGCCAGTCACCACAGGTCATGCGGCAAAATTCCAGCGTAAAAATAGGGCGCAATCGTTTTCCGCCTGCAAAAAGGCTGTATTCCATTGCAGAAAACAGCTCCTGCTGGGGTTCTTGATGAAACTGGGCATAGTATTCTTCCAGATATTTTTCAATAAAATCCCGATAAAATGCACTAGTTGGCTTCATCGGCAAAATCCTCCAGCACGGGGCTGCCATCAGCAGCGGTCATTACTTTTTTTACCTGTAATTCGGCGTTGTCCAGGAGCTTGCCGCACTGGGCAACCAGATCTGTGCCCTCCTGAAACAGCTTTAGGCTTTCTTCCAAGGCAACATCGCCCCGCTCCATGGAACGAACGATTTGTTCCAGGCGAATCATATTTTCCTCAAAAGTTTTGTTTTTTTCGTTCATACTATTCCTCCTCTATATCCCGGATGACAGCAGAAAAGCCGCCGTCTGCCAATGTGACAGCAATGGTATCTCCAACCATCACGTCACTGACACTACGAACGATCTTTTTCTCCTCGGTCTGAACCATTGAATAGCCCCGACTCAGTACTTTCAGCGGACTCAAAGCGTCTAATTTGGATGTTAAACCAATATATGTCTGCTTCTTTCGACTAATTTGCTGACTTTGTGCAGTTAACAGACGGTTTTGCAGCAACTCCAGGGATTTCTTACGTTGCAACAAATATCCCTCTGGACTTTTTAAGGCTGCACTTTCGGATAGGAGATCCAAATGCTGCCGTGCTGCCTTGATCTGACGGTTTACCGCAGTAGCCATTGCAAGAGACATACTGTCCAGGGTTTGCCACAGTGCTTCCTGATCCGGGACAGCCAATTCCGCTGCATTGGACGGCGTTGCTGCCCGCAGATCTGCCACGAAATCAGAAATGGTAACATCCGGCTCATGTCCCACAGCAGAAATGACCGGGATCTGGGATTGATAGATGGCATTTGCCACCAATTCATCGTTAAAAGCCCACAGGTCTTCAATCGAGCCACCACCTCGACCCACAATCAACAAGTCGGCCAATCGGTGATAATTGGCGTAGGCAATGGCTGCGGCGATCTCCCCCGGCGCTTCTGCGCCCTGCACCCGGACAGGAAGCAGAACCACTTGGGTCAATGGATACCGCTTGCGCAGAATTCGAAGCATATCGTGAACTGCTGCACCGGCAGAACTGGTAACAATACCAATGGTACCGGGCAATTTGGGTAGCGGTTTTTTATGGGATTGATCAAAAAGCCCCTGAGCAGCAAGTTTTGTTTTTAACTGCTCAAACGCAACATACAGATCACCAATTCCGTCCAAAATCAAACCGCTACAGTAAAGCTGATATGCACCATCTCTGGGATAGACAGAGATCTTTCCCATGGCGATAACCTGCATGCCATTTTCCGGACGAAAACGCAACCGCAGGGCATTTCCTTTAAAAAGAACGCATTTGAGGGCACCACCCTCATCTTTCAGCGTAAAATAGTGATGACCTGAAGGGTACATTTTGTAATTGCTGATCTCGCCTTTCACTGCCACATTGACCAAAAGGCGGTCATTGTCCATCATCGCCCGGATATACTCATTGATCTGCGTAATGGTCAGGACATTCTGGGCCATATCATCCCTCCCTCAGTCTGCTTGCCAGGACTGCAACGCCCATGGCGTTATCCGTAGAAAACTCCGGTTTACAGAAAACAGGTGCCAACGGTGCGATTTTTTCCCGCAACATGGAATTTGAGGCCACTCCCCCGGAAAAAACAACCTCCAGACCCGGATAGGTTTTCCGGGCATTTTCTGTTGCCTGATAGACGGCGTGACACACGCATCGCAGGGCATATGCTGCGGTTTCCTCCGGGCAGTGGGTACGGCTGTATTGTTCCACTTTGTTTTGCACGCCGGACAGAGAAAACTCCATGCCGGGACACTTCACTTTAAAAAGGTCTTTTTCAGTAGCTTTCTGGCTAAGTGCGTCTACGTGTTTTCCTGCCGGAAAAGGCAATTCCAGCATAACGCCGGTACGATCGATTAACTGACCGGCGGAAATATCAGTCGTGCCTCCAATGCGCATACAACGGACATTTTTCCCTTCCGGCTCCACCAGTAACAGTTCTGTGGTACCGCCGGATAAATGCCATGCCAGATGGGGTTGATCCATAAGATCCAATCGTCCGGCGCTCCACACAGATGCTGCTACATGCCCTTGCTGGTGGGAGACTTCATATAAGGGAACTTTCAACAGATCCGACAACATTTTTGCATGGGAATAGCCTACCATAAAACAGGGCATATAGCTACCCTCCACCGCTCTGGGTCTGGTGCTGACAGCGACAGCTGTTACCTCCTCTGCCTTTACATGGCAAAACAGCCTGCCGGATAGCTCCGGCAGGCTCTTAATGTGTGAGAAAACAGCATCGCTTTGGCGCAGACCCAGTTGTCCTTGCTGCACAGGAAGCAGCTTAGAGCAGTTTACTCCGTCATGTCCATCAAAACAGGCGATAGACGTGGTGTAATTACTGGTATCAATGCCAATAACGCTCATTAAGTATCCTCTTTCTCTGTCTGGGCTCTGGCAAAAGAACCCAAAATACCATTGACGAAGGCACCGGTATCGTCGCCGTCGTATTTCTTTGCCAAACGGACAGCCTCTGAAACAGCCACTCCGGTGGGCACATCCTCCACGTAGAGGATCTCAAAAATTGCCAGTTGCATAATTGCACGAGTCAACCGGGAAATACGGCCAATATCCCAACCGATGGAATACCGGCTGATCTCAGCATTCAGATCATCCGTTCTGCTGGCAACGCCGCCAACGACGGTATCGATATAGCCACGCTGACTGTTGCTGGGACGATCTGCATAAATCTCATTTTCCTTGGCCAGTAGTCCATAGTATTCCTTTTCAAGACGAACTGCCACTACATGCTCTGGCTCCTCACCGGTAAATTCCCGGCCATAAATCAAATGTACCGCTAATTCTCTGGCGTCTGCTCTTGTCATAGCTTCCCCTTACTTGCGGACGATACCGCATACATTTACATTAACGCCGACGACCTTAACACCGGTGACGGACTCAACCTCGGATGTAATGTTGCTTTGGATCTCCTTTGCGGTATCGACCACATTACAACCGTAGTAAACCAAAATATTGCAATCGACAGTCACTTTATTGTCGGTAGCGATCGTAATTTTGATACCCTTGCCCCAATGCTTTCTGATCAGTTCTGTAAGATCGGCACTGGGCTTGCTGTTCAGCCCTGCAAAACCCTCAATATCACACAATGCCTGCAATGTAATAGTAGCGACCACATCTTCAGAAATCATGATCTTTCCTTTTTCCTGCAGTCGGGTAATGTACTGCTTATTCTCAGCCATGGGAATTACCTCCTTATTTCTTCTGTGCCTGCGGCACAACATAGTTTTATTTATTGTACCACAAATCCTGAAAAATACAACTGTTTTTTCCGAAAAATAGGAAGCGGAAATAGACCATGCCGTCCATCTCCGCTTCCTGAATTGATTATTGTACTTCTACTACCCGAATATCATTGAGTGTCAAATCTGATTGTGTCATAACAATATCTGCAATAACAGCCACATCTGCCTGCTGCAAGCCACCTTCCGGTGACGCTACCGCCACTGAGATCCCTTTTTCTGTAATATACGCTACACAGTCTTTGTATCCCTTGGCAATGACAAGACTTTCAATCTGTGCTTCACACAAAGCATACTGAATGATCTGCTCCAACTGCTCATTGGTTTTTGCAACCTGCTCCTGGTCACCATAAGCCATCGCTTCCTGTAGCAGAGACACGGCGCTATCTCTCGCTTCCTGTCGGGAAAGACGTACAGCCGCAAAGTAGTCTGTGGTGGTTGTATTGCTATCCCCACCGACAGTGCCGCCTACAGCCAATAGATCATCGTCCAATACCTTATCGGAGTTTATGACATCTTCCAGATTTTTTGTGTCCTGTCCTCCGTTGTATACCCAGTTCAGGTAAATTCCTGAGCATACCGTCAGCAAAACAGCACCTGCAATCAAGTTTTTCTTCCAGTTCTTATTCATAAATCAGTTCCTCCCTATTACTTCATTTTTAACACTGAAATTTGGTCTGCACCCAGGCCGGTAGCCTTGGAAACCGCTTCCACTACTGCCCATTTGACACTGGGATTATCTGCGCCCTGACAAACAATTACTGCACCTTTGTACTTGGCTGGGATCACTTGACTGATGAGCGGTTTTTGATTTCTGTCAGAATCAGTTATAATGACGGTCTCTTTGTGAATAGATGACGACCCCTCGGCGGTGTTAATATTCTCGTCACTTTGGTAAATGGTAGTCTCCCCTGCCGAAAGGGTAAGCAACACCTTGACTCGTCCCACACCGTCCATCTGTCCCAATATTTCCGCCAATTTTTGGGATTGATCCACCGGCTGTGTTTCCTGGGTAACCGTAACCTCTTTCTGAGACTGGCTGGTTCTTCTGCCTGGAATGGTCATCAAGATCAATCCTACCAATAGTATTAAAATGGGGTATCGATACTGATGAAACCATTTTGGTATTTTCCCTGCTATTTTCCCTATGTCCATTGCTGATTCTCCTTTGAAATCCCCAACTGCTGCTCAATGACCGTTTGTAACTGTGATTTGACATATGGCGCCACAGTTCCGGTAACGCACACACCGACGGGAACAGGAATGTCATCGTCGGACACTTCCACGGCCACTTCAATGTGCGCACCCAACGCCTTTGCTTTCTCTAGAATGTATGCACTGGTTTCCTCTTTTATGATTTTTACCATGGCATTTTCATACCCTGTCACGCCCAACGCAACAGCATCATCTGCATCCTCTGATATTTGAAATGACATATCCTTGAAATAATCCACATTTATTTTTCCCAGCGGCTGCATAATTGTCAGTACCAGAAAAAGTCCGGTGATCACTCTGGCAATTTCTGCCGTTTCTTTTTTACCAAGGAAACGATTTACAATGCCACACAAAAGTCCGGCTCCGCTGACTGCTAATAGATATGCTCGGACGTCATCCATTATGTCATTCCTTTCAAAAAACAGACCACACTAACCAGTTGGATCATACACACTGAACCTACCATTGCCAAAACCAATCCCATTGCACCGGAAAAATCCTCCAAAAGCAGCGACACCGTCTTGGGCGCAAATATGCCGGATACCGCCGCCGTCAATTTTAGTAGCAAATAGTGGGCACCGATCGCCAAAAACGGCGTGATTGCGACTGCAATCACGGCCAACATTCCAGAAAGCCCTGCTGCGTTTTTTACCACGGCAGCGCTGACGAGGATGGTCTCAGATGCATCCGATAATATGCCGCCTACTACCGGAATCATCCCCGAAATTATAAGTTTCGTGGCTTTCAGTGCCGTCTGATCTGCTGTTCCGCTGATGACACCCGTGATGGTGATATATCCGGTAAAAACGTATAGAATCAATTTAAAGAACCAGCCCATGATCCATTTGCACAGATCTTTCAACTTATGCAGAATTCCATCTTCAGACAAAGCATTGATGATCGATAACAGCAGATAAATATATACCATCGGAATCAGGATCTGTGCGATCAAATTGCATAAAACCGTATCAAATAAGGCTGTTGCTCCATAGAGCGATGCAGCACTGATCGTACCTCCCTGAGAGGCCAGGGCTGTGGTCATGACCGGAAGAAGAAGCTTGCCATATTCGCTGATTTTCCAAACCGTCTGGGTTCCAACCTCGATCATGGAATTGACGCTGCCAACCAGTATCGCCGCCACGGCCAGTATCCCTGCCAGCTCTACCACTGCCTTTGTTTTTCCGTTAAAGCTCCTGATCATCGCCAGAATCAGGGTCGTGGCGATCACACGCATACATATCTTAGCACTGGATATCATCTGTGGGCGTCCCAGGCTGAACGCCTCCCGGATCATATACCATAGGCTTGTACCAAAATCTTGCTGATCCTGAGGAAGCAGCTGCTCTACGTCGTCCGGTACGGAAGGAGCGACAATTCCGGCAGCTGAAACAGGCAAAGTCACGATTAAAAACAGTATACCCAAAAATAACAGTTTTTTCATAGGCGATCCAATATCCCCTCTATCAGTTGTAAAAAAGATGTCAACATGGGCAGCGATAACCAGATCATGACAGCAGTAGCCAGAAATTGTATGGTTTTCCCCATTGCACTGTTGCCGGAATCTTCACACAGTAAGGAAACAATCTCTGCTGTTATGGATATCCCAACCACTTTCAGCAGCAGTTTTAGCATCTGATTATCCAGGCCGCCTATTTGCTGAACAGATTTCATAAAGTCAATCACCGGCTGGAGGTAACTGATTGCTGCGCTCAATACCATACAGCACACCAGTAGTGTCAGTAATTCCCCGATACCCTTGGTGTTGTTTTTTAATACAAGCACAAAAACCACAGCCAACAGCACAAGCGCAATGGTACGAAAGAACTGTTCCATACTAAAACTGAAACAGCGTCTTCACCAGTTCGAACAGCTCCGATATTTTTTGTGCGACAATCATCAGCACCACAACAAGCCCTGCCAGCGTCGTCATTGTGGCCTGTTCATCCCGTCCGGAGCGTGTAAGCACCTGATTTAAGACAGAAACGATAATGCCCACCGCTGCAATTTTAAAAATCAAATCAATATCCATACTCATAGAAACAAAATCACCAGCCCAATACCTGCACAGATCCCCAGGGTTTGGTAATTGCGCAACCGCAACTGACGGTTGCGACTGACTTCTTCCAAATCCCGTCGGCAAAGCATAGCTGTTGCCTCTAAGCCTGCAATCTGTCCCTGAAGATCAAATTGCCCAAGTGTTGTGCCTAAATTCTTAAAATGCTCTGTTACCAGCAAAGGCAGTTTAGGTACCTTTTCCAAAGCCGCTGTCATACATGCCGAAGCATCCGGAATCACTTGTCTGTCCAGTTCAATCGCCAACTGTTGGAAAACACTCTTTACACCGCCCTGACCGATATCAGCCGCTCCACGACATAGCTCACTTAATGGGCTCATCCTGTAATTTAGTTCCAAAGCCATCCAATCCAGACTTCTGGCCATATAATCAAGCGATTTTTCCAAATAGCGGTGATTTTGACACATTGCCAAACCAACACCGCTACAGCCTGCAATGATCAATATTGCCCCCCACAGTTTTATCATTGTCTCACCCTTTCTGTCCGCCAGGACTTGTCCATTTGTAAAATCACCACTCTGTCAAAAAGACCGCTGGCCAGCAATCTGCCATAAATCGGTCTGTTTTTCAGGTCATTAAAAGAAGATGCATGGGCCGTTGCTAAAAGGGATACTCCACATTTTCCCGCTCGGATCAGTCCATCGCAGTCCTCTGCTGCCGTTATCTCATCAACAGCAATACATCCAGGTCCCATAACACGAAGTACCAGTTCCAGTCCTACCTCTTTGGGACAACCGGAAATGATATCTGTATTTGCTCCTTTTGCAAAATTGGCTGCTGTTGGAAATATTTCTCCACGCTCGTCCACCACGGCAATCGTTTCTCGCCGAGAGCGTTGCCGGATCAAATCACGCAGCAAAGTGGTTTTTCCGCTACCCGGTGGACCGATCAACAAAATCGACCCCCTGTATGTCCATAAATCACCGCTGATTCCCGGAAAGTCCCGACAAATTCGAATATTGAGAGAGGAAAGCTCGCCAATACCGCACATTTTTCCATTGCGCAAAAGAGCCTCGCCACACATACCGATACGATGTCCCCCCGGTACAGTGAGGAAGCCCTGGGCGGTTGATGCCGCTGTCCAGGGAGAATAACGGCAGGCCATATTTACAACGAATTTCAGATCTTCTTTGCACACAAGCTGTTTGGTGCATTTGTAACCATCTTTTTTAATTAGAGTCGCCGGTTGATCTGTTCGCAGTCGAATTTCCTGCAATGTTTCTCTCCCCTGCCTGTCCACCTCTCCCCGAAGCCAAGGGGGTAAAACGGCCAGCAGTTCTTTCCATGCACAGTTCATATTCCATCACTCCTACCCAAGTCTATGACCGTGCTTGTTCTCCCATGCCTAAAAGATTTTTACGGCACTGAAAATAAAAAAGAGGATGCCACTGGCATCCTCTTTCTCGTGTGTCTATCACGGAAATGTAAAAAGGCAGAGCTTTGGCTCTGCCTTTTTGTCTTTACTTACCCTTAGCGGCCTTCTTTTCAGCCTTAGCCTTGGCAGCAGCTTCCGCTGCTTTCTTAGCTTCTTCCTTGGCACGCTCAGCGCCGGTTTCATTGGTAGAAAGAGCCCACTTTGCAAATTCAATACGAACCTGATCAGCACTAGTCTCAATCACGAACTTGTCTTCCTTGATGTCAACGATCTTACCAACGATACCACCGATGGTAGTGATTTTATCGCCAACCTTCAGCTCGGAACGCATCTGCTCTGCTTCCTTCTTGCGCTTGTTTTCGGGGCGAATCATCATGAAGTAGAAAATTGCGATCATAATGACCAGCATGATAATCGTAGTCATCATACCGCCGCCGCTGTTTGCTGTAGAATCAGTCAAAAAATTCAACATCTAAAATACTCCTTTATTTAGTATTGCACTTATTATACCATCGTTTCCACAAATTGCAAGGCAAATTTAAATTCTTTGTCCTAATTTAACAGAATATTCACGACGGAATTCCTCAAACCGACCTTCATCCAGTGCAAAACGGATTTTTTCCATCAGCTTGTTGTAGAAATACAGATTATGCATCACAGACAAACGCATTGCCAGCATTTCTTCCGCCACAAACAGGTGGCGAATATAAGCTCTGGAATAGCGGCGACATACCGGACAATCACAATGCTCATCAATGGGGCGTTCGTCCAACTGGTACTTAGCATTTTTCAGGTTAATTGCACCTTCCCACGTAAACAGGCGTGCATGTCTTGCGTTTCTGGCCGGCATGACACAGTCAAAGAAATCAACACCACGAGCAACGGCTTCAATGATATTACTGGGTGTGCCTACGCCCATCAAGTAGCGTGTTTTATTCTGGGGCATATGCTCCTCCACCGCTTCGATGATGTCATACATTTCTTCTGCTGTTTCACCCACAGCCAAGCCACCAATAGCATATCCCGGCAGATCCAGCTGTGCGATACGCTTCATATGATCGACTCGGATATCTCGATAAGTACCGCCCTGGTTGATGCCCCAAAGCATTTGCTGGGGATTGACCGTATCAGGCAGACTGTTCAGTCGTGCATTTTCTGCCTTACACCGAACCAACCAGCGATATGTACGATCCACACTGTCCAGAACATATTTTCTGGGTGCCGGATTTTCGATACATTCGTCAAAAGCCATACAGATATCACTGCCCAAATTAGACTGGATCTGCATACTTTCTTCCGGTCCCATAAAAATCTTATGTCCATCGATATGGGAGGAAAAATAGACACCTTCCTCCTTTATTTTCCGCAAAGAGGACAGGCTAAACACCTGAAATCCGCCTGAGTCAGTCAAAATCGGGCCATCCCAGGTCATAAACTTATGCAAGCCACCCATTTCCCGCACGACCTTATCTGTAGGACGCAGGTGCAAATGATAGGTGTTGGACAATTCAACCTGACAGCCGATATTTTTCAGATCCTCAGCGCTCAGTGCGCCCTTGATGGCGCCCTGGGTGCCCACATTCATAAATACCGGAGTCTGGACAGTGCCGTGGGCACAGGTAAATTCACCACGACGAGCCTTTCCTTCTGTCTTCTTTAATTCAAACATAAATTACCTCACACGTTCCATCAAATCACGATCATGGCATCGCCAAAAGAAAAAAATCTATAACCGAGTTTGACAGCTTCTTCATAAGCGGCCAGCACATTTTCTCTGCCGGCAAATGCAGAAACCAACATCACCAGGGTGCTTTCAGGCAAGTGAAAGTTGGTAATCAGACCCTGCATGGCTTTGAATGTATAGCCGGGATAGATGAAAATCTCCGTCCATTTTGATTTCTCCTCAAAGCTACCATCATCATTGACCAGACTTTCCAGCGTTCTGCAGGAGGTGGTACCCACGCAAATAATACGGCCGCCTTCTGCCTTTGTTTGGTTTAGAATGTCGGCGGTTTCTCCGGAGATCATGCAAAGTTCAGCGTGCATATGATGGTCCGTGATCTCATCGGCCTTTACCGGGCGGAATGTGCCCAGACCCACATGGAGCGTAACAAAGGCGGTTTTTACCCCCTTTTCTCTCACTTTTTGCAAAAGCTCCTGGGTCCAGTGCAGGCCGGCAGTAGGTGCTGCTGCTGAGCCAACCTCCTTGGAATAGACTGTCTGATACCGTTCCTGATCTGCAAGTTCCGCCTTGATATAAGGCGGCAGAGGCATTTTTCCCAAGCGTTCCAGCACTTCCAGGAAAATGCCTTCATAATGAAATTCCACAATGCGATTGCCATCTTCTTTTACTTCTGTCACGGTAGCTGTCAGTTCACCGTTTCCGAAGATAACTTCATTGCCTACCTGCATTTTTCGACCGGGTTTGCACAGACATTCCCATTTCTTATTTCCCAGATCACGTAGCAGAAGCACTTCCACTGCACCACCGGTAGGCCGATGCCCCAGAAGTCGGGCAGGCAAAACACGAGAGTCATTCATCACCAGGCAGTCACCGGGTTGCAAATAATCGATCACGTCATAAAAATGTTTATGGGCTCTTTCGCCGGTTTTTCGATCCAGAACCAAAAGCCGTGAAGTGTCCCGCTTCTCCAAAGGGGTCTGAGCGATCAGTTCCTCCGGCAAGTCATACCAAAAATCACTGGTTTTCAATGTAAAATCCTCCGATTCAATAAAAAACGTAATTATTATACTCTAAATTCTGAACAATTGCAATACTGCACCCAATTCTTTTTATGGGCATAAATTGGCATGGAGGTATCAGCTTATGGAAAAATCTTTTTTTACAGGTGCTTGTACTGCGCTAGTCACCCCATTTCTGGGTGGGCAAGTGAATTATCCCATGTTAGAGCGGCTTTTGCAGCGGCAATTAGACGCCGGAATCTCCGCCGTTGTCCTATGTGGCACGACCGGAGAGTCCCCTACCCTCTCCGACAAGGAAAAATTGGAGATCTTTCGTCGGGGAAAAGCATTTGTTGGAGACAAAATGAAAATCATCTGCGGCACAGGCTCCAACGATACCCGACACGCCGTAGAACTCAGCGTTGCCGCCCAGCAATGCGGTGCAGACGGTCTATTGGTTGTTTCTCCTTATTACAACAAAGGCAATTCCGATGGACAACTGGCTCATTACATAGCCATTGCCCATGCGGTAAAGATCCCGGTCATTATTTACAATGTACCCAGCCGAACAGGGGTAGATATCTCTGTGGATGTATATCGTCGGCTTAGTCGCATACCCAACATTGTCGGTGTCAAGGAAGCCAGCACAGATATTGTAAAGATCGCTCGTATTGGCATAGCTTGTGGCACAGATCTGATGGTTTGGTCTGGAAATGATGATCAGGCAGTGGCGGCAATGGCGCTGGGTGCAAAAGGGGTCATATCTGTGGTCTCAAACGTCATGCCCGAAGAAACACAAGCCATGGTGCGGGCAGCCTTGGCCGGAGATTTTGACACGGCATCCGATCTGCAGTGCAGGCTTTTACCCCTGATCGACAGCTTATTCCGGGAAGTCAATCCGATCCCGGTAAAAGCGGCTATGGAGATCATTGGATATGACTGTGGCAACTGCCGGTTGCCATTGGGAAATCCACAGGCAGAAACATGGCAGCGATTACGCCAACTGCTTTCGTAAACAAAGTAGCCCGCTTTTTGCGGGCTACCACCTTATCACAACTTCTCGTACTGGGCAATCACAAATTCTACCGTTGTCTGCAATTGTTGTAAAACTAGGAGTTTATCCTTGTCTGCCTGGGTGGTATGAAAAAAATAGGGTGTCATACGAAAAACTGCCTGAATGTCTTCCTGCGATGCCAGGCAAATATGGTCGGTCACTTTTTTTACATCCACCAGTTTAAAAAGACTGGTCTGGGGCAGCTGTTCATCATTTTCGTAGGGCGTATCATAGATTGCCTGCTTCAGGCCAAACAAATGGTACTTACCGGGAATGACTGTAAACAGTTTGCCTCCCTGTTTCAGAACACGGGCGAAAGATTGCTCATTAAAAGGCGCAAACAAATGGGTCGCATAATCCATCGTTCCATCTGCCACAGGTATGGAAGCCATATTTGCTACAAAGAAGCGACAGTTTCCCCTTTTTGCGGCCAAACGAACCATTTCCCTGGAAATATCGAAACCATAGACAGTTAAATCCAGTTTTTCTCCCAGTGCAGATGTATAGTAGCCTTCGCCACAGCAGATATCCAGAACATTTCCCTGACATCCATCCAAACAATCACACAAGGCATCCTTCAGAGAATGATAATATCCCTTGTTCAAAAAATCCCGGCGACACCTGGCAGATGCTTTATCATCACCGATCAGGTCTCCGGAACGTGAGGACCGGAGCAGATTCACGTATCCCTCCCGTGCAATATCAAAGCAATGGCCATTTTCACATCTGGCAGTATGCGCATCAAAAGCCAGAGGCTTCCCACAAACTGGACAAACAAGCATGGTATTTCTCCTCTATCTTTGTTTTTCTAAATTATAATCCATTTCTATTTAAAAAACAATGGACATTTTTCTTTCTTTCCGCTATAATCCTTAAAAAAGATAGTAAGGAAGTAAAGATATGAAGCATCTGTTATTCGATTTGGATGGCACCCTCTCCGACTCCGGTGCAGGTATCATCCACTGCGGTCAGGAAACACTGGCACACTTCGGAATGGAGGTACCCAGCTACGGCGATCTGCGCCCCATGGTAGGCCCTCCTCTGCGGGACAGTCTGCGCCATTTTGGTATTTCGGAAGAAAACATGGAAGAAGCTGTGGAAATCTATCGTCAAACCTATGTAGACCACGGGCAATACGAAAATTTTCCTTACCCCGGCATTGCGCAGCTTCTGCAAAAACTTCACCACGACGGTCATAAGCTTTATGTCGCCACTTCCAAGCCCGAAATCATGGCCGAGCATATTTTGCAGCACTTTGGCCTTGATTCCTATTTCACCATTATTTGCGGCTCCACTCTCGATAGTAACCGAATCACAAAAGCCGATGTGATCCGCCATCTTATGAAGCAGTTGCCCTCTGATGGAAAAATCATAATGATCGGTGATACCATTTATGATATTGAAGGTGCAAACGAACTTTCCCTGCCCTCCATTGGTGTCAGCTGGGGCTATGGCAATTTGGAAGAAATGAGAACAGCCGGAGCAATCGGCATTGCAGACAGTATGGATTCTCTGTATGAAATGATCTCGAATCTAGAAGATTAACGAATCATTTTCTATCGAATAAAAACTGGGAACGATTTCGTTCCCAGTTTTTTAATGCATAATGCCCTTAGATTTTCAGCTCTTTGCATTTTTCACGAATCGAAAGCAGATCATCAAATGTCTCAGGTCGCTTGGTTACATCCCGAAGCAATGCTGACGGATGATACATCGCCGTCATCCAGATCCCGTTTTTTTGCGTCCAGGTGCCATGTTCCTTTGTAATACGGTAATCGTCCCGGATCAACGCCTTAGCTGCGATCCGTCCCAAACAGACAATGATTTTCGGATCGATCAACTTTATTTGCTGGTGGAGATAGCCGATACAGGACTCCTGCTCGGTCTGTAGAGGGTCCCGGTTTTGGGGTGGTCTGCATTTTACAATATTAGCAATATAACAATTCCGACGATCCAAATCAATAATGGACAGCATATCGTCCAGCAAATGGCCTGCCGGTCCTACAAAGGGAATTCCCTGAATATCTTCCTGCTCTCCCGGACCTTCCCCAATAAACAGAATGTCAGATTGACTATTTCCGACACCAAAAACGACATTTCGTCTTGTTTCACACAGGCCACAGCGTGTACATTCTTTACAAACCGCTTCCAGTTCAATCCAGTTCATTTGCCCTGTCCCTTTCTCTGAGTATCCGCTGTTTTTTCCGTTTCTGATATCGGTTGATGTTTACCTGCCGCATAATCAGCAAAGCTCCAGCTCCGGCCAACACCCCAATCAGCAGTACCAGGATGATCACACGAATCACTTTTAGCACGATACTGCTGTTTCCAGTTGCTTCAACGGTTTTGATGGTTGTCCCTTTTTCAAGCACACTGTGTCGAGCCAGCAGTTCCACTTCTGACACAACGGTCGTTCCATAACAGATCTGCAAGGTGCCAACCGACTGTCCTTCGAAAATGGGCGCAGACAATTGCTTCTTATCGCCAACGGCCACCAGATGTATGGATTTGGGATCGTAATTCACCGGCAGCAGTGCATAAACACCATGTCCCGGACCAACTACAACACTGTTTTCACCGTTCTTTACGTCAAACATGCTGTAGGCCGGCTCTGCCTCCATTATTTTCTGAACAGCAAAGGATTGGTATCCATAATTCAACAGTTTTTTTGCTGTTGAAAAGGGACCATAGTTAGACGGAACAGAGAAAACAATGCAAAGATACCGCCCTTTCTCTGTTTTCGCAGTGCAAACAATACTGTGCTCCCGTGAGGATGCAGACACAGCCTTGCCGCCTGTAACACGCTCGTCATAGTTGCTACCGCCAACAATCTGCATTTCATTGGTCGTAAATACCGTCTGAGAACAGGAAAGGCTGTCAGGCAACTGATAGTTGACACTCTCAAAGATTTCGGTAAATGTTTCATTTTCCAGCGCCGCCGTCATAATTATAGCGAAATCCCTGGCTGTTGTATGCTGAGAAGCATCCTGAAGGCCGTGTACGTTGACAAAACTGGTGCTGACGCAACCAGCAGTTGCTGCCCGTTCATTCATTTTCTCTACAAATGCCTGCTGGCTTCCGGCAACATGTTCCGCCAAAACAACCGCTGCATCGTTCGCTGAAGTCAGCATGATACAGTACATCAGGTCCCGAACAGTCAAATGATTTCCTGCCTGTAATCCGATCTTTTTCACACCGTCAGGCAATGACTCCAGCGTGCTTTGTTGGACGATCACTTCATCATCTGCATTGCCCTCCTCCACGGCTACCAGTAAACTCATCAGCTTTACCAGACCAGACGGATCCATAACCGCATCAGGATTTATGGAAAAAGCCATGGTTTTTGTATCCAGTTCATATAAAATCGCAGCTGCGGCATTGCAACTGTGATCTTCCGTGCTGCCAAGTGCGTGGGTTGCTTGCAGACCACTACAATTGGCTGTAATGCTTTCTTCTGCCATGGCTGTTGGGCAGCAATTCAGCAGACACAGAAACAGCAATAAAAAAACAATGAATTTTCTCATATTTTATCCTCTTTTATCCTTCGCCGGACTTGTCCAACAGAGAATTTTCGTGTATAATAAATCTTGTTATAGAGAATTATACCAGTTTTCTCGTCGCTAGTCAATGAATGAGGAGGCTTTTCCATATGAAAAATTCCAGCACGACCATTCTTGTGGCAATTACCCTTGCCTTCGCAGCTTTTGTCGGCGGCTTTTGTCTTGGAAGAAATACTTCCGATCAAAAGGTTGAAGTTTCAGCTTATGTGACCACAAGTTCTGCTGAAAATGGCAGTTTGGCCGAGCCTTCCTCTGCTGCCACCAATGCCTCCCTTATCAACATCAACACGGCCAGTCTGGAAGATCTGACCAGTTTGCCCGGTATTGGCCCAATCATTGCCCAGCGGATCATCGATCATCGTACTGAATACGGTGATTTTGAAAACACATCCGAACTATTGGATGTTGAGGGAATCGGTGTGAATAAGCTGGAAAAGATTTTAGATTTTATTACTGTATAAGGAGGTTTTCTTCATATGAAGATACTAGTTGTGGATGATGAAGTATTGCTTGTTAAAGGCATTCGTTTTAACCTGCAAAACGAGGGCTATGATGTCATTACCGGCTCCAACGGGTTGGAAGCCGTGCAACTGGCCCGTGATCCGTCCGTTGATCTGATCATTCTGGATGTTATGATGCCGGAAATGGACGGTTTGACTGCCTGTAGCCATATTCGGGAATTTTCAAATGTACCCATCATTTTCCTGACTGCAAAAAGCGACGATATGGACAAGCTCATGGGCTTCGATCACGGTGCTGACGATTATCTGACCAAACCATTTAATATTTTGGAATTAAAAGCCCGTGTGAAGGCATTGTTACGCCGTGCAAGCACCACCGACGGAAAAGAGGCAAACCTTTTGACCATCGGCTCCATTTCCCTGAATTTAGATGCCCGAAACGCCATTGTTTCCGGTAAAACCGTGGATTTGACTGCCAAAGAATTTGACGTTGTAGAGTTTCTCATGCGAAATGCAAACCGGGTGTACTCCCGTGAAGCATTACTCGATACCATCTGGGCTTATGAATATCGCAGTGATATTCGCACCGTGGATGTTCACATCCGTCGTTTGCGTGAAAAGCTGGAAGATAATCCCGCTGAGCCCAAATATTTGATGACGAAATGGGGCGTTGGTTATTACTTCCGCAAGTAAAAAGACAAAGTTTCATGCATTTTCCAGCGGTCAAATACGCTACGCAACCACATATGTTGCTGTAACTATGATCGTTTTGGTATTCCTGAATCTATATTGTGCCCAGATCAATGAACAGCTTTTTTGTCAAAACAAGAAAACCACATTGACCGAAAAAGCCAACCTGATCGTGGCGGAGCTTTCTGCCTCTGAGCAGGTAAACCGCAGTATTGTTTCAACCATTGTCATGCGTCTGGATATCCAATTGGATCGAATCATCATCACAGATCTTGATGGTTCCACAGTTTATGATTCTGCTCCACCCGCTGCCGAAAACACCCCCCAACCACCGGAAATCCAGCTGGCACACCAGGGAGCCCAATTTCGCTGGGATTACAACGACGGAGTAATGACTTCTGCTGTTGCTGTCCCAATACGTAGCAACGGGGTTTATAAGGGCTGCGTATATCTGCTGGAAATCGACAGCAGCGATGGCCTGCTTTTAAAAACATTGCATACCAATATTCTAAGCATTACTCTGGCTCTGGAATTGACTCTTATCCTGTTTTCATTCATCTATGTTGGCCGTTATTCCCGCCGGCTCAACAAGATCATGTCATCCATGCGTGTGATCCAGGAAGGAGATTTTACCCACAAAATTGAAATGCGTGGCCACGATGAACTGGCGTTTCTGGCTAACGAATTTAACTATTTGACGGAACGGCTTCAGATTTCCGAAAATAAACGGCGGCAATTCGTCTCCGATGCTTCCCATGAGCTAAAGACACCTCTGGCCTCTATCAAACTTCTGTCCGACTCCATTTTACAATACGACATGGATATGTCAACTGTTCGGGAATTTGCCGGCGACATTGGAAATGAAGCTGATCGCCTTACCCGCATGACCAACAAGCTGCTGGCACTGACCAAAGACGAAAACAATACCGCACTGGATGATGCAGAGATCATTTATATGACTCCCACAGTAGAACGTGTGGTCAAAATGCTGGAGGGAATCGTACAGCGAAACCGCATCACCATTGAACTGGATCTTCGGCAGGATTGTACAGTCCTTCTTCCGGAAGATGACCTGTATCAGATCACCTTTAATCTGGTAGAGAACGGTATCAAATACAATGTGCCGGGTGGAAAACTCTCCATTTCACTCCACCGTCAGGAAGATATGGCCGTACTTCGAATCTGTGATACCGGTGTCGGCATTCCGCCGGATGCACTGACGCATGTGTTTGAACGCTTTTACCGGGTGGACAAAGCCCGATCCCGTCAATCCGGCGGCAGCGGCCTTGGATTAGCCATCGTGCGCAGCATGGTAGAGCGAAACAATGGTGAGATCCATCTACAAAGCACCGTCGGAAAAGGAACAACATTTACGGTGGCTTTCCCCTGCTTTGATATTTCCGCAGATCAAATTGATACCATTTCATGTGAGGAAACACAATGAAGTTTATTTCTTGGAACGTAAACGGCCTGCGTGCCTGCGTGGGCAAAAATTTTATGGATGACTTTCAAAAACTGAATGCAGACTTTTTCTGTTTGCAGGAAACAAAATTGCAGGCCGGTCAAATTCAGTTAGACTTGCCCGGATATAATCAGTATTGGAATTATGCCGAAAAAAAGGGGTACTCCGGAACTGCGATTTTCGCAAAGAAAGAACCACTGTCCGTTCAATATGGAGTCGGTGTCCCGGAGCTGGATACAGAAGGTCGGCTCATCACGCTGGAATATGAAGATTTTTTTCTCGTGACGTGCTACACCCCCAATGCTCAGCCCGAATTGGCTCGCATCGATCATCGGCTAAAATGGGAGGACGCCTTCCGAAACTACCTTTGTGAACTGGATCGGCAAAAACCGGTCATCATTTGCGGCGATTTGAATGTTGCACACAACGAAATTGATTTGAAGAATCCTTCTTCCAATCGTGGCAGTGCCGGATTTTCCGATCAGGAACGGGGCGCATTCGGTCAACTTTTGAGCTGTGGTTTTACGGATACGTTCCGCTACCTCTACCCTGATACGACGGGTGTATACAGTTGGTGGAGCTATCGCTTTAATGCCCGTAAAAACAATTCCGGTTGGCGCATTGACTACTTTTTGGTATCAAACCGCCTGCAAAATCACATTCAGGATGCCATCATTCACGCTGATATTTTGGGTTCTGATCACTGTCCTGTAGAATTGCTGCTGGATATTTAATTTGGAGTTGACATTTCCATAAATTCAGGCTATAATAGTGAGGCTTTCGAGCTTTGCTAGTGTAGCACAGTCGGTAGTGCATCTCACTCGTAATGAGAAGGTCGCCTGTTCGAGTCAGGTCACTAGCTCCAGATTTGTCCCCGGAAACATACTGTTTCCGGGGATTTTCTATGTTTATTTAACCCTATGGCTCCGTCTATCAATACTTTTCTGCGCTGCTTCGAATATTGGCCTCTAGGTCTCTCTGCCGCTGTGTGGCTTCGTAGGCCGTGTAGTGCTTGCCATTGTGCGAATTTTCCTTTTCTTAACGTTCGTTTTCAGCCACTTGCAATCCGTTTTGATTTGTGCTATGCTATGAAAATAAAATAATCAGGAGGTATCTTGTGAAGATTTACTTAGAACTTCTTGTCAGCTTCTTCAAAGTTGGCATTATGACCTTCGGCGGCGGTTATGCAATGCTCCCTATGCTGCAACGAGAGATCGTTGAAAATAAGGGCTGGGCTACCGATGAGGAATTGATGGATTATTTCGCCATCGGTCAATGTACCCCCGGCGTCATTGCGGTAAACACCGCTACCTTTATCGGAAGCAAGATCAAGGGCATTTTCGGTGGGATCGTGGCGACCATTGCAGTGGTACTCCCATCTTTGATCATTATTTCCCTGCTGGCCGGCGTGATCGAAGCTTTTTCCCATCTGGTATGGGTACAATATGCTTTTGGCGGTATTCGTGTCTGCGTGTGTGTACTGATTTTGAATGCGGTGGTCAAGCTGTATAAAAAAGCAGTGGTGGATATTCCAACTTTTATAATCTTCCTTGCTGTCACTGTGGCCGCATCTTTCTTTGATCTATCCCCCATTATCTATGTATTACTGGCTGCCGTTGTGGGCATTGCTTTACAACTGATTGGAGGGCTGAAGAAGAAATGATCTATTTACAATTATTCTGGGAATTCTTCAAGACCGGCCTGTTCGCCATTGGTGGCGGCATGGCAACCATTCCCTTCCTCTATGAAATGTCCGATAAAACCGGTTGGTTTACCCATATGGATCTGGCAAATATGATTGCCGTTGGTGAATCAACCCCAGGCCCCATCGGTGTCAATATGGCAACCTATGTCGGCTATGTGACCGGAATGCAACAAGGTGGCGTATTTTATGCTTTGCTGGGAGCTGTCACTGCGACCATGGGCTTGGTCACGCCATCCATCATAATCATTCTGATCATCGCTGCATTTTTAAAGAACTTCAAAAACAGCAAGACTGTAAATCAGGCTTTTTATGGTCTTCGCCCTGCCTCCACAGGTTTGATTTCCGCCGCCGGCATCAGTGTGATGGCATCTACCCTGCTTTGCATGGACAGCCTGACCGTTTTGCCCACAACCATCAACTGGAAAGGGCTTATTTTAGCTGTTGTTCTGTTTGTGCTGACGAATTATGTAAAACAGACCAAAAAGTTCCATCCCATTGTGTTCATTGGTGCCTCAGCTCTGATTGGAATTCTCTTTCAAATGACATAACAAAACGTGCGTTGTCCACTTGACAACGCACGTTTTGTTCTATTGTACCAGCAACTGCAAAAATTCTTCTTCCGACAAAATCGGAATTCCTAATTCCCTGGCTTTTTTCTCCTTGGAACCGGCGTTCTCACCGACAACTACATAGCTGGTCTTCTTTGACACGGAACCGGTCACCTTGCCACCCCGTAATTCAATTTTTTCCGTCGCTTCCTCACGGGTAAATATCTGCAACGCCCCGGTCAAAACAAAGGTTTTCCCTGCAAATCCGCTATCGGTCAACTCTTGCAAGCAGTTAAAATTCACCCCGGCCTGACGCAGTTGATCTATCAAGTGCTGACTCTGAGGCTGGGCAAACCAACCGGCAATATTTTCAGCGGTGATACTTCCCACGTCATTAACCGCAGTCAGTTCTTCTACAGAAGCAGCGGCCAGGGCATCCAACGATCCAAAGTGCCGTGCCAAAACCTTCGCCGTTTTAGCACCCACCTGTCGAATACCCAGTGCATAGATCAGACGGCTCACATCCTGCCCTTTGCTGCGTTCGATGGCAGATAGCAGTTTTTTTGCAGCTGTAGCGCCGGATTTCCAAAGGGATTTAATATCCTCCAGGGTCAGATAGTAGATATCTGCCGAGGATTTAATCAATCCATTGTCCACCAGAGCCTCTACAATGGATTCTCCGAGTCCTTCAATATCCATAGCATCCCGGCTGGTGAAATGGGAAATGATACGAACCAATTGGGCAGAACATGCTGCACCGGTACACCGCAAAAATGCGCCATCTTCGTCACGCTCCACCTTTGCACCGCAAACCGGGCAGAAATCAGGCAGGAAATACGTCTGAGCATCGGCAGGGCGCTTGGAAAAATCAACTTCCAAAATTTCCGGAATGATTTCACCGGCTTTCCGAATCAGAACCGTATCCCCGATCCGAATATCCCGCTGGGAGATAAAATCCTGATTGTGCAAAGTTGCGTTAGTCACAGTGGTTCCGGCCAAACGGACGGGACGAACCACTGCCTTCGGTGTCAACACACCGGTGCGGCCAACCTGCACAACAATATCTTCCACCACAGTAGGCTTGATTTCCGGGGGATATTTGTAGGCCACTGCCCACCGGGGGAATTTGGCAGTCGCACCCAGTTTTTCCCGATCAGCCAGATCATTGAGTTTGATCACGGCACCATCAATATCGCAGGACATGATTTCACGTCGCTCATTGATGTCTTTAACCTCAGCAAGAATCTCATCCGGATGTCGGAGCAGCTTTCGATCGATGACTTTGAAGCGATGGTCTTTCAGATACTGCAATGATTGTTCGTGGGTCTGAAAATCGACTCCTTCACACAATTGAATGTTAAATACGAAAATATCCAGGCATCGCTGGGCGGCAATCTTTGGATCCAATTGACGCAATGAACCAGCTGCCGCATTTCTGGGATTTGCAAACAGAGGCTTGCCCAATTGTTCCTGCCGGGCATTTAGCTTTTCAAAGCTGGCCTTGGGCATAAAAACTTCACCGCGCACGATAAGTCGAGCAGGCGCATCCGGGATTTCCATGGGAATGGATCGAATGGTCTTCAGGTTTTCTGTCACATCCTCACCGACGTTGCCATCTCCTCTGGTGGCTCCCCGAATAAAAACACCGTTTTCATACTCCAGTGCAACAGAAAGGCCATCAATTTTCGGTTCCACCGAAAAAGCCGCATCCGGACGATCATTTTGAATTCGATGGATAAAGTCCAGCAATTCTTCTTCTGAAAAAACATCCTGCAAGCTGTTGAGTTGAACTGGATGAACCACCTTTTCGAATTGGCTCAGTGCCTCTCCTCCCACCCGTTTGGTAGGTGAGTTTGGCAAGGCCAGTTCTGGATGCGCTGCCTCCAATTCCTCCAATTCCCGCAGAAGGCGGTCATATTCAAAATCCGGCATTTTAGGGTCATCCAGCACATAATATTGATGTCCTGCTTCCGTCAGGATCATGCTTAGTTCTTTAATTCTCTCTCTGGGGTCCATATTAGCCTCCCGCTTGTAAAAAAGTATTTGGCACTTGGCCAACAATGACTGTTTCTGCCACGACCACATCGCTGCTGACTGTAAAATCCACTGTCCGACCTAACACCAGTACCGTAACATCCACCAAAACAATCATCTTCAGCTGGTGTAAGGTCTGATTGATACCGGCTTGTGTAAAATTACTTTCAAAGCCTGCATCGGAATTTCGAATGGACATGATCTGCACCGGAATTTGGGGACCCCGTCCCGACAGAAACTCCGGAAAAACCATACTTCCGATGGGAACGCCAATGTCAAAACTATCCATGTCCAACAAAGTCTCATTCACAAAGTCCAAGGTCTCAGTTTTCAGCATATTCACTTGGGCAATATTGGTTTTGAGTGCAGTAATCCGGCCCGAAACATCCTTTTCAAAGTAAACAATGTTTTCATAAGCGATGGCACCGGCAGATATTTGTTTTGAAACTGCATCATTGATCAAATCGGATGTTGCATTGGTCACTCTGGTCTGTGCAAGGCTGATGATCACATCATAGTATTTGCTGCGAATGGTAAAAAAACCGATTGCGGCCACCACAAGCAGCAAAGCAAACAGTCGAAATCCTGTACGGATCCATCGCTGCATATCGATCCCCCCAGAAATGCTTATGCCGGAAGGAATATCAATATTACAGTTTTTTCATATGGGCTGACGCGGATTTGGCCATCAGCTTTTTGGTACCAACCTGATCAAAGGCAATCTCCAGCAGTGCATCGCCGCCCATTTTCAGCACAGACAGTACCAGGCCCTTACCAAAGGCCGTGTGGCTGACCATATCGCCTTTGTTCAGCTCCAGATAAGTCCCAGAAGCAACAGATGCCATTGCTGATTGGAAATTTGTGTGTTTTGCAGCCTGTGGTTGGGAATGTCTGGAATAGCTTTCATAATTGTCGTAAGAACGTTCTGCACGCTGATAGCCGCCTTTTTTGACCATAGTATCTTCAGGGATCTCCTTCAAAAAGCGAGAGGCCATAGCAGCGCTGGTTCGTCCATAGAGCATGCGTTGCCGTGCGTAGGAAATGGTTAGCTTTTCTTTGGCACGGGTAATGGCTACATAGCAAAGGCGGCGCTCCTCCTCCATTTCCTCATGGTCACCAATGGCACGCATCCCCGGAAACAGACCGTCTTCAAATCCCACCAGAAAAACATTCGGAAATTCCAGCCCCTTGGCAGAGTGCATGGTCATCATCACGACCGCATCATCAGAAGCGTTGTATTCCTCCAAATCCGTGTAGAGCGCAATTTCCTCCAAAAAACCAGCAAGGGACGGTTCTTCGGTGTTTTCCACGTAAGACATGATGCTGGATTTTAGTTCTTTGATATTTTCCAGCCGGCCAATATTTTCTTCTGTAGGCTTTTCTTCCAGCATCTGCATATAGCCGGTGCGTCGCATCAGTTCTTCATAAAAGTCCGGCAGCGCCATGCCCTCTGCCAGAAGCTGCGAAAGCCCCTCGATCATGGTCGTAAATTGTGTTAATTTTCCTGCCGGTTTTTCCAAAGACCCATAGCCGTATGGTTGCGAAACCACACAATAAAGGCTTTTTCCCTCCGCCTCAGCCAAACGCTGTGCCGTTTCCACGGTCTTAGCGCCAATCCCTCTGGGGGGATTGTTAATAATGCGTTTCAGCCGCAGATCATCATTTCGATTGTTTAGCACGCACAGGTACGCCAGCATATCCTTTACTTCTGCCCGGTCAAAGAACCGGGTACCGCCCACAATGCGGTACGGGATAGCATTGCGCTTTAAATCATACTCCAGGGCGTTAGACTGCGCATTGGTACGGTACAAAATCGCATAATCCTTCATGGACTTTCCCTTTTGCTGCCCGGCCAGGATCTGGGCTGTAACAAACTGTGCCTCTGTTCGCTCGTCGGAAGCTTCATAGACAGTGATGGGCTGTCCCTCCGGATTGGAAGTCCAAAGGGTTTTTCCCTTTCGTCCACGATTATGAGCGATCACCGCATTGGCTGCGGTAAGGATAGATTTGGTAGAACGATAATTCTGCTCCAGACGGATCAATCTGGCACCCTGATACTGCTTTTCGAAGTCCAGAATGTTTTCAATGGTTGCACCACGAAAGCGGTAGATACTCTGGTCATCATCGCCCACTACACAGATATTTTCATGTTGCCCTGCCAGCAAACTGGTCAGTAAATACTGTAAATGGTTGGTATCCTGATACTCATCCACCAGTACATACCGGAACTTCCGCTGATAAAAATAACGAACATCCTCATGTTCCTGCAACAATTTGACAGTTAAAAGGATGATATCATCAAAATCCACAGCATTATTTTCTTTCAGCCGTTTTTGGTAAGTCTGGTAGGCACGTGCCACAGGCAGTGCCCGATACTCGCCGCTCATTTCCGCTCTTGCCAGCAACTGTTCCGGTGTGGTCATCTTGTCCTTTTCCTTGCTGATGATCCCCAAAACATATTTGGCAGGGAATGTTTTATCGTCCAGCCCCATATCTTTGATGATCTCTTTCATCACACGCTCGGAGTCTGATGAATCATAAATCGTAAAACTGCTGGTATATCCCAGCAATTCTGCGTGGCGGCGCAGAATTCGGCAACATGCAGAGTGGAAAGTCATTGCCCAAACCTCAGCCGCCTCAGGATTGAGCATACTGACAAGTCGCTCTTTCAGCTCATTGGCAGCCTTATTGGTAAATGTCACTGCAATGATATTCCAGGGTGCCACCGGCTCCAGTGCGCATAAATACTCTGCACGGTCAAGATCCCGGTCTGAAACTGGCTCTTGCAGGTTTTCCAGAAACACCACATCCTCCTCCGTGATCCACTCCGGTACAAAATCAGAGTCGCTGCCGGAGCCAAATCGAATCAGGTTGGCGATTCGGTTGATCAGCACGGTGGTCTTGCCGCTTCCTGCACCAGCAAGCAGCAGCAGTGGGCCCTCTGTGGTCAGTACAGCCTGACGCTGCATGTCGTTCAAATGAGAAAATTGTGCGGCAATGAATGTCTTTCTGGCCTTCACAAACCGCATGAGCATTTCATCTGTCATAGCTACACCTTATCATCTAAAAGATGGGTATATTCTATCACAAACACACTAAAAAAGAAAGCCCAAATTAAAACTATCCCATTAGCGTTCGCAGCATATCCAACGCCTTTTTTTCAATTCTGGAAACCTGCACCTGGCTGACACCCAGCACCTTAGATGCCCGTTCCTGGGTCAATCCGTGGAAATAGCGAAGTTTTATCACCGTTTTTTCCCTTTCCGGCAGTTTTTCAATGGCCTGTCGCAGGGATATTTTTTCCACCAGCATTTCCTCCGATTCCGTATCTGTCAGAATATTCTCAAGGCTAAAACCATCCTCCCCTGTTTGACGATTGATGGATTCTGTACAACTGGTCGCATTTTCTGCCAATGCGATCTCCTCCGGCGTAAAACCCGTTTGGACTGCGATTTCTGAAATGGTCGGTTCTCGTCCCAGGGCAGTTGTCAAATGGTTTCTCATTGTACGGATGGTGATTGCCTGCTCTTTGATACTGCGAGACACCTTCACTGCGCCGTCGTCCCGCAAAAAACGGCGAATTTCCCCTGCAATTTTCGGCACTGCATAAGTGGAAAATTGGGTTCCGAATTCCAGGTCAAATCCCTCTACAGCTTTGATAAATCCCAGGCAGCCCAGTTGATACAAATCATCCGACTCTGTTCCACGACCCAAAAAACGTCGAGCTACGGACCAGATCAGACCCGCATTTTCCGTAATCAGTTGTTCCGATGCCTTTTTATCCCCTTGTTGTGCCCTGGCGATCAATTCTCTGGTATCTGTCATTTACGGCGTTGCAGTTTCCGGCGCATATGGACAGTTGTGCCTTTTCCCGGTGTAGATGTAATTTCCAAATCGGTCATAAAACTTTCCATGATCGTAAACCCCATACCGCTTCGATCGGTACCACCGGTGGTAAACATTGGTCGTTTTGCCTGCTCAACATCTGCAATACCAGCGCCTTTATCCTTGATCACAATGTCCAGCACATTGTCTTTCAAAATTCGACACCGCAGAGAAATCACCCCCAGTTCATCCGGATATCCGTGAACAATGGCGTTTGTGACTGCCTCGGAAACAGCGGTACGGATATCTCCAAGTTCTTCCATGGTCGGATCAAGTTGCGCAGCAAAGCAGGAAACGGCCGATCGAGCAAATGATTCATTAGCAGATTTGCTGGGAAACTCTAAAGTCATATAGTTGTTGAACTTCATAAGGCAACCTCCTTTATTTCAATAATTTTATCAATGCCGGCTGCCCGGAATACCTTCATGGGCTGAGATGCAATGCCGGTCAAAACGATAGAGCCATCGATTTTCTTCATTTCTCGAAACGCATTGATGACCACCGCAATCCCCGACGAGTCAATAAATGTGACATCTGTAAAATCCAGAATACAGACAGATGGAGTGTAGGCCTCAATTTTGGCGGCAATGGCTTGAATGTAGCTTTTGGCTCGATGATGGTCAATCTCCCCTGTCAGCGCAACCGTCAAATTGCCGTCTTGTAAAAAGCTTGTAAATTGCATAAAATCCTCCTTTGTGGTTGTTTTTATTCAGTATAATCCATGTAATATGTTTTTTCTGTCGGAATAACACGGCAAAAAAGAAAACCGGCAGTTCAACTGCCGGTAGAAATATTCTCAAATTTCAAGTTATTGCACAAATAAGCTCCCATGATATACTGATGGTAATCCGCAGCAAAAAAAGAAAAAGGAGTAATGATCATGTCACTTCAATTAGGTAAAAAAAATCCGTTCTTTGCGAAAAGCCAAAAACATCTCTCAGGAAGTGCTTGCACAGTATTTAGGTGTCAGTTTTCAAGCGGTCAGCAAATGGGAAAACGGCGATGCCCTGCCAGATGTGATGCTGATTTCTGCCATTGCCTCTTTTTTTGAGGTGTCCACCGATGAACTGTTTGACTATAACCTGATGAAACAGGAATCGAAAGTCATGTAAATCTGCCGACAAGCATCTCAATATCGGTTCAGCGATCCAGCCAAATCGGAGCAAATTCTTCGTAATGGGCTGAAACAATACCCCGGAAATGATATCATTCTGAATAATCTGCTCTATACCATGCGTGCCCCTGAGCGAAGCGATGAAGTGATTACCATTTGCAAATCCATTCTGGAAGTTACAAAGCTGGATGATGTGAAATATGACGTCCTGCGAATCATGGCAGAAACCTACCACGATATGGGACAGCAAGATTGGGTCAAGCCCACGCTGGAGCAGATCCCAGAAATCTATTTCAGCAAATCGGAGCTGGCGGCCAAGCTGCTGGAAGGCAGCGATGCAATGAATGCAGCCATGGCGCATGCTACCCTGTGCCGGGATGATCTACTGGATATGCTCTCGCATTTCTCAGCTTTACCATCAGCAAGGCAACAGCGAACAGGCATCTACCTATGCCGAACTGACTAAGCAGATTTACACATTTTTCGAAAGCAGAACCGACTTTTTAGCCTATCAGGGCCATGAACCTGAATGACTGGAAGATGTGATTTGGCCCAGACTGAAGGAATAAAATACGTCTTTTCTCAGTAAAAAGGCTGTACGCATTTGCGTACAGCCTTTTATCCATTATCAAGCCATTTTTTGCATAGAAGCATAGGATGCTTCCAGCTGGGCGATCAGGTCTTTATTCTTTTGCGCTTTTTCACGCTCAGCGGCTACAACAGCTTCGGGAGCACGGGAAATAAAGCCCTCGTTGCTGAGCTTGCCTTCCAGAGAAGCCTGGAACTTGCGAGCCTTCTCCAGTTCCTTACCGATGCGCTCCAGTTCCTTTGCCACATCTACCAGCTGACCCATGGGGATATAAAGCTTGGCATCGGCAGTGGTACAGGTCACCATACCGTCCAGATTTTCGGGTTCTTTATCCAGCATGGTCACGGTGTCGGCATAAGCCAGCCGCTGCATGAAGCCCTCACCCTCGATAAACACCTTGGGATCATTGGCCAGAATATAGAGCGCTGCCTTCTTGGAGGGCGGTACGTTCATTTCGGTACGACGATTGCGGATAGAACGGATTGCTTCCATGACAGACTCCATGGCTGCTTCCTCGGCCTTAAACGCCAGATCTTCACGGAACTGCGGCCACTGAGCAACGATCAACGCCTCTCCCTCGTGGGGCAGGCTCTGCCAGATTTCCTCGGTGATGAAGGGCATGAAGGGATGCAGCAGGCGCAGGGTCTGATCCAGCACATAGACCAGAACCTGAATGGCGGTCTGCTTCCGGCTCTCATCCTCAGAATACAAACGAGCCTTGGTCAATTCGATATACCAGTCGCAGTAGGTGTCCCAGATGAAATCGTAGATTTTCTGAACGGCCACACCCAGTTCATACTTATCCAGATTTTCCGTAACCTCAGCAATCAGGCTGTTCAGCTTGGACAGTACCCACTTGTCAGCGATCTCCAGATTTTCCGTGGCAGGCAGCTGGTTGACAGCACCTTCCTTCAGATTCATCATTACATAGCGGCTGGCATTCCACAGTTTATTGGCAAAATTACGCATAGCCTCGCACCGCTCCACATAGAAACGCATATCATTTCCGGGAGAGTTGCCGGTAACCATGTTCATACGCAGGGCATCGCAACCGTACTTATCAATCATTTCCAGCGGGTCGATACCGTTGCCCAGAGATTTACTCATCTTTCTGCCCTGATTATCCCGAACCAGGCCATGAATCAGTACGGTGTGGAAAGGCGTCTGGCCGGTATGCTCACAGCCGGAGAAAATCATTCTTGCCACCCAGAAGAAAATGATATCATAGCCTGTAACCAAAACACTGGTCGGATAGAACTTTGCCAGATCCTCGGTCTTTTCAGGCCAGCCCAGGGTCTCAAAAGGCCACAGTGCAGAGCTAAACCAGGTATCCAGCACATCTTCTTCTCTGGTGATCTTGGTGCTGCCGCACTTTTCACAAGCACAAGCATCCTCCCGTGACACGGTAATATGTCCGCAGTCGGCACAAGTCCAGGCAGGGATCTGATGACCCCACCACAACTGACGGGAAATACACCAGTCACGAACATTTTCCATCCAGTTCATATAGGTTTTGGAGAAACGATCTGGAACAAACCTAGTTTCGCCGTTTTTCACCACTTCAATGGCCTTTTCAGCCAGAGGCTTCATCTTCACAAACCACTGAGCAGAAATAATGGGCTCCACATCGTTGTGGCAGCGGTAGCAAGTGCCAACATTATGGGCATGGTCTTCAATCTTGACCAGATAGCCACCAGCTTCCAGATCTGCAACGATGGCTTTTCTTGCCTCATAACGATCCATGCCTTCGTACTTGCCACCAAACTCGTTGACTTTGCCATTGTCGTCCAGCACACGGATCACTTCCAGATTATGTCGCAGGCCAACCTCAAAGTCGTTGGGGTCGTGAGCTGGAGTCATTTTCACGCAACCGGTACCAAATTCCATTTCGGCATAGTCGTCTGCTACCACAGGAATTTCCTTGTTCACCAGAGGCAGGATGACTTTCTTACCCACAATGCCCTTATAGCGCTCATCGTTAGGATTAACACAAACGCCACTATCACCCAACATAGTTTCCGGACGGGTGGTGGCCACAATCACTTCGCCGCTGCCATCAGCCAAAGGATAGCGGATGTGCCACAGATGGCCGGGCTTGTCCACATATTCCACCTCTGCATCAGACAGTGCGGTAACACAGTTGGGACACCAGTTGATGATCCGGCTTCCTTTATAGATCAGGCCCTTTTCATACAGAGAAACGAATACTTCTCGAACCGCCTTGGAGCAGCCTTCATCCATGGTAAATCTGGCACGATCCCAGTCACAGGATGCACCCAGCTTTTTCTGCTGCTCGACGATACGGTTACCGTACTTATGCTTCCAGTCCCAGACCCGCTCCAGGAACTTTTCGCGCCCAAGATCATAGCGGGTAACGCCTTCCTTTACACGCAGTTCTTCTTCCACCTTGATCTGGGTGGCAATGCCTGCATGATCCACACCGGGAATCCACAGGGCATCATAACCCTGCATCCGCTTAAAACGGATCAGAGTATCCTGCAACGTTGCGTCCATGGCATGACCCATGTGCAACTGACCCGTAACATTGGGGGGCGGCATGACGATGGTAAAGGGCTTGGCACCTTCCTTGCCACGAGGCTTGAAATAGCCACCCTTTTCCCACATCTGGTAGATCTCATTTTCTACCTGCTGGGGCTCATAGATTTTCGGTAATTCTTTCATAAAATCACTCCTCAAAATGAAAAACGCCCTGAGAGCATAACTCTCAGGGCGAAAAATAGACATTTTCCGTGGTACCACCTGAATTCCTGTTTAGACAGGCACTCAAAAGCTGTAACGGGCTGACCCGTACTTCCCTACTGCTTGTTCAGGAAATATGCTCCGGGGCGACAATTCCAATCTGCCAATGTAGACTTGCACCAACCGTCCACTCTCTGAAAAGGCAGGATAGGAAACCTCCCCATCTTCACATTTATTGGTATAAAGTTACCATATTTGCGGTGATATGTCAATATCAATTTCCAAAAAGTTTGTAATTTCTGCTGCGCAACAACTGCACCAATTCTTTTTCATCCGCCGGAAGATATTCCACTTCAATACCGGCATTGCCAACCTGTTTCGGTCCGTGGCAATCTGAACCAGCGGTCTGGATCAGATCATATTTTTGCGCAAATTCCAATGCCAGTTCATTTCGTTCTTCGTGATCGTGGTTGGCATTACATACCTCTACACCATCAAGTGCCTTTTCCGTTGTAGGGTTTCCCCCATTGCGATAGGGATGAGCATGGATCAGAATTGCCCCGTCTGCTTTGCACCGAAGATAAAATTCCTCCACACCCATGGTAAAAATTCTTTCCGGATCACGGAGTAATTCGTCAGAAAAACCATATAGCAGATAGTCGTTCCAGCTGCCATCAAAACGCACCTCCGCTCCACGGTAAACCTTTAAGCCCCGTTTTTCCCCTTCCTCTTTGACCATGCGGTAACCCGTCAGGAAAGCATCCACTTTATCCTGACCGGGATTTGTGTCTTTGTGCAGATGCCGGAAAGTATCCCGGCTGTAGTGATCGGTGACGATCAGGCCGCTGTATCCGGCAGCCAAATAGCCATCAACGATCTCCTTGGCAGAAATAATGGCACAACTGCTTGTGTATAATGTATGCAAATGGGTTTCGATTTTAAACATTTCTATTTCTCCTATGTTCTTCACTTATAACTTGACGATGGTGCAAAATGTGGTATAATACCAGTAAATACAAAATAACAGGAGCCAAAACCATGAAGTTATCCCTGATCGTCCCCTGCTACAATGAAGCAGAAAACGTGGCCGCATTTCAAGAAGCGGTAATCTCCGCTTTTGAAGGATGCGGCTATGACTACGAGATCGTGTTTATCAACGATGGTAGCCGTGATGCAACCCTTCACAATCTGAAAAAGCTCCACTGCAAACAGGCTTGCCCTGTAAAAGTTGTTTCCTTTTCTCGTAATTTTGGAAAAGAAGCGGGTTTGTTTGCCGGACTGGAACATGCCAGCGGCGAATACATTTCCCTGATCGATGCTGATCTGCAACAACGGCCGGAAATCGTCCGGGACATGGTAAAAATTCTGGACGAAAAGCCGGAGATTGATGTGGTGGCCGCCTATCAGGATCGTCGTGGCGAAGGCAAGGTATTGTCTTTCTTCAAGAAAGCATTTTACTCCATCATCAACAAGCTGTCAACTGTGAAACTGCACGCAGATGCCAGCGATTTTCGCACTTTCCGTCGCAGTGTACGGGACAGTATTCTGCAAATGCGTGAATACCACCGCTTTAGCAAGGGTATTTTTTCCTGGGTAGGCTACGACACTGAATTTATCCCCTACACCGCCTGTGAACGCAACGCCGGCACCACCAAATGGAGCTTCCGTAAGCTCTGTAATTATGCCATTGATGGAATTATCGGCTTCTCCACCGCCCCCCTGCGTTTGGCAACCTATCTGGGTGTGTTGACCGCAGGCGCATCTGCGATCTATTTGCTAATCGTCATCTTACAAAAGCTGATTTGGGGTATCGCTGTCCCCGGTTACGCCACCATTATTGTACTGATTTTGCTTCTGGGTGGCATTCAGTTACTTTGCATCGGTATCATCGGTGAATATGTAGGCCGCACCTTTGAGCAGAGTAAAAACAGACCGGTGTATATCGCAAAAGAAGTCCTCACCTATGATGAAGAACAATAATTGATACCGCATTGTTATAAAATCTAACGTAAGCGTCAATTCTAACAGCGTATAAAAAGCTCCGGCTCTGAGAGTTTGTC
>CAZHPO010000002.1:0-30264 GCA_964534615.1 uncultured Oscillospiraceae bacterium
TACCCAGGTACTTCTTTGCAAAGGAGCTGTAAATGCCCTCAGCAATGTCCATCATATCGTGGAAGTCGGCATAAGCCTGATACAGTTCCACAGTGGTGAACTCCGGATTGTGTTTGGGGTCCATGCCCTCATTGCGGAAGATACGGCCAATTTCATAGACACGATCCATGCCGCCCACGATCAGCCGTTTCAGGGGCAACTCGGTAGCAATGCGCATGTACATGTCGATATCCAGCGTATTGTGGTGGGTAATAAAGGGACGGGCAGATGCGCCGCCGGCAATGGTATTCAGCACCGGTGTTTCCACTTCGATATAACCCATATTATCCAGATAATCTCGCATATGCTTGATAAACTGGGAACGGATCACAAAGTTACGCTTAACTTCGGGATTGACCATCAGATCCACATAACGTTGACGGAAACGGGTCTCTTTATCGGTCAAGCCGTGATACTTTTCAGGCAGGGGCAGCAGGGACTTGGACAGCAGTGTAACCGCTGTCGCACGAATGGAGATCTCACCGGTTTTGGTGGTAAAGACCTCACCCTCACAACCCAGAATATCACCAATGTCCAGCTTCTTAAAGCGAGCATATTCCTCCTCGCCCAGCTCGTCAATCTTGACAAACAGCTGAATACGACCCTTTGTATCCTGCAAGTCGCAGAACATAACCTTACCCTGACCGCGCTTGCTCATCAGCCGACCGGCTACCTTGACACGCTTGCCTTCAAAAGCTTCATAATGGTCCTTGATATCAGCAGAATAGGCATTAAAATCATACTTTGTCTGGACAAAGGGATCCCGGCCTTCAGCCTGCAGTGCCGCCAGCTTATCCCGGCGAATCTGAGCCTGCTCAGAAACAGGCAGTTCTGCCTGCGGTACAAATTTTGCCATACTTAGCCCTCCCGTGACAGGCTCACGACCTTCATCGTGTAGGTTCCATTGGGCGCATTCACAGTAAAAGTCTCACCGGCAGCCTTACCAACGATGGCACGGCCAAAAGGAGAGTCATCAGACAGCTTGCCCTCCATGGGGTTTGCTTCCTGAGAACCGGTAATACGATAAGTGGTACGCTTGCCGTCCTTATCCTCGACGACCACGGTGCAACCCAAGCCAACACGACCGGAAGCTTCGTTTTCGTCCTCGATGATAACCGCATGGGAGAGGATATCCTCAATTTCCGCAATACGGCCATAGAGTTTTGCCTGCTCATTCTTAGCGGCATCGTATTCAGAGTTTTCAGACAAGTCGCCATAAGAACGAGCCTCGGCGATCATAGCAGCGATTTCACGTTCCCGGGTGGTCTTCAGATAATTCAGTTCCTTTTCCAGTTCACCCAGGCGCAGACTGGTAATTTTATATTCCTTTGCCATAATCAGTTTCCTTTCTGTTAGCAAAAATATTCAAAGCTTCTTCAATTATATCCTTTTTTATCGACTTCGTCAAGGATTTTCTGTCTTTTTTAAGGCATTTATTGCTGCAAGTACCTGAGGATCCTCCATAGGTGCCAGTGTTCCGGCATAGATTTGGGCATTGATCTCATCAGTCACTTCCACCACCACATCCGGTGTCAGGCCCACGCCCTCCAGATCCACCCCCTTGGGTGTCGTATAGCGGCCAGTAGATACGCCGACGGCCGAACCGTCGCTCAGAACGAACGTCTCCTGATAATGGCCTTTTCCCTGGGTCTGCTGCCCTACCAGAATCGCCCAGTCATATTCTTTCAGGGCAGCGGCAAAAAATTCTGCCGCCGAATAGGACTCACTGTTGATGAGTACTGCCATCGGCAGTTCCAGGCAATCTGCATCGGATAGATCCGTCTCTTTGGCACCGGTATAGTATTCGCTGTGGAACAAATCTCCTTCCGGCAACAGATCATCCAGAATCTTGACCAGCTCTCGCTTATATCCGCCGCCATTAAAGCGAACATCAAAGATCAACGCCTGTGCGCCCTGTTCTACCAGGGTGTTGACCGCTGCCATGGTTTCTTTATAACAGTTGGTGTTAAAATTCTCAATGGTTACCAGTCCAATCTGATCCGGCAGCATTGTGGCCGTGGCAACAGCGGTTCGAACAGTCTTTCGGGTGACCACAAAGGAAAGTTGCTTTTCCTCTCGTTCTACGACAATGAAAACCGTGGAGCCCTCAGGCCCCCGAACCAGCTCCTTTCCTGTGTTGGTATCCATTCCGGCCAGGTTTTGTCCGTCCACACTGATCATCAGATCCCCGGTCTGAATGCCCGCCTGATCCGCCGGACCATCTTTGGTAACTTTCTCGACCAAATATCCATCCTCGGTTGCACGGATGGTCACGCCAATACCTACATAACTGTTGTTCTTATTTTCCAAATAGGCGGCATATTCATCTGCCGGAATATAGTAGCTCCATCGATCCCCCAATGCGCCCACCATGGCATCTGCTGCCGCATCCTCCAGGGCCTCCCGATCTGCACCGTCTACAAATTTATCCACCAGCAGATCTTCCAGTTCCTTCAATTTACAGTCGGAAGAATCCTGCATAAAAAACAGCGTACCCAAAACAGTCGCTGCGATCACCAGCAGGTAAGAAAGGGGCAATAATAGTTTTTTCATTTAAATCACCTCAGAAATAGGTTTCCCACAGCTGGAAAGGCTGTGGGATTATCACCATGTCAAATTTCAATGCAGCGCGCTTGCCAGCAGGGACAGCATCAGGCTCAGCACCGTCACACCGGCCATAACGCCGGCTAAAATCGTCACAAACTTTTTGCTCATGCTCATTCTCCTTTGTATCCAGGGGTTACATCCGTTGCATTTCCCTGCTGTTATATATGGAAATTGTATCACAATAAAAAAACGAAGTCAATGAAAATGGGATGAAAAATGCAAAAAGCAGAGCCGCAATGCGGCTCTGCCTGATTTTAGCGAACTTCTCTGGAAGACAGGTACTTACGAACCATCAGTGCAACCTTAAACACGATGGCGTGGTCAAATTCCCGCAAGTCCAGTCCGGTCAGCTTCTTGATCTTTTCCAGACGGTATACCAGGGTATTCCGGTGGACAAACAGCTTTCTGGAAGTTTCAGAAACATTCAGATTGTTCTCAAAGAACTTGTTAATGGTAAACAGAGTCTCCTGATCCAAAGAATCGATGGAATTTTTCTTGAAAACTTCCGTCAGGAAAATGTCGCACAGGGTCGTCGGCAGCTGATAGATCAAACGGCCAATGCCCAGGTTTTCGTAGTTAATAATGCTCTTTTCGGTATCAAACACCTTACCCACATCAATCGCAGTCTGAGCCTCCTTATAAGAGTCAGACAAAGAGCGCAGGTGTTCTGCCACCGTACCGATACCGATGACTGTTTTGACAAACAGTTCATTTTTCAGCGTTTCCTCGATCTGGGAAGCAATCTTCTCCAGTGCCTCGGAATCGGTTTCCGGCTCCAGCTGCTTGATCACTGCAATATCCGTCTCGTTGATACTCAGCACAAAATCCTGCTGCTTGTCTGGGAACATATCCGAAAGCACATCCACTGTTGCCACATCGCCATGACCCAATTGACGAACCAGGAACACAGCTCTGGGTGCATCTGTAGCGAAATGCAGTTCTTTTGCCCGGATATAAATATCACCGGAGAGAATATTGTCCATGATGATATTTTTGACAAAAGTACCACGGTCGTGCTTTTCTTCATAAAAAGCTTTTGCGTCATTCAATGCAATATAGGCCATGGAGCAATATGCCTTAGCCAGCTCGTCATCGCCGGTACAGAACACGGCGTATTCAAAGAAGCTGCTGCTGTTAAAAATGGGTTTAAATGTTTTCTGAGCGTAAGCAACCACCTGCTCAGGCCCATTGCATACTTTCAAAACTGCCTCCGGCCATCTTTCACCCAAATAGGTCACATCCGTACAGGACACCACATGACCATCGGTATCAATCACACCAAAGACCCGATCCGTTACTTCCTTCAGCTGGATCATGACACTCTGAAAAACACTATTCGACATAGAGATGCCTCCTCATAAAAGTGCATAAATGCGTATTTCACAAAATTCCACGAACAGTATACATCACTTTTGCACATTTTGCAAGTACCTTTTGACATAATATTGCAAAAACTTAACCATTTTTTAGGTAATGTACCCATGAATTGCATCTCCGGTGGTCTTCCCCACCCATTTTCTTTTGGTTAAAACGCCCGAAATTACAATTTGTCCAGTTCTGCCACTTCTGCTTCCGTCAGAAGACGTACCCGACCTCTGGGAAGGTCTCCCAAAGTCAGGTTTCCTTCCTGACGCCTTTCCAAATAGTCCACGGTCATTCCCCGACTGGCCATCATCCGCCGAACCTGGTGATATTTTCCTTCTTGTACCGTGATCAGGCTTTCTCCCGGTCCCAGGGGTTTCAGCGTTGCCGGCAGGCAGTGCAGGCCGTCCCGCAGAACCAGTCCCTGCTGAAAAGCTTGTACATCCTCCTCGTTGGCAACACCCTGGTGCTGCGCATAATATACTTTGGGCACCTCTTTTTTGGGAGAGATCAATCGATGCAGCAGGTCTCCGTCGTTGGTAAACAGCAACAGCCCTTCCGTAGCCTTATCCAGCCGTCCAACCGGTTTCAGTTCCAAATGGCGATACTCCGCCGGGATCAGCTCCATAACGGTTCTTTCCTGCTTGTCTTCGGTCGCTGTTACAAATCCTGCCGGTTTATTCAGCATTAAAACGGTCCGTTTTTTTCCATTCAAAATTTGTCTGCGCAAACAGACAGTGGATCTGTCCGGATTAATTTTCACGCTTCCGTCCTTGACAGGCACGCCATCTACCGTCACTCCACCGGATTTCAGGATGAGCTTCACCTGGCTTCGTGTGCCGATGCCACTGTCACAAAGATATTTATCCAATCGTTCCATATTTTCTCCGTTCTATCCCCTCTCAAAAGGGAATAAGCTGTAATGCAAATTAGATTTCATTGGAGGGATTTTCATGTTGGTCATGAGCGCAAAGGTGGATATTAAGAAAATTGCCATCGTTGCAGGGGCAATTATTGTAGTGATTGCCACCATCGCACTGCTGTTGTCGGGCAGTTCCGTCTCCACCACCGGGGCAAAAGCCGTCACCAGCAATGACGACCGGGTGCAGTTTCTCACCAGCTTTGGCTGGGAAGTAGTGACCTCTCCGGCAGAAACCTGTCAGGTACGCATCCCCGCAGAAACCAGCGAGGTTTTCACTCGCTACAACAACCTGCAAAAGAGCCAGGGATATGACCTGAGTGCTTATCAGGGCAAAACCGTCATGCGGTACGTATACAAGATCAAAAACTACCCCGGTGCCACAGAACCGGTATATGCCACCATTTTGATCAGCAGCAATCAGGTCATCGGCGGCGACATCACCGATACCTCTGCCACGGGGATGGTACAGGGTTTCAAAAAGAACGCTGCCTGATAAAGACATCATACCATAAAAACCGGGGCTTGACAAGAGCTGCCCCCTGTGCTACGATACTTACAAGTAGATATGTTTTCAGGGCGGGGTGCAATTCCCCACCGGCGGTACAGCCCGCGAGCGCATATGCGTTGAATTGGTGAAACTCCAATGCCGACAGTTACAGTCTGGATGAAAGAAAACGGTTTTTATGCGATCAATGCGCCCTGAGTCTATGCTCAGAGCGCATTTGTTTTGGAGGAAATTTTATGAAATTACTGGAGGAAATGTCTAAAAATCTGTCCTTTATGGGCATTAGCATTGCCATTGTCGCCGTGTTGTGGCTATTGGCCAAACTTTCTCAACGATGGCTACCCCAGATCCACACCGTTACTCCGACACGTCGGATCAGCATTATTTCCATCTGCGGTGCCATTGCAGCACTGCTGCATATGCTGGACTTCCCCATTCCTTTCCTGGCTCCCGGTTTTTACAAGCTGGACTTTTCAGAAGTTCCGGTAATGCTGTGCGGTTTCTATTTAGGGCCGGCGGCCTGTGTCAGCAGTGAGGCCTTAAAGATCATCTTAAAGCTGCTGCTGAAAAGCACTTCCACCGCCTTCGTCGGTGACTTCGCCAATTTTGTCGTCGGATGTTCTTTCGTTCTACCAGCAGCCATCGTCTATCACATTTTCAAGACCAAGGGCTCTGCGGCGTTCGGACTTGCCCTGGGCACCTTGACGATGACTATTTTCGGCACTGCCTTTAATGCCATCTATCTTGTGCCCAAATTTGCTGAGCTTTATGGCATGCCTTTGGATACCATCATCGACATGGGCAATGCCATTTGGGGCAGTGTAGACGACCTGACCAGTTTCGTCATCATCTGCGTGGCTCCCCTGAACCTGGTCAAGGGCATCGCCATTTCGGTGCTGACCATGTTGCTTTATAAGCGGGTCGCCAGTCCCCTGTTTGGCCGACACAAATAAATTTTAAGGCGTGCAAAAGCACGCCTTTTTTACTTTTTACCTTGCAAAAGCCAGAAAAATGTCCTATAATTACAGATGATTGGAGTGATTATGTGAAAAAAAGAGATTTTAAAAATTGGTCACCTCTGCGTATTTTTGTCAGTTATTTTGGCAATCACAAGAAGCTGTTTGCCATCGATATTCTCTGTGCCTGCGCCATTGCAGCCATTGATCTGGCCTTTCCTCTGGTGACCCGTAAAGCCCTTTACGAATATTTACCGGAGCAAATGTACAGCGTTTTCTTTATCGTAATGGGCATTATGCTGGCATCTTATGTGTTGCGTTCTGTTTTCAATTACATTGTTGCCTATTATGGCCACACCTTTGGCATTCGGGTGGAAGCCGATATACGTTCGGATCTGTTTGCCCATATGCAGAAGCTAGGATTCGATTTTTATGACCGAAACCGAACCGGCCAGCTGATGAGCCGACTTACTTCCGACTTATTTGAACTGACGGAGCTGGCTCACCATGGTCCGGAGGATCTGCTGACCAGCACGGTTACCATCATAGGTGCACTGATCGTCATGGCCTCCATTCAGTGGCAGCTGGCTCTGGTCGTTGCAGCTGTCATTCCCATTGCACTGGTCGTGATTTTCTCCATGCGTCGATCCATGGGCAGAGCCTCCAAAGCTGTGAAGCAGAAAACCGGCCATATCAATACCGAAATCGAAAGCAGTCTCTCCGGCATTCGCACTTCCAAGGCTTTCGCCAACGAGGATGTGGAAAATGCCCGTTTTGAAAATGCAAATACCCAGTTCAAAACATCCAAGCGACAATTTCACAAATCCATGGGACGATTTCACAGCAGTCTGGAATTGTTCCTCTCCAGCCTGAATGTGGTAGTCATTGCCGTCGGCGGCTACTTTATTATGAAAGGTCAAATGGATTACAAGGATCTGACCGTCTTTGTTCTTTATATCGGTACTTTCGTCAATCCCATGCGAAAATTGGCAAATTTCTCCGAAATGTTCGCCAATGGTTTTGCCGGTCTAAATCGATTTATCGACATCATGCGCACTGAACCCACCATTCAGGACAAGCCCAATGCCCCGGATCTGCAAAACGTGGCCGGCCACCTGGAAGTAAAAGATGTATCTTTCTCCTATGATGGTGAGCTGGGCGTGCTGCACCACATTTCTCTGGACGTGGAACCCGGCGAAACTGTCGCCATCGTTGGTCCCTCCGGCGGCGGCAAAAGTACACTTTGCCAGCTGATTCCCCGGTTCTACGAAGTGTCTGACGGTTCTATTTGTATCGATAGTCAGGATGTGCGGGATGTTACTCAGCAGTCCATTCATCAAAATATCGGTATTGTTCAGCAGGATGTATTTTTGTTTGCTGATACCATTTTCGAAAACATCCGCTATGGCAAACCCAATGCCACCGAAGAAGAAGTGATTGCTGCTGCCAAGAAAGCAGAAATCTATGAAGATATTTTGGCCATGCCCCAGGGTTTCCAAACCTATGTCGGCGAGCGAGGCGCACTGCTGTCCGGCGGTCAGAAACAACGTGTGGCCATTGCACGTATTTTCCTGAAAAATCCTCCCATTCTGATTTTGGACGAAGCAACTTCTGCTCTAGACTCCGTTACAGAAGCAAAGATTCAACGAGCATTTGACAATCTGGCCATTGGCCGCACCACACTCATCATCGCCCACCGGTTATCTACCATTCGCTCTGCTGACCGGATCGTGTCCATTGCCGATGGCGTGATCACCGAGTGTGGCAATCACGCAGAACTTTTGAAAAAAGGCGGCATCTACGCCGACCTGTACAACACCCAAAACTCCCAGAATTGGCACTAAAAAGATCCCGACTGCAAAAGCAGCCGGGATCTTTTATTTACATCTCAGTCGGTTCTTCAGGTATAAAAGCTGCGGTGGCTTCAGAAGTGGGGACGACCATGCCCTCATCTTTATTCATGCAGGCCACCATAAAAATGGACTCCAGTCCACTTATTTTAAAAATACCCAGCAGGAAACTGACCAGGAAATATACCTGTGCATTTCGAGGATCGCAGGAGTGAAACACATCCCAAATCGCCATCCAGCGAAAAACCCCTAAAATCACAGTTAAAATCAGAACTGGCAGAAGGCACAACAGCATTAAACCGAAACCGGCGATTATCACGCCAAAGATCATAGCTGCCTCCTGATAAAAATTATATTCAAATTCTTCTATTGCAGCATTGTACATTTCCGGTGCATTGGCCTCCGGCACGGAAAACAGGTTTGTAACTGCGATTATAAACAGGATCATACACAAAACGGCCAGAACCAGTTCCGCAATGTTCAATCCCAGTAAAATCATTCGCTTATTGGTTTTCTTTTTATGAACTGTTTTCCGATAGTGGTCCGCCACCGCGCCCAATATCCAGTCATTGGCCACCGGCACCCATGCCAGCCAGGGTCTGTTCAATCCCCTGCGCTTTGCAATGGTATAAAGCCCCAGTCCTTGCAGCACATAGGCAGCAATTGCCATGGCAATGGAAAACATCCAAATCATCCTTATTCCGCCACTTAGTAGCAACGAACTAACTTCCATATTCCTGCCTCCTTTTGTTTTGTCATATCATAGGATCTCTTTCTTTGCAATATGAGAATCACATTCTCTACACCCGTCATATACTGGCTTAAATGCCGTTGCCACGCAATTCAATGATCTGATCTCGGAGCAAGGCTGCATATTCGTACTCCATCATTCTGGCCGCTTCTTTCATTTGCTTTTCAAGGCGAGCAATTTCCTTTTCCTTCTCTGCCTTGGTCATCTTTACGCCGCTACGTCCTTTCCGTTCAGCGGTGGGAGAAGATATCTCGATCAGATCACGGACAGACTTAATAATGGTCTTCGGCACAATGCCATGTGCTTCGTTATAGGCATTCTGTATTTCCCGGCGGCGAGCGGTTTCATCCAATGCCGCACGCATGGATGCAGTTATATTATCTGCATACATGATGACCAGTCCATCTGCGTTTCTGGCCGCACGGCCAATGGTCTGGATCAGGCTGGTTTCGCTGCGCAGGAAGCCCTCCTTATCTGCATCCAAAATCGCCACCAGACTTACTTCTGGCAGATCAAGTCCTTCACGCAGCAGGTTAATGCCGATCAGTACATCAAATTTTGCCATACGCAAATCCCGCAAAATCTCCATGCGTTCCATGGCTCCAATATCCGAATGCATATACCGCACCCGAATACCTGCTTTTTGTAGATAAACAGTCAGATCTTCTGCCATTTTCTTCGTCAGTGTTGTCACCAGGACTCGTTCTTTACGATCTGCACGGGTATTGATCTCCCCGATCAAATCATCGATCTGTCCGTCTATGGGGCGCACCTGCACAACCGGATCCAGCAATCCGGTAGGACGAATGACCTGCTCTACGATCTGTCCCGAACGAGTACGTTCATACTCCGCAGGAGTCGCAGAGACATAGATGGCCTGATTGATCTTCCCATCAAATTCCTCAAACGTTAGAGGGCGGTTATCATAGGCCGAAGGCAGACGAAATCCATAGTTTACAAGCGCATCCTTTCGGCTGCGGTCGCCGGCGTACATGGCTCTGGTCTGAGGCAATGTCACATGGCTTTCGTCAACGATCAGGAGGAAATCATCCGGAAAATAATCCAGCAATGTGGTCGGCGGCGTACCTGGTGCCCGTCCCTGAATGACTCTGGAATAGTTTTCAATACCGTTGCAAAAGCCGATCTCTGTCATCATTTCTAGGTCATAATTGGTACGCTGGGCAATTCTCTGGGCTTCAATAAGCTTGTTTTCCTCCCGGAATTTCTCCACCTGTTCATCGCATTCTTTTTGAATTTCCAGCATGGCTCTGTGAAGTTTTTCTTTGGATGCCACATAGTGGCTGGCCGGATAGATCGCCACATGATCCACATAACGCTCTGTCATACCGGAAACCGCATTGATCTCCGAAATACGGTCGATCTCATCTCCAAAAAATTCCACTCGGATGGCTTTCCCCGACCAGTAGGCCGGATAGATTTCCAGTGTATCCCCACGAAGTCGGAATTTATTTCTGGAAAAATCAATATCATTTCGCTCATAACGAATTTCTGTCAACTTTTGCAGCACTGCATCCAGCGGATATTCATGGCCTACTCGCAAAGAGATGACCATGCTCTTATAATCGATTGGGTCACCCAAACCATACAGGCAACTGACCGACGACACCACGATCACATCCCGACGTTCAAACAACGCCGCTGTTGCGGAGTGGCGCAGGCGGTCGATTTCCTCATTGACAGAGGCATCCTTTTCAATATAAGTGTCTGTATGGGCGATATATGCTTCCGGCTGATAATAGTCGTAGTAGGAAATAAAATACTCCACAGCATTGTTGGGAAAAAACTCCCGAAATTCCGAACACAACTGGGCTGCCAGCGTTTTATTGTGCGCCAGCACCAATGTGGGTCTATTCAGCTTTTCGATCACCGAGGCCATGGTAAAGGTCTTACCGGAGCCGGTAACACCCAAAAGGGTCTGCTCCCGAAGTCCCCAATTGACACCGTTGACCAGTTTTTCAATTGCTTCAGGCTGATCGCCGGAGGGCTTGTATTCAGAAACCAATTGAAATTTATCCATAGGCTTTCTCCTTATAAATAAGCCATGTTTTCGCCGGGACGATACAAGCCCGACTGCGTCAGAGAAACATAATCATCATCCGCAATGATCAAATGGTCAAACAGTGCCACATCTACGGTGGCCAAGGCCGCTGCCAATCGCTTTGTGGCTACCACATCCTCCCGGGAAGGCAACGCCACACCACTGGGATGGTTGTGCGCCAACACCACGGTAGATGCTTTCTCTGCCAGAGCGATCTCCACAATGGCTCTGGGCGAAATAACGGCGGAATTGACCTCCCCTTCCCCCACTTCCCGACAGGAGATCACTGCGCAATTTGCATTCAGGCACAGCAAAAACACCGTCTCCACCTGTCTGCCAATAAAAAAGGGCATCATATACTTACCGCAGTCTTCAATATCCTTGATCTGCACGCCCTTGCGAATGCTGTCCACCTGATAATACCGGCCAGCCGCTTTTATCAAATGCAGAAATGTGGCCGTATTCTCCCCAACGCCGGGAATTTTCATCAGTTCCGAAATCGGTGCATCCATAACTCTTGACACAGAACCAAAACGATCGATCAGGCGATGCGCCAATTCATTGGTATCTTTTCGAGGGATACAATAGAACAGCAACAGTTCCAGCATCTGCACCTGGTTAAAGGAGTCCAGCCCCTCCTCCCGAAAGCGCTGGGTCATTCTTTTTCTATGTCCTTCATGGATTGACATTATTTCACCACTTTCTGCCGATTTCTCTTGCGTTTTTTTATTTTTTTGTTAGAATAGAGTCATGGGCAGTTTTTGTCGAAACTCCCCGGAGTAATTTCCCCATTTTTTGTACATCCTATGCCAGAGGAGGTTAAACATGGAAATGCAGAATACAAATATCCCCATGCTGGAACTGCTCCTACGCCCTGCCTTCTATGTGACCGATGGCAGGATCACACAAATCAACCAGGCAGCAGCGGCCTACATGCTAAATGTGGGCGATGAAATTTCGCCGCTGGTGGCTACCGGCCTTGAAGATTATCAAACCCTTCGGGAAGGTTGCCTTTATCTGACCCTTTCCATTGCAGGTAAAAAAATCGATGCAACCATCATCGCTTCCGACAACCAACATCTGTTCGTTCTGGATCAGGATAGTGCCCTTACAGAGCTTCGAGCCCTTTCTCTGGCCGCCAGAGAATTGCGCACCCCGCTGACCGGTATGCTTTCTTCAGCCGGACAATTGCTCCCTCCAGACCCGGATCCCGTCCAAATGTCGCAATTCAATCGCCGTATGCACCAGATCATGCGCATTGTCAGCAACATGTCGGATGCCGTTTACTACTGCGAGTCCCCCTTCGGACGCATGGAATATGTGCAGATATGCTCTTTTCTGGAGGAACTGCTGGATAAAGGACAGGAGCAGCTCGCACAAGCTGGTATTCATCTTCAGTATTCCATGCCCAACAAGCCAATTTATACGCTGGCTGACACCGAGAAACTGGAACGGGCCGTCTATAATCTGATTTCGAATGCTGCCAAGCACACACCACCAAATGGTACCATCACCATCAACCTGACCTGCCGAAACCGGCTGCATCTTTCTGTAACCGACAGTGGCTATGGCAACAGCAATTGTGTGCAGGCGAACGCCTATTACCGCTATCTGCGCACCCCATCTGTTACCGATGGTCCTGAAGGCATCGGCCTGGGCATGGTTCTGATCCGGGCGGTCGCCGCATTGCACAATGGTACGGTACTCATTGACCGACCAGACGGGCAGGGCACAAGAGTAACCATAACTATGGAAATTCGTCAGGGCAAAACTTCCGTGGTTCGTTCCCCACTTTTCTATCCGGACTATGCAGGCGAAAGGGATCACGGCTTGCAGGAGCTTTCCGATATTCTCCCTGCCAGCTTATACGCCAAGGAAAATATTTTTTAACAGCACCCGGCCTTAGGCCGGGTGCTTTTCACTTTAAATAGGAACGAAGATACTGGCCGGTATAGCTTTGTTCCACCTGCGCCACTTCCTCCGGTGTACCGCTGGCCACCACGTAACCGCCACCGTCACCGCCTTCCGGCCCCAGATCAATGATATGGTCAGCGGTCTTGATCACATCCAGATTATGCTCAATGACCAGTACCGTGTTGCCGGCATCCACCAACGTCTGAAGCACCTCGATCAGCTTGTGGGCATCTGCCGCATGAAGTCCGGTAGTCGGCTCATCCAGCACGTAGATGGTACGGCCTGTAGATGCTCTGGCCAGTTCCGTGGCCAGTTTGACTCGCTGGGCTTCGCCACCGGATAAGGTGGTAGAGGACTGACCCAATTTCACATAGCCCAAGCCTACTTCTACCAGCGTCTGTGCCTTCCGGCGAATCTTTGGCAGGTTTTCAAAGAAATCCACCGCTTCCTCGGCCGTCATATCCAGCACCTGGGAAATATTTTTCCCCTTATAAAGCACTTCCAGTGTTTCCCGATTATAGCGAGCGCCCTTGCATACTTCACAGGGCACATAGACATCGGCCAGAAAATGCATTTCAATCTTCACCAGACCATCGCCGCAGCAGGCTTCACAGCGGCCGCCCTTTACATTAAAGGAAAACCGACCCGGTCCATAACCACGCATTTTGGCATCAGCAGTAGAAGCAAAAAGGTCTCGAATATCATTAAAAAGACCTGTATAGGTAGCAGGGTTGCTTCTGGGCGTGCGACCAATGGGACTTTGATCAATATCGATAACCTTGTCCAGATACTCCATTCCTTCCACTTTAATGCAGGCACCGGGACGAGTACGAGCATGATTCAGCTTTCCAAGCAAACTCTTGTTCAGCACCTCCCCTACCAAACTGGATTTACCGGAACCGGACACGCCGGTAACACAGGTCAAGGTGCCCAGTGGAATTTCCACATCCACATTTTTCAGGTTATTTTCTGTTGCGCCTCTGACTGCCAGCACTTGCCCATTTCCCGTCCTGCGCTGTGTCGGAACGGGAATTTTCTTCGTACCGGACAAATACTGTCCGGTAATAGAGTCCGGGCATTGTAAAATGTCCTGCAAGGTACCAGCAGCCACGATTTCACCGCCATGACTGCCTGCGCCGGGGCCTACATCCACGATATAGTCAGCTGCACGCATGGTATCCTCATCGTGTTCAACAACGATCAGCGTATTGCCAATGTCACGCAAGTGTTTCAGCGTTTCCAGCAATTTATCGTTATCCCGTTGGTGCAGGCCGATGGATGGTTCATCCAAAATATACAGCACACCCATCAGGGAAGACCCGATCTGCGTTGCCAGCCGGATTCGCTGGCTTTCACCACCGGATAAGGTTCCGGAAGACCGGGACAAAGTCAAATAACTCAAGCCAACGTCTTTCAAAAACTGCAATCGGGAGCGAATCTCACGCAATATTTGCTCAGCCACCGCAGCCATATTTCCTTCTAAATGGAGATTGTCTACAAATTCCAGTGCCTTTTCCACACTCATGCGACAAAAATCCATGATTCCGATTCCGCCTACCGTCACCGCTCGTGCAATTTCCGACAGGCGATCTCCATGGCAATGAGGACACGGTGCTGTGGACATACATTCTTCCAGCTCTTTTCGGGCTGCATCAGACTGTGTTTCCCGATAACGCCTGGAAATGTTGTTGAGAATTCCTTCAAAAGGCTGCTCCAACACGCCCATGCCGGTTCCCCGGTTATAGGTCATACGCAGTTTTTCGCCTCTGGTGCCGTAGAGAATGATATCCATTGCCTCCGGTGACAGCGTTCGAACAGGATCGGTCAAAGAAAAATGATATTTTTTTGCCAGTGCCTCAAAATACATGCGGAACACCGAATCAGTCCGGGCACTCTGCCAGCCGGATGCCTGGATTGCTCCATCAAAGATGGATTTTTCCTTATCGGGAATGACCAGATCCGCATCCGCCACCAGTTGGAATCCCAGACCTGTACAGGTAGGGCATGCACCACTGGGATTGTTAAAAGAGAACATCCGAGGTTCCAGCTCTGTCAGGCTGATCCCACAATCCTCACAGGCATAGTTCTGGGAGAAAGTCAGCTCCTCCTTGCTCTCCGGTAATTGGATAATCACAAGGCCACCGGAATGATTGCATGCAGTCTCAATAGAGTCTGTCAACCGGCGGCGAAGTCCATCTTTCAGCACCAGGCGATCGACCACAAGTTCAATATTGTGCTTTTTATTCTTTTCACAGGAGATGGTTTCAGTCAAATCATAGAGAATCCCGTCCACCCGTACCCGGGCAAATCCCTGTTTCCGAGCATCTTCAAAAACCTTCTGATGCTCGCCCTTTTTCCCCCGAATCACCGGAGACAGCACAATAAACCGTGTTCCCAGGCCCAATGCCTCCACACGATCAACAATTTGATCGATCGTCTGCCGAGATATCTCCTTGCCGCATTTGGGGCAGTGGGGCACACCCACTCTGGCCCACAGCAGTCGAAGATAGTCATAGATCTCCGTGACCGTACCTACCGTAGAACGAGGGTTTTTAGAAGTCGTCTTCTGGTCAATGGAAATAGCCGGAGAAAGGCCATCGATGGAGTCCACATCCGGCTTATCCATCTGGCCCAAAAATTGCCGTGCATAGGAGCTGAGGCTTTCCACATATCGCCGCTGTCCCTCTGCATAAATCGTATCAAAGGCCAAGCTGGATTTTCCGGAACCAGACAGGCCGGTAAAAACCACCAACTTGTCCCTGGGGATGGTTAAATTCACATTTTTCAGGTTATTTTCACGGGCACCCTGAATGATGATCTTATCGTTCATGGTTTCTCTCCTGTCTTGTTTTTCTTAGCATGTAATTATACCACATTTTCCCACCATGTACAAGTATTTCTCAAACAAAATTTTGCATTTCCTGATTTTCCGCTTCACAACAGAACGTATTGTCAGATTTCCCAAATTTTCTGATAACAATTCTTCAAATTCTACAGCTTTTCCTGCAAAACATAGTTGCTTTTTTTATTCACCCGGTGTTATAATGAAGGGAGTGGAGCTGATCCACAAAAAGAAAAAGAATAATCAGTGAGGTATTGAGATGCACGCGTACGATAACATCAAAATTTTCACCGGCAATTCCAATCCTGTCCTCGCCCAGACCGTTTGCCAAGAACTGTGGCTGCCCATGGGCAAAAGCACAGTAAAATCCTTTGCCGACGGTGAAGCTTCCATCTCTCTGGAGGAAACCGTTCGTGAAGCTGACGTGTTCCTGGTTCAGTCTACCTGCAAACCTGTCAACGACAATTTGATGGAGCTGCTGGTTATGATCGATGCTTGCCGCCGTGCTTCCGCCGGCCGCATTACCGCTGTTATCCCCTATTTTGGTTATGCTCGTCAGGATCGCAAGGCCAAGAGCCGCGACCCCATCTCTGCTAAACTGGTCGCCAATATGCTTACCGCAGCAGGTGCTGACCGGATTCTGACCATGGATTTGCACGCTTCCCAGATCCAGGGCTTCTTCGATATTCCCGTGGATCATCTGCTGGGTGCCCCTACTTTTGTTGATTATTTTATGACCAAGTTCCCTGAAGATAAGTTCAACCACGAAGACTTTGTGGTTGTTTCTCCCGATGTGGGCAGCGTTGGTCGCGCCAGAACCTTTGCCTCCAAGGTACACATGGGTCTGGCCATCGTCGATAAGCGCCGTCCGAAGGCCAACGTGTCCGAGGTCATGAACGTCATTGGTGATGTCCGTGGCAAGACCTGTATCCTCTACGACGACCTGGTCGATACTGCCGGTTCTCTGTGCAATGCGGCCAAGGCTCTGGTCGAAGTCGGCGGTGCAAAAGAAGTTTACGCCTGCGCCACCCACGGTGTGCTGTCCGGTCCTGCTTTTGAGCGACTCAACGACAGCGTTATCAAAGAGCTGGTGTTGCTCAACACCATTCCCCAGCCTGAAAACTGCCCCACCGACAAGCTGGTCTATCTGGATGTTGCTTCCGTGTTTGCCCGTGCCATCGAACACATCCACGGCGGTACTTCCATCGCCGACCTGTTCTAAGCCATGTTTGGAAACAATAACGAAACCTGGCTGATCGTGGGTCTGGGCAATCCCGGTCGGGAATATGAAAAGACCCGTCATAATGCCGGTTTTCGTGCCCTTGACATTCTGGCCGAGAAGTTGGGATGCCGGGTAGATAAGGCAAAATTTCAGGGTCTTTATGGTCAGGTGAACTATAAAGGCAAAAAAGTTCTTCTTTTAAAGCCTCAAACTTTTATGAACCTGTCTGGTCGCAGTGTTCTTCAGCTCAGCAGTTTTTACCATGTACCCCCCCAGAATATTATCGTGATGTTTGATGATATTTCTCTGGCACCGGGTGCCCTTCGCATTCGCAAGGATGGCTCTGCCGGCGGTCACAATGGTATCAAATCTATCATCGCTGAGCTGGGCAGTCAGGATTTCCCCCGTGTCAAAATCGGTGTCGGTGCAAAGCCCCACCCCGACTTTGATTTGGCAGATTGGGTACTATCTGCTTTCTCTGCACAAGAGGAAAAATCTCTGCTTCCCGCACTGGAGCGAGCAGCGGATGCTGCTTTGACAATTGTGGATACCGGCGTTCCGGAAGCATCTAATCGTTATGGGGGCATAAAATAAATATTGTCACTTTTTACGGAAAGGGGAGGTTTCTCCCCTTTCCGCATTGCCACGTTCAGACCTTTTGGGGAGGGATACCATGGAACAGCTAATTGCAGCACTTCACAATATTGAAGAATATAACATGGCCGTTGATACGCTGTCACAGGGACAAAGCGCAGCCATCACCGGCGTTGGGCAGATCAATCGCAGTCACCTGATTGCAGGTCTGCATAAGGATATCCAGGCCCCCCTCTGCATTATTTGTCAGGACGACATGGCCGCCCGTCGATTGCAAGAGGAGCTACAGGCTTTCCTTGGTGTAACCGCTCCGATCTTACCCGGCCGGGAATTGACTTTGTACGACAGTGCAGTTGTGTCCCGTTCCTGGGAGCAAAAAAGGTTGCGACAGCTTTATGACCTTTCTCTCGGCAAAGTTCCCCTGCAAATCTTCACTTGGGAATCCCTTTCTCAGCGAACCATGCCCAGAGCCATCCTGCATGCCGCCGCATTCGCCCTGGAAACTGGTCAGGAATACGCTCTGGACGAGGTCGTCACCCGACTGGTCCATGCCGGCTATCGTCGCTGTGGTATGGTCGAAGGTCCCGGTCAATTCGCCCAACGTGGTGGCATTCTGGATATTTACTCTCCTGCAGAGGATCGCCCTTTCCGCTGTGAGTTTTTTGGCGACGATCTGGATACCATGGGTTATTTCGATCCGGATACCCAGCGGCGAACAGAAAATGTAGACCGTGTGACCATTTTGCCCGTCGGTGAAACCCAACCCCGGCTTCACACAAGGGGTCCGGAGGGACTGTGCGAAGATATCCGCAACATCATCTCCCGACAGCGCCGCCGAAAAAATCCAAACGAAAATTTGATCCTGACCCTGGAAAAGGATCTTAACAAATACGAAAACGACCTTTCTAACCCCGCCTCAGATCGGTATATGGCACTGATCTACCCAGAATTTGCCACAGCTATGGATTACATTCCCCAGAAAAGCATCCTGGTTTTATGTGATCAAGGCAGCCTTCACCGTGCATCTCGGACACGGACAGAGGAAATCGGCATTCAGCTGGATAATCTACTGCAAACTGGATTGGTAGCCGGTGAGCTGTGCGATTATGTCTGTCAATGGGAAGATTTCTGTCAGCAGCTGGCAAATCGGCCTGTGGCCTACCTGGATTCCTTTGCCGGTTCTTCCTATCCGGAAGAAAACCGTCCCAGCGTGCTGCTGCCTATGACCGCCAAACAGCTGCCCAGTTATGCCGGAAATCTGGATACTGCGATTTCCGATTTGACCCACTATCAGAAGCTAGAGTTCCGTACGCTGGTGCTGTGCGGTACTCGCCGTCGAGCAGAACAATTGCAGGAAATGCTCCGGGAGAAGAATCTGTCCGCTTTTTTGTGCATTCCCTTAGTGACAATGCCCAAAGAAGGGCAGGTACTACTGGCAGACGGTACACTCCCCTATGGCATGGAATATCCCACTGCAAAATTGGCCGTTCTGACTGAAGAGCAATTGATGTCCAAGGCTTTACCCAAGAAAAAGCCAGCAAAAAAAGGATCCACCAATCGTCAGAAATTGAACTCTTTTACAGATCTTTCCCCCGGTGATCTGGTGGTTCACGAAAACTATGGTATTGGCCGTTTTCTTGCTATGGAGCAAATCAAAGTAGATGGAGCAATCAAGGATTATATCAAAATTGCTTATCAAGGCTCTGATACGCTTTTCATTCCTGCCACACAGCTGGATCTGGTCAGTAAATACATTGGTTCCGGCGGCGAAGACGGCAATGTGAAGCTGAATAAAATCGGCACGGACACATGGCAAAAAACCAAGGCCAAAGCCCGAAAAGCCGCTAAAGATATGGCCGGAGAGCTGATCAAGCTCTATGCTGCTCGAAAGCGGCAGGAAGGCTTTGCTTTTGCTGCTGACACTCCCTGGCAGCAGGAATTTGAAGACAATTTCCCCTATCCGGAAACCGACGATCAGCTGCGCTGCATTGCCGAAATCAAGTCAGATATGGAATCCCCCATTCCTATGGATCGGCTTCTTTGCGGTGACGTGGGATTTGGCAAAACAGAGGTTGCCCTCCGTGCTGTTATGAAAGCCGTCATGGACAGCAAGCAGGTTGCCATTCTTGTTCCCACCACAGTGTTGGCACAACAGCATTATCAAACCGCAGTTGCCCGTTTCCGAGGTTTTCCTGTCAATATTGACGTGCTAAGTCGATTCCGTACGGCCACAGAACAAAACCGGACATTGCAAAATGTCCGCTCCGGTATCGTGGATCTGGTGATCGGCACCCATAAACTGCTACAAAAAAGTGTCCAGTTCAAGGATCTGGGTCTGCTGATCGTAGACGAAGAACAGCGCTTCGGTGTTAGTCACAAAGAACGACTGAAAGAACTGTCTAAGGGTGTGGATGTGCTTACCCTCTCCGCCACCCCAATCCCCCGAACACTGAACATGGCACTGTCCGGTATTCGGGACATGTCCACCATCGAAGCTCCTCCCTCCGACCGCTATCCTGTTCAGACTTTTGTTATTGAACATAACAATGCCATCTTGGATGATGCCATTCGTCGGGAAATTGAGCGTGGGGGTCAGGTCTACTATCTCCACAACCGAGTGGAGACCATCGATCAATGCGCCTCTGCCCTTAAACGGCGCATCCCCGGCCTGAATGTTGCAGTTGCGCACGGAAAGATGGGTGAAGATGCCCTGGGCGATGTGATGCAATCCATGGCCAATGGTGACATTCAGGTACTGGTTTGCACCACAATTATCGAAACCGGTCTGGATATTCCCAACGCCAATACGCTGATTATTGAAAATGCGGATCGTTTTGGACTTTCGCAGCTTCATCAGCTCCGTGGTCGTGTCGGTCGTTCTACCCGTCACGCTTACGCCTATTTCACCTACAAGCCCGACAAATCTCTGTCGGAAATTGCGGAAAAGCGGCTGTCTGCCATCCGGGATTTTGCCGAATTTGGTTCTGGATTTAAAATTGCCATGCGGGATTTGGAAATCCGTGGAGCCGGTAATTTGCTGGGTGCGGAACAGTCCGGGCATATGATGAGCGTGGGCTATGATATGTATTTGAAGCTCCTGGATGAAGCTGTTTTGGAAGAAAGAGGAGAAAAACCTCAGATACCCGACTGCACCGCCGATCTCAATGTCACCGCCAATGTATCCCAGGACTATGTTTCCCGTGGTGAAGAACGAATGGATCTATATCGCCGGATGGCTGCTATCCGTTCCCAACAGGATGCCGACGATTTGCTGGACGAAATTATCGACCGATATGGCGAACCGCCCAAGGGCGTGCTGAATCTCATTGACATTGCCCTCCTGCGTGCAGAGGCAAAAACTTGCGGCATTGTGGACATTAAGCAAAAAGGCAGTGACGTCATGCTAACCCTCAGCACCATGGATTTTGAAGGAATCAGCAGCATCTGCGCTGATCCGGATTATAAAAACCGCATCTTCTTTGTAGCCACCGCCAAGCAACCCACACTACGATTAAAGCTGCACGCAGGTGTGGACAGTCTGAAGCAAACCAAGGTCTTTGTCCGTCGAATGGAGCAGCTTCGAAACGAGTCGTAAAAACAGGTAAATTATCGCAATTAAATATATTATCTTGAAAATGCTCCAAAACCGTGGTATAATTGACTGCGATTTTGGAGCATTTCTATTCAAATCCCCCAATTAAAATCAAAGTTTTTATCCGAATAACAGCCCTTGATCGCAGAGATATCTGCATTGTACAGGTGATAACATGAAAAAGAAATTGAATGGATATTATAATTACACTGTCGTTCTGACCTACCTGGGAATGATCTCCGGTTTTTCCGGAATTGCCTTTGTGCTGGAAGGACGTATCCGTCCGGCACTCATTTGCCTGATGATCGCTGGCATCTTCGATATGTTCGACGGCGCAGTTGCATCGACCCGGAGTCGAACCGAAAGCGAAAAGCGTTTTGGCATCCAAATCGACTCTCTCAGTGACCTGATTTGCTTCGGTGTTCTCCCGGCGCTGATCACCTATTGCCTGTGTCGCAAGAGTCCTCTCTCTTTTGTCATCGGTGGACTATATGCACTGTGCGCCCTGATTCGACTGGCCTATTTCAATGTAATGGAGGAAGAACGCCAATCTCAGGAAACCGGCCGGCGTTCCCGTTATGACGGACTCCCTGTGACCAGCTCTGCATTATTGTTTCCTGCATTTTTCATTGTCGGCCAGCTGGCTCCCATTTCCGAAGCAGCTGTCATCCTCATCGCAACCGGCGCAATGGCTGCTGCCTTTGTGCTTCCCTTCCCGGTCAGAAAGCCCCACCTGCTTGGTCAGATTTTGATGACTCTGATGGGCCTGCTGGTACTGGCCACACTGTTTTTGGTAGGATCTCCGGCATGAAAAAAGAGACATTATCCATCCGCTTTTTATACGGCACAAAAGTCGGGCGCTGTTGCCTGAAGATCCTGATACAGCCCTGGATTTCCAAAGCAGTTGGTACATTTTTAAGCACCCCACTTTCCCGTCCCGTTGTCACCATGTATGTCAAAAAGAACAAGGTGGATCTCAGCGCTTACCCTCAGCGGAACTATCATTCTTTCAACGATTTTTTCACACGTAAGCGCAACACAGATCAGGCCGACACCACAGCTGCCCATCTCATCAGCCCCTGTGATGCCTATTTGACTGTCTATCCCATTGATGATAATCGCACCTATCACATCAAACACATCGACTATCATTTGGATCAGCTACTGCATGACCCGGAGCTGGCGGCTCGATATACCGGCGGCACTTGCCTGATTTTTCGTCTGACCCCCAGCCATTACCATCGCTACTGCTTCTCCTGCAGCGGCAATATTGAAGCAGCCCAACGCATTAACGGAAAACTGCACTGTGTTCGCCCCATTGCATATACGTCCATGCCTGTTTTTGCCGAAAACAGCCGGGAATATGTCCTCATTGATTCTCCGGAATTCGGAAAGGTCATTCAGATGGAGATCGGTGCCCTTTTGGTTGGAAAAATTTCAAACCATAAGGTCTCCTTTGCCCAGCAAGCAACAGAAAAAGGGTATTTTGAGTTTGGTGGGTCCACCATTATCCTGCTGTTGGAAAAGGATCGCATTGCCATTGATCCCGACCTGCTTGCCCACCCAGAAACGGAAAAGGATGTATCTTACGGCAGCAGAATCGGAGTTCAGATCAAAAAAAGAAAAAACTTTATAATCGCATTTTAGACCACATTCCAGGACACGCCCGAAAGCTTCTGGTCATTGTATTTCTGTACAACATGTTGGTCTTCTATCTTCCCAGAATACTGCGTGTACTTCTTCACGCCAACCGCTACTATGTATTCGACTCGGCTCTGGACAGCAAGATTCCCCTGCTTCCCTTTATGATCGTCATTTATTTGGGAAGCTACGCATTTTGGGCAGTTAATTATGTTCTATGCAGCCGATACAACGAAAAACAGGCCAAGCAATTTCTCTACGCCGATCTGATTGGCAAAACCGTTTGCCTGTTCTTCTACATTTTTCTACCCACCACCATGGAACGGGCCGACCCGATTGGCAATGATCTTTTTACGTTCCTGCCGCGGTTTTTATATCGAGTGGATATGCCGGATAATCTGTTTCCTTCCATCCACTGTTTTTGCAGCTGGCTCTGCTACATTGGTATGCGTCGAGATGAACGCTATCCCAGGAAGTATCGTGGTTTTCCCTGATTTTCGCCATTGCCGTCTGTATTTCCACGGTAACCGTCAAACAGCACCTTTTCATCGACATTCCTGCCGGTGTACTGCTGGCAGAAGCCAGCTTCTGGCTATCGAAAAAACTATTCAAATGACAAAAACAGCCGAAGGCATGCCTTCGGCTGTTTTTTATTCTTTTGGACGCACTTCCAGGTGATACTCCACCACGCCAGCATCACTGTTTTCAATTGCAATGGCATATTGCAAATCCACCGTGCCACCATCTTCACTGATGGCAGCCTCGATCATCTGGGCACATACCGTTAACATCAAAGCGCCAAATTCCATTTTATACAGGGATTCATGGGGTATGCCCTGCCGGAATACCATTTGCGATTGCATCCGGCCAGTTCTTTCCAGGGTTACCTGTCCCGGTTCCAGGCGAAATGTAGTTGTCACTCCTGCCAGTCCTGTCAGATCGCTTTCTTCGTAGCAAATATCCCAGCCACCATCGTGAAACTCCAGAGTGCCATCAGTCACAAGTTCAATCACTTCCGGCTGTTGATTCGGATAATACTGTGTGCCACAGATGGAAAGCACAACGCTCTTTTTCATCCGTTTGCCTCCACCGCCAGCTCCAGAAGGCGATCCAGCAAGCTGCCGTATTCCACACCACTGGCCTCAAACAGTTTGGGGTACATAGAGATGGAAGTAAAGCCAGGAATCGTATTGATCTCATTGAATACGGCTTGATTATCTTCTGTCACGAAAAAATCTACCCGGCTCAAGCCCCGGCAGCCCAGGGCACTGTAGATTTTCACAGCTGCATCCCGCACCTGTTCAGCCACATCCTCGTCAATTCGTGCAGGAATATACGCAACAGAAGTGTCAGTGATGTATTTTGCATCATAGTCATAAAATTCTGCGCCGGAATCGATCTCACCACAAACGGAAGCAATGGGGCTGTCATTGCCCATGACTGCTACTTCCACTTCTTTTCCCCGGATAAACTCCTCCACAAGTATTTTTTCATCATATTCCGCAGCGGTCAACAATGCTGTCTGCAAGGAAACCCCATCGCTGGCCTTGGATACGCCCACAGACGATCCGGTTCCCGCAGGCTTTACAAACATAGGGAAAGTAAAACGCTCCTGCAAATGAGCCAAAACAGCCTCCATTCTGCGGTGGAGTTCTTCCCTGTGGACCAACTCCCAGTCAGCCTGCTTTTGGCCAATGCGATCCACCACCAGCTTCGTCAGGCTCTTATCCATGGAAACCGCAGAAGCTGCCAGGCCAGGGCCAACGCAGGGAATCCCTGCCAGCTGCATCAGTCCCTGAATAGCGCCATCTTCACCGTTTTCGCCATGAAGGACGGGGAATACCACATCCAATTGAATGGTGGTCACACATCCCTGCTCAAAGCACAGCAATCCCTGTCCCCGCACCGGGGAAATCGCCACCGGACAATTTTCAGGATATTCCTCCCACGCGCCTCCGGGGAGCATGGCGTAGTCGCCGCCCGTATAGTGGAACCAGCGGCCATCTCTGGTGATGCCTAATGGATAGATATTGTATTTTTCAGGGTCCAGATTATTCAGCACAGACTCCGCCGACCGCAGGGAAACTGCGTGTTCCGGACTTATGCCGCCAAACAATACACCCACATTCCATTTTTTCACGTTTGAAATCCTCCGTTTCTTCGCTGAACCTATTTCAGCAGTGCCTCTCCGGCACGATAAATATCTCCAGCGCCAATGGTGAAAATCATGTCACCGGGCTGGGCAATTTGTTGTAACTGTTCTGTTACCTGGGGCAGCGTCTCGCAATAGATGCTGCCGGGGATCTGCTTTTGCAGGTCTCTGGAAGAAATACCAATGGTATTCCGCTCCCTTGCCGCATAGATCTCTGCCAAGATCACCACATCGGCCCTTCTCAATTCCCGAACAAAATCATCAAACAACGCCTTGGTACGAGTATAGGTATGGGGCTGAAAAGCCAAAACCAGCCGACGATCAGAAGCTGCACGAACCGCCGCAATAGTGGCAGCCAACTCGCCGGGATGGTGCGCATAGTCATCATAAATATCTGCGCCTTTCCAGCAACCCTTATACTGCATCCGGCGGGCAGCACCATGGAAATCCCGCAGGCTTTCTGCGGCCACAGCACCATCAATTCCCAAAAGCCATGCCGCACCCATGGATGCCAGTGCATTTACCATATTATGCTTGCCAATAACATTCAGTTCCAGATGACAATAAAACTGCCCATCACAGAACACATCCATCTGCCGCCAATCTGCGGACGGATCTACGCCCCGGACACGACAATGTTCTCCCAAGCCGAATGTGATATAATTGAGTCCTTCCATGGCCTGGATGGTATTAAAATCATCCCCATTGACTAAAATATGGTCAGTTGCCAGAGATGCAAACTGATGGAAGGATGCCTGTATCTGCTTCAGATCCTTAAAATAGTCCAAATGATCCGCTTCAATATTCAGCACGATTGCCAGCGTGGGATAGAAATTCAAGAAAGAATCACAATATTCGCAGCTTTCCAACAAAATGGTATCTCCATTTCCCACCCGATGACCGGCACCCAGCAGAGGCAAATTGCCACCAATCATTACCGTAGGATCCACTTGTGCTGCCAGCAGCACATGGGTCAGCATGGATGTGGTCGTGGTTTTCCCATGGGTACCGGATACGCAGATGGCGTTTTGATAAGACTGCATGATCACGCCCCACGCCTGTGCCCGTTCAAACACAGGTATGCCAGCCACACGAGCTGCGGCAATTTCCGGATTGTCGTTATGGGCGGCTGCTGTACGAATGATGCAGCAGGCTCCCTGAATGTTTTCTGCTCGATGGCCGATCTCTACATGGATCCCACAGGCGATCAACTCATCTGTGGAAACAGAGGCATTCATATCAGAGCCTGTGACAATCAATCCCATTCCCTGAAGAACCAAGCCCAAAGGACGCATAGAAACACCGCCGATGCCCACCAAATGCACATGGTTACCGGGACAAATAAATTTCTTAAGTTCTTCCACCGCATTGCCCATGGTGATACCATCCTAACTATCAATATTTATCAATGTTTTATTATACAACATTCTACCCTTATTTACAACTGTAAATCTCTCCAAATATCCAGGCATTTTCCCTTGATTTTATTCATTTTTCTCCGGAAAAACACAAAAATCCCAGATATCCGACGGACATCCGGGATTTTGCTCACTCAGCAACCAATGCTTTTTCCTGGCAGTATTTAATGATTCCCCGGCGGGTAACAATGCCGATAAAGGCATCTTTATCATCCACCACCGGAACAAAATTTTGGTAAGTTGCTCGCTCAATCAACTCGTGCATGGAGGTGTTCACCCGAACCGGAATGTTATCTTTACGGCGGGCAATTTCCATAATACGACGTGCCTCAGCCTGACGCATATCCATATAGCACATATTCTTAAGTGCCCAGAGCAGATCACCTTCTGTCAGTGTGCCCCGGTATTCCCCCCGGCGGTTCAGGATCGGCAGAGCTGCAAAGCCAACAGACTCCATTTTTTCCAATGCTTGACGGATGGTAAAATCATCGTATACATAATGACACATGGCTTTCGGTGTCAAAAAGAATAGGATATTATTCATACGGTCTCCTTTACTTCGGTAGATGTTTTGCTTCCTACCTTGCTCATACATTATAGCACATCCACCCTCAGAAAACATGAAAATTTGTTGTGCGGACAGCCATTTTAGCGACGAAAATTTCTGTTTATTTTTGTATACATCTACCAACTCTACTGGTGGTAGACCTCTCTACGCTCCTCTTTCGATAGACTCTACCGGCCAAAGGCGCTATACTAAATCCAGAAAAAAACAAAGGCGGTATTGATATGGCAAAACGAATTAAACTTTCCGATCGTCGTCTCCCAGACTACACCAAGGCAGAGGAGATCATGAACATGGTCACCCATATCGTCGGTGGCGGTCTGGGCGTGATTGCTCTGGTTCTCTGTCTGGCAAAAGCACTGCTGTGGGGCGATGGCTATGATTTTGCAGGAGCGCTGATCTATGGAATCAGCATGATTACCCTCTACACCATGTCCAGTGTCTACCACGGACTCCATCCAGGTACAGGTAAAAAGGTCATGCAGATATTGGATCATTGCACCATTTATTTTCTCATTGCCGGCACATACAGCATCATCGCTCTTTCTGCTCTGCGAGAAGTAAACCCCTGGATTGGCTGGGGCATCCTCGCTTTTCAGTGGGCTTTAACTGCCCTGGCTGTTACATTGACGGCAATTGATTTAAAAAAGTACAATGTTTTCTCCATGATCTGCTACATTTTTATGGGCTGGTGCATTATTTTCTTTGTACCCCAGACAAAATCGGCAGTGACAGATGCCGGCTTCTGGTGGCTGCTTACCGGTGGCGTTGCTTATACCATTGGTGCCGTTCTTTATGGCATAGGCTCAAAAAAACGTTGGATGCACTCTATTTTTCATATATTTGTAGTATTGGGCAGTATTTTACAGTTTATGTGCATCATACTATACGTGCTATGAATTGACGAATCCCTTACCGGATGGTAACAATTACTTTGCAACAAAGTATAAATGGAGGTTTTCCTATGGCAAACAAATACGCAGGCACTCAAACGGAGAAAAATCTGCTGGCTGCTTTTGCCGGTGAGAGTGAAGCACGAAATAAGTACACTTATTTCGCGTCCAAAGCAAAAAAGGACGGCTATGAACAAATTGCTGCATTATTTCTAAAAACAGCCGAAAACGAAAAAGAACACGCAAAGCTGTGGTTTAAGGAATTAAATGGCATCGGTTCCACCGCTGAAAATCTTGTTTCTGCGGCCAATGGCGAAAACTACGAGTGGACCGATATGTACGTTGGATTTGCCGAAACCGCTGAAAAAGAGGGTTTCCCGGAGTTGGCTGCCCGCTTCCGTTTGGTGGCAGAAATCGAAAAGCAACATGAACAGCGTTATCGTGCTTTACTGGAAAACATTCAAACTGCACAGGTCTTTGCCAAGTGCGAAGTCAAAGTTTGGGAGTGCCGGAATTGCGGCTACATCGTCGTTGGAACCCATGCGCCGGAGGTTTGTCCTACCTGTAACCATCCTCAAAGCTATTTTGAGATTCACGCCGAAAACTATTAAATCACGTTCCCCGGGTCACTCCCCCAGCAAGGGTCATTTTCCTGCATAAAGAAAGGGCTGCTCCGTAGAGCAGCCCTTTTTTATAAAGTAGAAAGGAAATTAAGCGTAGATAACTTCGATGGCAGTGATTCGAACCTGGCCATTGGTCTTTGTGCCGGTATTACCAACACTCAAGGTGATGGAATTGCCGTTCACAGTGATCACCGTGCCAGACTCAATCTGAGCGTCGCCATTGGTCAAGACACCGTCGTTGTTGATATCATAGGTAATCTTTACAGATACAATGGTCTTGCCCTCGGCAGCCTCGATGACAATGGCAGGAGACTCGTTCTGATAGATTCTCCAGTTCTCGCCGTTCTCGTAGTACTTGCCGGTATTCAGGCCATAAGAACCGTTGGCAGTACCGGAAACAGTAACGGTGATATCGTCATTCATCTTGATCTCATCGTAAAGAGTGCTGTTGGACCAGCTGTTAGCATCGGCATAATCTGCAATCACCACATTGACGGTGGTGCCATCAACAGGCTCAGTGGGTTCCACAGGAGCATCAGGTGTAGTAGGCTCAGTGGGTTCGCTGGGCTCAGTGCTGGGCGCAGAAGGCTCAGTGGGTTCCACAGGAGCATCAGGTGTAACAGCGCCGGTAGAGAGCTTGCACCAGAAACCATTATAGGAAACCTTCACAGGACCAACGGTGGTGTAAGTGGCGTCATTTCTGGTACCAAAGGTATAATCTGCGCTCTCGCCTTCCACTGTGACAGTGGAAACCAGAATGTTACGCTCGGAATCCAGAGTGTAAACAGTGGAAGCAGTAGCCTCATAAGCACCGTTGACGTGAGTACCGCTGACGACCATGTTGATGTAGGTCTTAACTTCCTCAACATAGCAGTACAGATAGTAGCCGCCCTCAGTCTCCTCCAGATATACCTTCAGAGCTGCATTGGCATCGTCCGTGGTAGCCATGTAGAAACCGTTCATGCCGCCTGCCAAATAGTAGACGGTGTTGTCCTTGTTCTCCTGAACCATACCAAACTTATAAGCAGTTTCGCCGGGGTTGGTATCGGAGTTGCCGCCCTTGTCTTCAGCATAGAAGTGGCAGGCATAGGTGGTTGCATCGCTGATGTTGCTGATGGAGGTCACACCGATGGTGCCATAAGTACCCTGAGAGCACAGGAAGAACTGGTTTTCACCCAGAGTGAAGATCAGGGTGTTGTGCTCAGTGCTGTAAGTATAGTACTCAGTAGGAACGGTTTCAGTCAGTTCCAGAGTGGCAGAGCCAGCCTTATCGCTACGCTCGTATGCTCTGACATAGATCTTCTTGCCGTCCTTTTCGAAGCACAGACGGTAGCCGCCTTCAACACCGTCAACGGCTTCCAGCTTCACATCAATGCCTTCGCTGGCCTTGGTGCTGGTCAGCAGGTACCAGGGCAGATCGGCAGACTTGTGTTCACCGATGAAGAAGATGTCGGAACCATTGTTTGCGCCGAACTTGTAAGCAGTACCAACCACAGGAGCGGTGGTAATGGGCTTCAGATTGGAGCTGGGCTCAACAGGCTCGGTGGGGTCGTTGGGAGTAGAGGGATCGTTAGGCTCAGTGGGATCAACAACGGGAGCTTCGGGGATATTGTCCTTGGTATACAGGTATGCCAGGAACTGCTCAGTGCCGATCTTCTCAGCGTTGGCATCGGTAATGTAGTAGGTGCTGGAGGGGCTCATAGTATTGTAGGTGCCGTAAGTACCCAGGAAGAAGTCAGCTTCACCAACGTGAGTAA
>CAZHPO010000003.1:0-27573 GCA_964534615.1 uncultured Oscillospiraceae bacterium
CTATACATATTTTTCAATAAGGTATTCCAGAGCTTGCCGATAGCCGTCAATGCCTTGACCGGAGATGGTTTCCTCACAATATAGACCCGGATAGGAGATTTGACGAAAGCTTTCACGTGCAGAAACATTGGAGATATGTACTTCCACTGCGGGAATGGCCACAGCCTTCAGTGCATCCAAAATAGCAACGGAAGTGTGGGTATAAGCGGCTGGATTGATCACAATGCCGTCAAAATGCCCGTAAGCGCTCTGGATTTTGTCCACCAATGCTCCCTCGTGGTTGGACTGGAAGTGTTCTATTTCAATATCATATTTCTGAGCAGTGTTGGAAAGCAAGCAGAGGAGGGAGGCGTATGTTTCTTTTCCATAGATATCCGGTTCCCGGATGCCCAGAAGATTGATATTGGGACCGTTTAAAACAAGAATTTTCATGGATACTCCTTCAGAATTTGGATCAAAGTATTATCAATCGAACCATTATTGTCCACAATTTGGTCGGCAAGGTTTTCATACAAAGCACTGCGACTGGAAAACAAAAACTCCAGATCAATAGATAAGGGACGACCATCGGTGGGAAGTTTCGAGAGATCCCTTTGCAGATAAAAAATTCTGCTATTTTGACGTAAATAAATGTGGTTTTCTGGCCGGACGACAGAGCCGCCTCCCGTAGCAATCACGAGAGAGGATTCTTTTCCAAAGTGCTGTAATACATCACTTTCCAATTGACGAAAAACGGCCTCTCCATCCTGCGCAAAAATCTCCGGAATGGATTTGTTTGCAATTTTTTGGATCTCAAGATCTGTATCAACAAATTTTCGCCCCAGTTTTTCTGACAACAAGGCACCGATGGTGGATTTGCCGCAACCGGGCATTCCAATCAGCACGATGTTTTCCATGCGGCGGCTAATGGATCGATAAACTTCCTCGATCTTTTCTTCCGCAATGGGAGTGTCGGTGAAAAACACAGCACTTTCTTTGGCCTGCGCAACCAGCATCCATAGGCCGTTGATGGCAACAAGACCTCGTGATCGTGCATCCAGCAGTAATTTTGTGGAAGCTGGATTATAAATCATATCCAACACGCCTTCAAGCTGAGGAAACAGGGCAAGATCCACAGGAGATACACCGCAGCTCGGATACATTCCCACCGGAGTGGTATTGACAATGATTTTTGCATCACAGTGCTGAAACAGGTTATGATAATTGTTATTTCCTTGCCGGGAAATAACGACAACCTGGGCACCCATTTCGGTCAATACGGCTACTGCTGTGGCAGAAGCGCCACCGGATCCTAAAACCAAGGCTTTTTTACCCTTTACCAACAGACCACTGCCTTCGACCATAGACGAAAAACCGAAATAATCAGTATTATGTCCCAGAAGCGTACCGTCTCGTCGGCGGATGATGGTATTGACGGCCAATAGTTTTTGCGCCGTTTCGGTCAATTCATCCAAATAAGGAATTACCGTTTTTTTATAGGGAATTGTTACATTTAGCCCGGAAAAATCTCCGTGACGGAGAAAAGCTTCAACTTCCGATGGCTTTTTTTCCAACAGTTCATATCTGTAATCCCCCAATAGGCGATGGATTTCAGGGGAGTAGCTGTGGACCAATCGCTCTCCAAGCAGGCCGCATTTCATTTATACCACCTCGGTATAGCTGCCCAGATATTGGAAATCTTCACAGAGGTCATCCAGCTGGCACATCAGGTGGATAAATTCCTGAGAATAGATCGAAGTTTCCAAATCAAAGTAGAACAGCATTTTAAAGGAATCTTTTGGACTGATACGGCTGTCAAGTTTTGCAATATTCAGTCCCAAAGTATAGAGCCTTGCCAGCACACGATAAAGGCTGCCTGGTTTGTTGGGCAGCATCATCATAAGCGCAGTTCGGTCAGCACCGGGATAAATCTCCAGCTCTTTGCTAAACAGAATGAAACGGGTAAGGTTACCATTTTCATCTTGCATTTGAAAGGAACGAACGATATAAAACTGGTGTGCGCTTAGCTGGTCATAGATGTCGGCACTGTCCAGCGGGAGCAGACCATAATGGCACATGCTTTGACCAATGGCTGAAAAAACCGCATCAGCAGAGCTGAAGTACAGAAGATTTGATGATTTGATGATTCGCTCCGCAGCACATTGCAACCGTGGATTTTCTGATCCGCAGCAGGCAATCATAGCCTGGTGGGGAAAAAGTTTGGGGGTATTGTCTATGGCCGTGGCGATACGCTGAAACAGGGGTGTTTGTGTGGCGTTTTTTGCACTTTGATAGTTGCGACTCAGCTCGAACAACAGGCTGTAAAGTACCTTGGCAGAGCTTTCCAGTTGTGGCTCAACTTTGGATGATACATCCAAAAGCTTTTGCCGTTCACGAGCAGGATCAAAGACAGGAATGTTTTGTTCTTTCTTGTAGTCAGCAATTTGACTGGAAATGTCCATCCGTTGCTGAAAAAGGGCCAGCAGTTGCTGATCAACCTTATCGATTTCCAAGCGTAATTGTGTAATATCCATATTATTTCCTCTTTGTCTGCGTGTTGCCCAAAATCATGTCGTATACTGCAATGGCAGCGGCAGCTTCCACCACTGCAACAGCACGAGGGACGATGCAGGGGTCGTGTCGTCCGTGAACGGAAATCGTTGCAGATTGCATTTGTTGGAGAGAAACGGTTTGCTGGGGCTTAGAAATGGAGGGGGTGGGCTTGATGGTTGCATCAAAAATCACGGGCATTCCGGTGGTTATGCCTCCTAAAATGCCGCCGCAGTGATTGGTAATGGTCTCAATGCAACCGTTGTGGACAGCAAAGCCATCGTTGCTTTCACTGCCAAAATGGGCAGCGTATTCCTCGCTCCAGCCAAAACCAACATTTTTTACACCGGGAATACCGTAGAGTATTTGGGCAATACGGTTTTCAACACCGCCAAATATAGGTTCTCCCAGTCCGGCAGGCAATCCAACAATGGCACACTCAACCCTTCCACCGACACTGTCTCCATCGTACTTTGCTTTTTCGATGAGCAATTGAAATCTTTCTCTGCTTTCAGCTGTCAGTGTGGGGAAAATTTGCCCAACGCAATGGATTTCCGGGGATAAAGGGTGAAAACGGCGGGCTTTTTCGGTACCGATCTGGATAATATGAGCACCGATCCGGATGCCCATTGCATCCAGCCATTGCAAACATAGGCCGCCGGCGATACATAGGGGTGCAGTCAGACGACCGGAGAAATGTCCACCGCCAGATCGATCCTGATAGCCGCCGTATTTGATTTGTGCGGTGAGATCGGCGTGGCCGGGACGAGGCAGGTCATAATTGTAATCACCAGAGGAACAGTTGGTGTTTTCAATGACAGCGGCCAAAGGTGCGCCACAGGTAAACCCATGTACGATGCCGGAAAGAAACTCTGGTCTATCCGCTTCTTGACGAGGACTGGAAAGTGTTGAACGTCCCGGAGCCCGGCGGTCAAGAAAATGTTGTAGCATTTCGAAATCAACCGGTAAGCCGGCTGGAATGCCGTCAAGGGTCATGCCAACGACTTTGCCGTGAGATTGACCAAAAATGGAAAGTTTTAAATTTTCACCATAGGTAGAACTCATATATTACCTCCCAAACGGGTAAATTCTTTCCAGAAATTGGGGTAGGATTTGCGAACACATTCTGCGCCTAAAATGGTTACGGGTTTTGTGCAAACGGTGGAGGCGATAGCTGCGGCCATGGCGATTCGGTGATCGCAGTGAGAATCAACGGTGCCTCCGATCAAGGTGGAGGGGAAAATGGTCATGGTGTTTTCGTCTGCAGTGGCATTGCCGCCCAGACCACGAATCATTTCCAGAGTGGAGAAAACTCGATCCGATTCTTTTAATCGCAAACGCCGGATGTCCGTGATAACGGCCCCCTGATTGGCAGAAGCAAAAACAGCCAAAACAGGAACAAGATCAGGGATATCAGCAGCAGAAATACAACAATGATTTTGCAATTTTTTCAGCAAATGAAGAATGGCTTTGTCACCCTGAAGGGAATCGGGGCTTAAACCATGAACTGTGACTTGACTTCCCAAAGCGTCCGCAGTCAGCCAGAAAGCGGCATTGCTCCAGTCGCTCTCCACACGGATCGTTCCGGGACTTTTAAACTGTTGACGGCCAGAGGTGTGGCTGCCAACCCAATGAATATCGAATTTACGAAGTGTTTCCAAAGTCAGGTCAATATATGGTCTGGACTCTACCGCACCCATTAAATCCAATTCAGACGCATCCTCCAGCAGTGGCAGAGCCATCAATAGACCGGAGATAAACTGACTGGAAACATTACCATCCATTCGGTAATGGCCTGGTCGGAGTTTTCCTTTTAATTGAAGTCCGGCAGTAACCGAGCGGGAAATGGGAATGTTCTGAGCCAGCATTTCGTTGGGGTTGATCCAGGACAACTGACAACCATGTCGCTCCATTTCCTCCCAAAGCGGAGAGAGGGGACGGTAGGGAAGACGACCTTCCAACAAAAACAATGTATCAATCCCCAGGGAGCCAGCCAAGGGCAGCATAAAGCGCAGGGTCGAGCCACTTTCACCGCAATTACAGATGGCGGTGCTGGGAATATGTTGAATGGGTTTGATGATTTCGGCTTGTCCGTAATGATGCTCAATTTCTGCGCCGAAACTGGTGATGCAACCGATAGTTGCTGCCAAATCACCTGAAATTGTTTGGATTTCAACATATGCTGGCTTGTCAGCCAAGGCGGAACACAAGAAGATTCGGTGGGCATGAGATTTGGATGCAACAGCATCGATCTGACCGGAAAGCTTTTTGGGAAAAATAGTGATATCCATACTACATCCCTGCCTCTATGATAGATTCAAGCTTGGAAAGAGGGGTAATTTCTGCCCGGCAGCAACCAATGGTTGCGGGCAAAATCAAGGCAATATGTTGACCGGAGCGTTTTTTGTCGGAGCATATGTAGCTGACCAATTCTGCGGCGGAAAAATCCACGGAACATGGCAGACCAAAATGAGATATCAAGGCAATTAGTTTTTCACAACTGACAGCGTCGCATGTCCCCATGGAACGAGCAGCTCTGGCGATGATACACATACCAATGGCCACAGCCTTGCCGTGGGAGATCGTGTAGTGGCTTGCTTTTTCAATGGCGTGTCCAACGGTGTGCCCCAAATTCAGGGCTTGACGAATACCGTTGTCAAATTCATCCTGAATGACCACATCTCGCTTTAATGCAACGCATCGGGCAATCACGTCTTCACGCTGAAAGGAAAGAGCCTGCCGCTCCAACAAAGAGAATAAATCGGGATCAAACAAAACTGCATACTTGATGATTTCGGCACAGCCGTCTGCGAAAATTGTTTTTGGGAGAGTGGAAAGTGTATCTGTATCGCATAGCACCAGACTGGGCTGATAAAAAGCGCCGGCCAAATTCTTCCCGGAGGGCAGATCAATGGCGGTTTTTCCACCTACAGAGGAATCTACCATGGCAAGTAATGTTGTAGGGACTTGAATATAGGAAATTCCACGCAGATAGGTTGCAGCTGCAAACCCGGTCAGGTCGCCGACAACGCCACCGCCGAGGGCAACCAGACAGTCACTTCTGGTTAGGTTTTTTTCTGCCAAAAAAGACAGAAGCTGCAAGTAGGTTTCACTGTTTTTGTGACTTTCTCCAGAGGGGAAGACAAAAGAAAACACAGAAAAACCTGCATTTTCCAAAGATGATCTGGTAACTTCTCCATAAATGGGCCAAACATTACTGTCACTGACGATCGTTACCGCTTTGCCGCCGGAGATGGATTTTAATTCCTGACCCAAAAGAGGGAGCAAACCGGTTCCGATTTTTACAGCATATTCTTTTGAAGTGGGGATTTGAATGGTTGTCATCGGTTTGCCTCCGTGGATCGGATCATTCCAAAATTTTACGTATCTGAAGGATTTTTTGGTTTAACTGCTGAAATTGTTCCGGTGTCAGGGATTGAGCACCGTCACACAGTGCGTGTTTGGGATCGTTATGAACTTCCACCATGATGCCGTCAGAGCCGCAGGCTGCTGCGGCCAGCGCCATGGAAGGCACCATTTTTGCAATGCCTGTTCCATGACTGGGATCCACGACAACCGGAAGATGAGAAAGCTCATGGAGCATAGGCACAGCCGAAAGATCCAGGGTGTTGCGAGTTTGAGTCTCGAAGGTTCGAATGCCCCGTTCACAAAGGATCACATTTTCATTGCCCTCGCTCATAATATATTCTGCGCTCATAAGAAGCTCTTGCAGTGTGTTTGCAAGTCCACGCTTCAGCAAAACCGGTTTCTTACTTTTGCCCAGTTCTTTCAGAAGATCAAAGTTTTGCATATTCCGGGCACCAACTTGGATGATATCCACATCGGCAAAAAGATCCAAGGTGGAAATTGTCATAATTTCGGTAATAATAGGCATACCGGTGATTTTTTTGGCTTCAAGCAGCAGGGAAAGTCCATCTTTTCCAAGCCCCTGAAAAGAATAGGGGGAGGTTCGCGGCTTAAAAGCACCTCCACGCAAAATTTGGGCACCACTGTTTTTTACCGATTGAGCGATGGCAATGATCTGTTCCTCGGTTTCTACACTGCAAGGGCCTGCGACCATAGCGAAATGTCCACCGCCGATTTTGACATTGCCAATTTCAACGATGGTGTCATGGGGGTGAAATTTTCGGTTTGCCTGTTTAAAGGGGTCGGAAACCAGGCAGACAGACTCCACAATCTCCATTGACCGAAGCAGTTGCATATCAACTCGACTGACATCGCCGATGATCCCAAGGACGGTGGAATTATTGCCCGGATAGCAATGCACTTCTAAGTTTTGAGTTTCCAACCAGCTTTTGAGCATGGAAAGCTGCGTACCGGTTGTGCCTGCTTTTAATACAGCGATCATGTTTGTCTCCTTTTCTATCTTGGAAGAAAGCGCTGCACGCTCTTTTTTCGTGCAGCGCTCCGTAGATGCGTTATGATTGGGGCAGAGAAAAAGAAATCTCTGAGGTACCGGAAATTTCACGGCCGCTTTGGGACGAGAGAACAAAGGTGTAGGTTACACCGGAAGTGAGATCGGGGATTTCCACAGTTTCTCCTGAAAAATACAGGGACTTTTCTTCTTCGCCTTCGGCAGAATAAGTGACGATCCAGCCGTCAGAGCTGCTGTTCGTGCAGTCAAATGTCAAAATGATCATATCATCCGCAATAGGTGCAGCCGTAAACCCTTCAATACGAAGATCAGGTTCCTTCAGCAGGAAATGACCGATAATCAGTTCGGCAATCAGGATCAATGTCAAAACCGCAATGGTTATCATCATGCGTTTACGATTCCGTGAGGATTTTTTTGACTGCATACGGCGCTGTGTCCCGTCGTCGGAGGGGGACGTACTCACCTTAGGCGGTTCCATATCCCATAGGGGAATCTGAAAATCCATTTCGTCATACTCCTCAGGGAGAAAAGGCTCTACTTTGGATTCGTAAATGCTTTCGATTTCCCGCAATTCAGCAGGGGCAACCAATGTATTTCGGACACCATTGCGATGCAAATAATGAGACAGAGCCAGTCTGATCTGCTCCGGGTCGCTCCAGCGAATATGAGGATCAGGGGCACAGGCGCGTAGAATGATTTCTGCCATTTCATAGTCGGCATACTTCGGCGGTGCATAAAGCTTGCCGACAATATCATCTTTGCTGGGTAAAATGCCGCCGTTATACGCCTGATAGAGCATCAAACCCAGGGCGTACACATCTGCCGTGTTGTTCAGAAGCTGACCGCCGGAACGAAGTTCCGGGGGAGTGTATGCGCTTTGAAAACGCTCCGGAAGCGGTGTTTGCCCAATTGCGGACATGGGAAGAAAACCCAAATCACCAATGCGATAGTGCTGACCCACACAGTAGACATTGTTGGGCTTCAGATCAGCGTAATAAAAGCCTGCATGACGGCAGCTGGAAAGAGCCACACAGATATCAAGGGCCATATTGATGATCTCCAGCTGGGTCACATCTGCCTGTTCCAGTACCTGCTGAAAGCTTGTCCGCATAGGACTGAGGAGGTAGACCTGGTAGCCATTTTCCTGCTCCGCAGGAACGACCTGAATGCTGTCAAAATCCAAAAAACCGCTTAGAGCTGCCATATGTTGCAGCGTTTTCGTTTCGTTAAGAACGATCCGGGCCTGTTCCTTAAAGTACACATTTGCAGCGTTACGATCGGTAAAAGCACCAGCCATCAGAAGCGCATCCATTTGGGTATCAGACTCCGGCATGGAGAGAATCTTGACGACGAAATGATCACCACTTGATATTTCCCTTGCGTGGCAGCACAGGCTGGCACCGTGATGGCTAAAAGTTTCGCCTAATACAAATCCGTCCAAAATGGGGGAAACAGGCCGTGGCACTGTCATATTCATCGCTCCTTTACTTGTTTTTACTTATGATAAAATAAATCACCGAAAAAAGCAATAGATTTATGGACCACAAAAAGATTTTTTCGGCAAAAAAATGCCGGAAGCACAAAATATGGTTCTTTTTTGAAAGAGAAGGTCAAAATATAGAGGAAATTTTTTCTTAAAAATATGAATTTCCTAGTTGTTTTATCGGGGAAGAACTGCTATAATAATGAAAACTTTGATGCGCACGGCGCATCGGAACGGAGGATAAAAATGAGCAAGATCGTATGTGACGTTTGCGGATCTTCTTATTCCGAGACAGAAGCTTATTGCCCCATTTGCGGCACTAAAAAATCGGAGGAAGCAAAACCCGTCGTCGAAACCACCGCAGAGGAGCGGCATGTGAAGGCAGGCAAATACTCCCAGACACCGACCAACAGATCTGGTTCCGGTACATCGCGCAGAACCGGAAATGGCAATTCCAATAATAACCGTGGCAAGCAGGAGAATAATACGGCCATGATCATTATTGTGGCAGTTTTGATGCTGGCCATTGTTGCTGTTTGTGTTTTTATCGCCGTTCGAATGTTGGGCGATCCTTCTGGAAATGTGGAAAGCACCGGGGGCGATTCGGTTCCCTCCACTTCTGCTGATCCCAATACGGATACGATTGAATGTACCGGCATTGAGCTGGAAGTTCCGGCCAATAAGAATTTGGAGTTTGCAGACAAGACCCAGGCAGCCATTCAGTTGACTGTAAAACCCATCCCTGAAAATACTACCGAAAAGGTGGTTTGTACCTATACTTCCAGCGATCCTCAGGTGGTTCTGGTTGATGCCTATGGTAATGTGACTCCTGTTGGCAAGGGAACAGCGACCATCACCATTGCCTATAAGGATTATGCGATTACCGTAAATGTTACCTGCACCTTCGCAAACCCCAATGCAAAGTTGGCTTTGCTCTATAACGATATAACATTGAATGCAAGCAAACCCACCGAGAACCTGTACAATGGTCAGTTGGATGTTACGGAGATCAGATGGACAAGCTCTGACGAAGCAGTTGCAACAGTAAGCAACGGCGTTGTCACTGGCTTGAAAGATGGCAAGGTGACGATCACCGCTACCTATGGAACACAAACCGCTACTTGCATTGTCCGTGTTAGCGGCTTGGATAAGGAGCAGAAAGCAGAATATGCGCTGTGGGGTGGTTGGAGTTTTGGTAACGATTTTACATTGCCTCTGAATGAGACAATGACATTGTCTCTGTGCAACAAGTCCACCAAAGCTGTAGTTAGCGGTTTGGAGTGGCATGTGAGCGATGATTTTAGCAAGCATTGTCAGAAGGTCGTAAAAGAAGATGGTTCCGTGAAGATTACGGCTACTGCATCGACATCCAGCCTGTCACCCAAATATGTTAAGATCTGGACGATATATGAGGGTGTAAAATACGAATGTCAGATTCGTGTTCCGTCCAAATCTGCTTCTTAAAAGCATAAAAAAGCAGCTGGTTTGACCAGCTGCTTTTTTGTCCATATCGAAAAATCCACAGGATACGAGCGCAAAGGGCTGTACCATTTTGCGCTTATTCGCCGGGATTGCCGAGCATGGGTTTGCGAAAGAAGAAGCAAATCGTCCAAAGACCGGCTAGAGCGATCACCGTGTAGATAATTCGACTGATGATCGTGGCCGTGCCAAAGAGCCATGCCACCAGATCGAACTGGAAAATACCCACCAGTCCCCAGTTGATGCAACCGATGATAGAAAGAATCAGCGCCAGAATGTCCATAACACACCTCCTTGTGTATTTTTACTGAAAATAGTGTTTCCAAAATGCGGATTTTTATACTTTATGATTGACGAAATCATTTTTTTTCGTTATAATAGCCCGTAGAATAAAACCGAAAGGAAGGGTCAACACCTTGAATATTTTTGGAAAAGCTGACATTTTGCTTCCGGCAACTGCCGAAATGAATCGCTGGGCGGTGATCGCCTGTGATCAATTTACTTCTGATGCAGCCTATTGGCGCAGAGTTCGTCAGGAAGCAGGCGAGAGCGCATCGACCATCCATATGATTTTGCCGGAGGCGGATCTGGGCAGCGTAGATGAGGGTGCAGCCATCGAAAAAATCAACGCCACTATGGAACGATATTTGGCAGAGGAGGTTTTCGTTGTTTATCCTCAGTCCTATATCTATGTGGAACGTACCTTGCTCAATGGCACAGTACGTCCGGGTCTGGTCGGTGCTGTTGATCTGGAGGAGTATGACTATCACCCCGGCTCTGTTTCCAGAGTCCGAGCCACAGAAAAGACTGTTCTGGAGCGCATTCCTCCCCGTCAGCGTGTTCGTAAGGATGCTTCCATTGAATTCCCCCATGTGTTGATGCTCTGTGATGATGATAAAAAGCAGCTGCTTGAGCCGATTGCTGCTTTGAAAAACCAGTTAAAGAAAGTTTATGATTTTGACCTGATGGAAGGTGGCGGCCGTATTACCGGTTGGCTGGTAGACAGAGAAAATGCCAGTGCTTTTGATCAGCGGCTACAGGCTTATATTGCCTCTGTTCCTGAAAAATATGCAGATTTAAATGGCGCACCTGTGGTTTTGGCTGTCGGAGATGGCAATCACTCGCTGGCTACCGCTAAGAGCTGCTATGAAACACTGAAAAATGAGAATCCCGGTGTGGATTTTTCAAATCATCCTGCTCGCTATGCACTGGTGGAGCTGGAGAATATTCACGATGAATCCCAGATTTTTGAGCCGATCCATAGAATTTTGTTCCATGTAAATGGCGAAAAATTGTTGCAGGATATGCAGTCTGTTTGTGCTGAGGATGGTTTTGCGGTTCGTTATGTGATGGGCGAAAAAGAGGGCACACTCTATCTTGATCGAAGCAAGGGAGAATTGGCTGTTGCCGTATTGCAGGAGTTCCTGGATCGATGGATGGTTGACAATTCCGCCCAAATCGATTATATTCATGGAGATGATGAGGTAACGCAACTGGCTAAACAGGAAAATGCAGTAGGATTCCTGCTGCCCTCCATGGAAAAACATCAGCTGTTCCGTGGCGTGATTTCCGGTGGTGTGTTGCCCAGAAAGACCTTCTCAATGGGTCATGCCCGTGAGAAGAGATATTATTTGGAAGGCAGAAAGATCAAATGACTACTCTTTGTGAAGGCGCATTTGCCAAAGTAAATCTGACACTGGATGTGCTGGGCAAACGTGCTGACGGCTATCACGACATTAAGAGCGTGATGCAGACAATCTCCCTGCGAGATGACATTCAAATAGAATTGGGCACCGGAAAACCCTGGAGCATTGTCTGTGATAAGGAAGGTGTGCCCACGGACGAAACCAATCTGTGCTGGAAAGCAGCCAGAATTTTCTTTGACACCATCGGCAAAGACCCGGATGGCATGGAAATTCGTATTACCAAGCGTATTCCCATGCAGGCAGGTCTGGGCGGTGGCAGTGCAGATGCAGCGGCTGTTTTGCGTGCCCTGAATCGTCATTACGATGCCCCTTTCTCCCTGCCTGCATTGGCAGAACTGGGAGCGGCTGTTGGCAGTGATGTGCCTTTCTGTGTGCTGTGTGGTACTGCGGTTGTGGAGGGCAGAGGCGAGCGGATCCGTAAGCTGCCTGATATGCCTGAGTGTATTTTTGTGGTATGCAAACCGGATTTCTCCGTTTCGACCCCGGATCTATACAAAGTGATCGACGAAAAGGAAATCCCCAGACATCCCGACACACAGGCCATGGAAAGCGCAATGCTGGCCGGAGATCTGGGAGCAGTGGTGGAGAATGTGTACAACGTATTTGATCCCATTGTATCGGCAGATCACCTGGAGCTGAACTATATCAAGTCTATTTTCAATTCTTATGGTGCAGTCGGATACCAGATGACCGGCACCGGTTCAGCGGTATTTGCAATCACATCGGAGTTTGAAAATGCGGCGGTTATCTGTAATATGCTCAAGGACAACTATCCTCGTGTATTTATCGCCAAATCTGTATAATATTGCATCAAACCGTCCATACTGGAAGTATTTCAGTATGGACGGTGTTTTTATGAAGAAATGTATGACTTTATTAGCAGTTATTGGATTATGTGCCAGTATTTGGGGTGTAGGCAACCTGATTTCCGACCGAGAGAAATTGGAAAAGCAACTTGTGCGACTCCATGTGGTTGGTGCATCTGATTCAGACCATGACCAGAGTGTAAAACTGTCTGTTCGGGATGCGGTTTTACAGTCGCTGGAATCTGTTTTGGAAGAAATAACGGATCCGCAACAGGCAAAAAAATACATCCAGTCCCATTTGGCTGAAATACAGGCGGTGGCCAATCGAGCTTTGGCAGATCTGGGGGAAAACAAAAAGGCAATGGTCAGTTTTATGAAGGAGGAGTTTCCTGCCCGTGAATACGACACCTTTACCTTGCCATCCGGAATTTATGATTCGTTGCGCATCGTCATCGGTGAAGGTGCGGGGAGAAACTGGTGGTGTGTGGTTTTTCCAAAAATGTGCTACAGCACATCTGTAAAAGATGTAACGGCAGGCGCCGGGTTTTCCAATGGCCTGACCAACGCCATTACAGGAGAATATAAGGTTTCGTTTTATTTTTTGGATGTGCTGGGGAAAGTGGAAAATTTCTTCCATAGAGGATAAGCAGCCTCTGTTTTTTTCTCATCGCTTGTGGTATAATGATGAAAAAAGAAAGGCGGTGCCCCCAATGCTTACACTGTTGCTGGGCAAAGATTGGACTGCAAATCGAAGGGAAATTTTGGACAGGATCGCCCATGATGTAAAAAACAAAAAAGAAAACCGGATCCTGCTGGTGCCCGAACTGATCAGCCACGATGCGGAACGTCGCTTGGCTGCGGCGGCAGGGGATACCGCCAGTCGTTATGCCCAGGTGCTGTCCTTCACACGCTTGGGACGACGCATAATGGATATTGTGGGCAACGCATCAGAAGAATGTCTGGACAACAGCGGTCGTGTCGTTGCAATGGCCTCTGCTGCCCGGCAACTGCATAGCCTGCTGAAGACCTATGCTTCTGTCGAAACAAAGCCGGAGTTTTTAAGCCAGGTGCTGGATGCGGTAGATGAGTTTAAGCGTTGCTGTATAAGCCCCTGCGATCTGAAAAAAGCATCCGAGCAAACGGATGGAATTTTATCCCAGAAGCTGGAAGAACTTTCGCTGCTTATGGAAAGCTATGATGGTCTATGCGCTCAGGGAAAACGGGATCCCAGAGACCAGATGACATGGGTTTTGGAGCAGTTGGAGCAAATCGACTTTGCCAGTTGCCATACGTTCTATGTGGATTGCTTTCCAGACTTTACCAGGCAGAACATGGCGATTCTGGAACATATTATTCGATCGGGGGCAGATATTACTGTCAGCTTAAACTGCGACAGCCTGCGAACCAATAACGTGGCTTTTGAAAAGGCAGGTCAAACCGCAGGACAGCTGTGGGATATTGCCAACCGAGCCCAGATCAGTGTACATATGGAAGTTGTGGAACAGCAGCAAGATCCGCTCCGGTCTATGCGGAATTTGCTTTTTCAGGGGAAGAACACCTTTCGTCCGGAATTGCAGGGAAGGGTAAAAACTGTTCGGGCATCTTCTGTCTATCAAGAGTGTCAGGTGGCAGCCCAGGAAGTGATGGATCGGGTGCAGAATGGCAGCAGATATCGTGATATTTCCATTGTTTGTACAAATATGGAGAGCTATGGACCTGTTCTGCGGCTGATTTTTGGAAAGTGTGGGATCCCACTGTATTTGGCCGGAACAGAGGAAGTGCTGGAATCTGGTGTGATCTCTACGGTGATCTTTGGACTGGATGCTGCGCTGGGTGGTTTTGAGCAGCGAGATGTGCTGCGATATTTGCGCAGCACATTGTCGCCGTTGACCCAAGATGATTGCGACAAAGTGGAAAACTATGCCTATATTTGGGCAATTGATCGAAAGCGCTGGCTGGAAAACTGGACAGGTCATCCTCAGGGACTTTCAAATACCTGGGACGATTACGCACAGCGTGAATTGGATGATCTGAATATCCAGCGAACGATCGCAATGGATCCTCTGATGAGATTGCAGGATGGATTCCGCAATGCAAAAAATGTTGGCGATCAGGTAAAAGCTCTTTACGCTTTTCTGGAAGAAATCAATTTTGAACAGAGATTGGAAGCTCTGGCACAGGAGCGAGACAGCGCAGGAGACAACCGGACTGCTCAGATCTACAATCAACTTTGGGAGATCCTGCTCAATGCATTGGAACAGCTTTATGATGTGCTGGGTGAAACGGTGTGGGATACCGATACCTTTGTACGGCTGTTAAAACTGCTTTTGAGCCAGTGCGATGTGGGCACCATTCCACCGGTACTGGACTCCATTAGCGTTGGCCCGGTGTCGGCGCAACGGTGTCAGCAGCAAAAACATCTGATTTTGCTGGGGGCAAATGAAGGAGATCTTCCCGGTTATGGTGGTTCGACAGGTCTGCTGACTGACCAGGAACGTGTGATGCTCAGAAACTTGGGCGTGCCTTTGACCGGCGGTGCCATGGAGGGTTTGCAGGCAGAATATGCGGAGATATATGGAGTATTCTGCGGTGCTGAGGAAACCGTGACTCTGACTTGTTCGGGTAGTCAACCTTCCTTTATCTATCGCCGGCTGGCTGCGCTGTCCGGCGGAGAAGTTACAGCGGATACAACCCTCACAGTCCAGCTTCGGCAGCAACTGGCAGCTGCGGCATATCTGGTATCTTGCCGGGATCCCCAGTCGGCAGAAAAACTGGGGATCATGCACTGGTATCAGGAAATACTTCAGCGAAAAAATCATGGTCTGGGGCGTATTTCCAGAGAAAATATTGATGGATTATATGGAAAGAAGCTTCGCCTGTCTGCTTCTCAGGTGGACAGACAAGCGGAATGTCGGCTGTCCTATTTTCTGAAATATGGATTGCGTGCCAAGGAACGAAAAGAAGCAACAGTGGATCCGGCAGAGTTTGGTACCTATGTCCATGCGGTACTGGAAGATACTTGCAGGGCTGTAATGGAAAGGGGAGGATTTCATCATATCACCCTGGAGGAAACGATGGCTCTGGCAGATCAATTCTCGAAAGCTTATTCTCAGGAGCATTTCAGTTCTCTGGATAGCCAGCGAGTGGAATATCTGTTTAAGCGAAATATGCAGGAACTGGAAATGGTGGTTCAGGAATTATGGCGTGAACTGCATCAGGCACAGTATGAACCCTGTTATTTTGAATTGAATTTTGATGAAAACGGTCAAATGCCTGCGGTGGCGATCACGAATAACAGCATTGAAGCGGAGCTAAGGGGATTCGTGGATCGGGTTGACGTTTGGAAACGTGGAGATCATGCTTATTTCCGAGTTGTTGATTACAAAACAGGAAAAAAGGCATTTGACTATTGTGACGTGTTTAACGGTGTGGGGCTGCAGATGCTGATTTATTTGTTTGCCCTGGAAAAAGCAGGGGAGAGCGTACTACCCGGTCAGCGTATCAGCGCCGGTGTACAGTATTTCCCGGCCAGAGTGCCATACATGAGCGTAGAGGGAAGCATGACCCCGGAAGAAGCGGCAACATACAGACGAGCATCCTGGAAACGCAGCGGATTGCTGCTTTCAGACCAGGACTCCCTGAAAGCCATGGATCCATCGGAGAAGATGGATACCCTGAGTTGCACCATCCGTAAAGATGGTAGCTTGACCGGTGATGTGGCGGACAGGTATCAAATGGGACTGCTCAGTGACTATATGATGGGACTTTTAGCAGACATGGCAGAGGACATTGCTTCCGGCAATATTGAACCCAATCCTTATACGCGGGGTACCAGTCATAATGCCTGCACATATTGTCCCTATGGGGCAATATGCCACCAGGAGACGGTGGAGGGACGGCGAAATTACAAAGCCATGACCGCCCAGCGTTTCTGGGAAGAAATTGAAAAGGAGGGAAAACACAGTGGCTGAAAAACTGACGGAACAACAGAAAAAGGCAGTATTTGACCGTGGTGGACGGCTGCTGGTTTCTGCTGCCGCAGGTTCGGGAAAAACAAAAGTTCTAGTTGATCGACTTTTGGGCTATCTGACAGATCCGGTTTCACCTGCAAATATTGACGATTTTCTTATGATCACCTATACTAAGGCAGCGGCTGCGGAACTTCGTGGAAAAATTGCCGCAAAATTGACGGAACGTGTGGCGGATGATCCCCAGAATATCCATTTGCAACGTCAATTGCAGCGGTTATATCTGACAAAAATATCCACAGTTCACTCCTTCTGCGGTGATGTACTGCGTGAATATGCCTATCTCTTGAATTTACCGGGCGATTTTCGTGTGGCGGATGAGAATGAATGCAGTGAAATTCGCAGTCGAGTCATGGAAAGGCTATTGACGGAAGCCTATGAAAACCAATTGGATGATCCCAGCTTTCGAGCCTTCGTGGACAGCCAGGGATTAGGACGAGATGATCGTCAAGTTCCGCAGATCGTTATGCAGATTTATGACAGTGCCCGTTGTCACCTTGATCCGAAAGCGTGGCTGCGGCAATGCCAGGATTTGGTATATTCCAAGGATATGACCGATGCTGGGCAGACAGAATATGGCCGCTTTTTGATGGAACGATTAAAAAACTGGCTGGATCTGCAGATACAGATCATGGACAATTGCGTGAAAAAAGCTGGTTCTACAGATGGCTTCCAGAAACCAGCGAATTTACTGTCGGATACCATTTATCAGTTGGAGCAGTTGCGTGATGCGCAAACCTGGGAACAGGTGACTATGCGTCGAAATATTGACTTTGGACGATTGACCTTCCCTAAAAACTGTGCCGATGAAGAACTGAAAGAAGAAATCAAGACAGTTCGAGAAGCCTGTAAGAAAGGGCTGGAAAAGCGTTTGCTGCCTTTTACGGATAGCTCTGAGCAGATCATGCTGGATATGCGTTCTTCGTCAGAAGCGGTACAGGGGCTGATTTGTCTGGTCGAGCGTTTTGCAACAGCCTATGATGCGGCAAAACAAAGCCGCCGTATTCTTGATTTCGGAGATCTGGAACACAAAATGTTGGATCTTTTGCTGGGAAAGAACAGGACAAGTCCGACGGCAGCAGCAATGGAGATCGGCAGCCGTTTCCGGGAGGTCATGGTGGACGAATACCAGGACTCCAATGCAGTTCAGGACGCCATTTATGGTGCGCTGACACACAAACGCAAAAACTTGTTTATGGTCGGTGACGTAAAACAGTCTATTTATCAATTTCGGTTGGCGGATCCCGATATTTTTCTGAAAAAATATAACAGGTTCGCTCCGGCAGATCAGGCACAGGCAGGGGAAGACAGAAAGGTTGTTTTGAGCCGCAATTTCCGATCCTCTGGTGGTGTGCTGGAAGGGTGTAATGACGTTTTTGAATTGTGCATGAGTCCCCAGGTGGGTGGAATGTATTATGGACCAGATGAGGCTCTTTATGAAGGCGTTGGACATATCGATCTGGGACAGCCGGAGGTCGAGCTTCACTGTGTGGATGTACAACAGGAAACATATCCTGAGGAGGCTGCCTTTGTTGCCGGACATATCCGCAATTTGCTTGCCGATGGTACAGTCCGGGATGGGGATGCACTGCGACATGTACGACCAGAGGATATTGTGATTCTTTTGCGTTCTCCCGGCTCTGCTGGAGAATATTTTCAGCGGGCGCTGGAAGCGTGTGGCATTCCATATACCACCGGTGGTGGCGTGGATTTGCTGAAAACCGAAGAAATCGGTACGTTCTATGCGATTTTGCAGGTCATTTACAATCCGCGGCTGGATATTCCACTGGTGGCTGCGTTGTCAAGTCCGGCTTTTGGATTGACAGCCGATGATTTGGCATCACTGAGAAGTCGTCATAAAAGCTGTGCATTTTACGATGCGATCCGCAGAGATGACGGAGAAAAAAGTCAAAGATTTTTGGAAAAATTACAGCGGTTACGTTGTGCAACCAGGCATTGCAGCTTGACAGGACTCTTGGATCAGGTGCTGCTGGAAACTTCGCTTGAAGAAATCTACGGGGCTATGGACAATGGCGCAAATCGCTTGGCCAATATTCAGACATTCTATCAGCTGGCAGTCGATTTTGAAGCAACCGGAAATCGTGATCTGGGACGTTTTCTGGAGCATTTGCAGCGGCTGGAGGAAAAAGGTTTGATATCCGCCGGAGAGCAGACCGCAGACGGTTGTGTGACCATTATGAGCATCCATAAATCTAAGGGATTGGAGTTCCCCGTGGTCTATCTGTGTGGTCTGGGCAGAGAGTTTAACATGGAAAGCCAGCGTGGGGCGGTTCTGTGTCACAAGGAGATGGGACTGGGTCTGTCGGCTGTAGACAATCAAAATCGTCTGCGTTATCCGACAGTTGCCAAGCGAGCAATCAGTGCGAAAATTGGTGAGGAAAGCGTATCCGAAGAACTGCGTGTGCTATATGTTGCCATGACACGGGCCAGAGATCGGCTGATTATGACTTATGCCTCAAAGCGGCTGCAAAAAGAATTGACGGAAATGGTTCAGCGGATCAATACAGGAAGTTTACAACTTCTGTGTCAGGAGGCTATTTGTCCGGGAGAGTGGGTTTTACTGACTGCCTTGCACAAAACTGAGGCAGGAGCATTATTTGCCCTGGCAGGAAAGCCCAATCAAACGAAAAGCGGTAGCCATATATGGAAAATCAATGTGCAGACGGCACAGCAAATGTCGGCTTTGGCAGAGGAAAAAACGGACTGTGGTAGCCGGATACCAAGACCCATTCTTCAAAAAATGGAGCAGGGATTGTCCTTTCAATATGGCCATGCCGCAGCAGTATCTGCGCCGTCGAAATTGACTGCAACCGGATTGAAAGGTCGATATAAGGATGAGGAAGCTGCAGAGCAAACGCCTGTTGTCAGATTGTGTCAATGGCGTAAGCCTGCCTTTGCACAATCGCAGATGCAGGGCAAGGACTACGGTAATGCGATCCATGCGATCATGCAGTATATTGACTATAACGCCTGCGAAAATGTAAATGGTGTTAGGGATGAGATCCAGCGGTTGGGTCGTCAGAACTATATTTCTCAGCAACAGGTTCAGGCGGTGAAACCGGAGACCATTGCGGCTTTCTTTGCCACTGAGTTGGGACAGCAGATACGGCAGGGAAGTGTGATCAGAGAGTTTAAATTCTCAATTTTGCAAGATGCAGCGTCTTACGATTTTGCACTTTCCGGAGAACAGGTGCTGTTGCAAGGAGTGGTGGACTGCGCATTGGTGGAAGATGATGGAATCACAATTGTTGATTTCAAAACGGATTATGTGACAACAGAAACGCTTTCGCAGAAAATCAATCAGTATTCTTCCCAGGTCAATGCTTATGCAGATGCGATGGAACGGATCTATGAAAAACCCATTAAGCAGAAATTGCTTTATTTCTTCCATTTAGGCATTTTTGCAGCACTATAAATATGTCGCCCGAAGGGATGCCTTCGGGCGACGATTTATTTTTCAGATATTTGCCCGGTGAAATACGCTTTATTTAACGCCCTCCCACATGGGAGGGCGTTTGGAACATCAGCGCTCGTTACGGCTCTCTTTGCAGTTTTCGTTCTTGTTCTGATTCTGCTCGTTCCGATTCTCGTTCTTATTCTGATTCTGGTTTTTGTTCTGGTTATTCATGGTTCATCCTCCAAATTTCTTCTCTACGGCTTGGCCGCTACCATAGAATGCCCCAAAAATCAGGATTTATCCTTGTCTTTGAACAGAAAACTTGCAATCAATCCGGCAAGTATCGCTGCGGTTATGCCACCGGCAGAGGCAGTCAAACCTCCGGTGAGGATCCCCAGAAAGCCATCTTCCGTCACAGCTTTTTTGACCCCTTTGGCAATCAGATTGCCAAAACCTGTCAGCGGAACGGAAGCACCGGCACCTGCAAATTCAATGAGAGGCTCATACAGCCCAATTGCACCCAATATAACGCCAACGACCACATAGCTGACCAAAATCCGCGCCGGAGTCAGCTTTGTTTTATCGATCAAAACCTGACCAATCAGGCATAATGCACCGCCTACCAAAAATGCTTTTAAATATTCCATTTCATTTTCCTCCCACGATGGAAACGGCATGACATACGCCGGGGATGCTTAGACCCTGCTGTGTAGAGGTGGGCGACAGCAGCGCCCCGGTACCACAGAACAAAATGCGATGCAGCTTACCAGCCTTCAGTTTATTGAGCAGATAACCACAGAGGGTTATGGCGCTGCATCCGCAGCCGGATCCACCAGCGTGAACATCCTGTATGGTGTTATCAAATACCAGCGTGCCGCAGTCTGTCAGTTTCCCTCCCAGGGGGAATCCGTCCCGACGTGCCATTTCCAAAACAAGTTCCTTGCCCAGTTGTCCCAGATCTCCTGTAACGATCAGATCATAATCATTGATGTTGTTTTTTAAATCTTCAAAATGGGCTTTGATGGTGTGAAATGCTGCCGGAGCCATGGCTGCGCCCATGTTGTTGGCATCTTTAATGCCTAATTCCATAACGGTGCCGATGGTACAGCTTTCAATTCTGGGACCATGGCCATCACTTTCTACTAAGGCAGCGCCGGAACCTGTGACTGTCCATTGGGCGGTGGGGGTTCGTTGACTGCCGTAACCCAGTGGAAAACGATACTGTCGCTCTGAACTGGCAAAATGAGAGGATGTCATGGCAACAACCCGATCGGAAAAACCACCTGAAACGGTGATAGAAGCCAAAAGCAGGCTTTCAGCCATGGTAGAACAGGCGCCATAAAGCCCCAGATGGGGGATTCCCGTGTTATTGAGTGTGAAAGATGATCCGATACACTGGTTCAGAAGATCGCCGGAGAAAACGAGGCCAAACGCCTCCAGTGGGATTTTGGATTTTTCGGCTAATTTTTCTAATGCAAGTTGTTGCATCCTCTTTTCTGCTTGCTCCCAGGTTTTTTCTCCCCAAAGAGTATCTTGGGATGTATAATCAAAATAGTTGGATAATGGTCCCTGCGACTCTTTTTTTCCGGCGATACTGGCCCAGTGTGTGATAACAGGCATTTGTGGCAAAATAAAGCTTTGCCGCCCCCGTTTGTTTGCTGCGTGCATATCATTCCTCCTGTATTTTTTCCTAGTATGCCCCAAAATTAAAAAAACTGCCGAAGCAAATGCTTCGGCAGTAATTTTTACAGAATACGGCGTGCGCCATAATAATGGGACACATAGTAGCTGGAAGACAGGTTGCTGATGACCACGCCCTTGGAGGAGGAAGCATGGATAAACTGACCGTCACCGATGTAAATGCCCACATGGGAGATCCCAGCTTTATAAGTGTTCTGAAAGAACACCAGATCACCGAGCTTTAAGTTGCTTTTTGAAACAAAAGTGCCGTGTTTATACTGGGTAGCAGCAGTTCTGTTCAAAGAAATACCATGCGCCTTAAATACATACTGAACAAATCCGGAACAGTCAAAACCACTGGGGCTTGAACCTGCCCACTTGTAGGGAACACCGATATACTTTTTTGCAGTGGAGATGATGGCGTCGGCCTTTGAGGATGAACTGCCAGCAATATAATTGGCACTGTTTTTCAGTGCTGTCACACTGACTGCTGTTCCGGTAGAATGTCCCTTACGGAAAAACAGGGGGGATTTGCTGGATGCTTTATTTTCGTATGGCGCTTCTGTCAAGGTCAGGTAGTCGCTGCGGATATAGCAAATGGTGTCATTCCAGATAACTTTATACCATTGCTTGTTAAATCCGATAATATAGGCCAGGTCTCCTTGGCTGCTTTTTCCGACTATTGAGTGGGAAGTGCTGGGGCCAGAGCGCATATTGACCTGAGTGTAATTGACTTTTCCATAGCCCAGTTCGACGTTTTTAACAGTGGAGGTGTTGAGATAAGACTCGTGCATATAACCTTCTTTCAGGTTATAGAGCACCTTGTACCAGTTGCCGCTTTTTCCCAATAACACGACTACTTCGTTTTCCTGAGCGTAGGCAAGGGTAGAAGATGAGGTGGAAGGGGATGAACGCAGGCGAAGAGAATCCGTTGTTACGTAGGCAACGCCTGTTTTTATCCCACCGTTGTCTGCGGCATTGGCTGGAATGGTCAGAAAAATTGCTGCCAACATCACCAGCAGGAAAACGCCTGGAAGATGCTTGAGGAATTTCATGGGGTTCACCTGAAAGGGAAATTACTTACCGGCCAGTGCCCGTTCCAGCCAAATGCTACCCAAATCAAGAGCAGTGTACAGGCCATCTTTCTCGCTCTTTTTCACAATGCGATCACGACTTCTGGCGCTGGGGTCGGTTAGCTGTAACTGGATGGAAACCTTGCTGGCAACATCCTCGCCGCCTACTTTTTGAGATTCGAGAATTTGGAGCATCACGATGTGAGAGTCCGCCATAGATCCGTAGTAGATCAGATTATCTTTGCGCATCAGGGGATGTCCTTTGTACATTAAAACAGCATTTTCTTCAGCCATTTTTCATTACCTCCTTGAAATGTTTGTGACCAGATTGTAACATACTCAAATATTTATGTCAACCGATTTGGAGAATATGGCAACATTTACCAGAATAGAACGATCGGGTCTTGAAAATAGAAATAGGGGGAAAAATTCCCCCTATTGTGCCAATCAATAATTATTGCTCAAACAGATAACACCGTACCAGCTCTTGCAACAGCTCGTCTCGATCCAGTTTGCAGATCAAAGCACGGGCATTGTTGTAATTTGTGATGTAGGTAGGGTCTTCCGACAAAAGATATCCAACGATCTGATTGATGGGATTGTAACCCTTCTCGTTCAGTGAGTCGAATACGCTGCGGAGAATGAGGCGCATATTGGTCTTGTCATCGCAGGGGACTGTAAATTTAATGGTACTATCCGTCATTTGGGTTACCTCCTTATTCCGATATAGGTATTATAGCCCAAATTTTGGCCGGTGTAAAGACCTTTCTTGTAAATTTTTATCAGCGCAGGGTGGCACCGCACTCTTTTTCCAGTGCGGACAAGACTTTTGTCATCACAGGCTCTGTATCCGCATCAGTCAGGGTGCGGTCATCTGCACGCAATTCCAGGGAGAATGCCATACTCTTTTTGCCCTCGCCCAGATTTGTACCACGATAAATATCAAAGAGTTTGATGTTACGTAGCAGTTTTCCGGCTGCGGCGGTAATGGTATCCTCTGCCTTTGCAACAGTCAGTGCTTCATCGCAGACAATGGACAGGTCACGTGTAACAGCAGGATATTTCGGCAGAGGAGAATAGGTCGCATCAGGCAGGAGCAATGTTTCCAGCTTTGTGAAGTTGATTTCAGCGCAGTAAACCTCGAAGTCCATGCCATAGTTCTGGGCAACCATAGGATGAACTTGACCCATATAGCCGAGAACAACGCCGTCAATGCTGACTTCGGCACAGCGACCGGGGTGGAAAGAGGGATTGCTGCCGCAAGCGGTGTAGGTTGCTTTTCTGGCACGCAGGAAAGCAAATACAGCCTCCAGTTCACCCTTCAGAGTGAAGAAGGTTTCGCCGGCACCATAGGTACCTAAAACCAGCATTTTCGGTTCTTCGGGCAGCGCCTGGCCTTCTACGGGCAGATATACCTTGCCAATCTCATACATACGAACAGATCTGTTGTGGTAGGCATTATTTCTGGACAGAATATCCAGCATAGAGGGCAGGACAACAGTACGCATGACGGAAGTATCTTCGCCCAGGGGATTCTGGATCTTCATGGTGTTGCGCAGGGGAGAATCGGCAGCTACACGGATCATATCCAGGCTGGCAGGGGAGACAAAAGAATAGGTGATGATCTCGTTATAGCCCATGGCACGGCACTGACGGCCAGCTCTGGCCTCCAGCTCCATACCTGCACTGTAGCCGCCCTGAGTGCCAGTTTTTAGGTCGGTAATGGGGATCTCGTTATAACCGTAGGTTCTGGCAACTTCTTCGGCAATATCGGCCATGTGGTTCAGATCGGGGCGGAAGGAGGGAACCAGAATGTTATGTCCATCAACAGGAATCTCCAACCGCTTCAGATAAGAAATCATGGCTTCCTCGGAAATGTTGGTGCCCAGAAGCTTGTTGATTTTTTCAGGCTCAAGTGCAACCGTGTGGGGCTGAGGCACGTAGTTGATAATATCAATTATGCCATCGAGCACATCGCCGCACTCAAGCATTTCAACCAATTCACAGGCACGCTGAACAGCGGGCAAGGTCATCATGGGGTCAATATTTTTCTCAAATTTACCGGAAGCATCTGTGCGCATGCCCAGAGCCAATGCGGTCTGGCGGATAGAAGTACCATTGAAGTTGGCAGATTCAAAGACAACTGTAACGGTATCGTCTTTGATCTCAGAATTTTCACCGCCCATGATGCCAGCCAGACCGATGGGTTTATTCTCGTCTGCGATCACCAGCATACCGGGTTTCAGATTGCGAATATTGCCGTCCAGCGTAGTCAGCTTTTCTCCTTCTTCTGCTTCACGAACAATGATCGTACCGTCACCAACATAACGGTAGTCAAAAGCGTGCATGGGCTGACCATACTCCAGCATCACATAGTTGGTAATGTCAACAATGTTATTGATGGGGCGCATGCCGTTGGCACGAAGCCGCTGACGCATCCACTTGGGGGAGGGGCCGATTTTTACATTGGCCACCATACGGGCGGTATATCGGTTGCACAGCTTTTCAGCAGGGACTTCGACATCCAGTTTTTCATAGATGGAACCGACATCGGAACCATGAACCACCGGCTCATGGTGACTCATGGGCTTATCAAATGCGGCAGCTGCTTCACGAGCCAAGCCAATGATAGAATAACAGTCAGGGCGGTTATTTGTGATCTCAAAATCAACTACACAGTCATCATTGCCGATGACAATGTTGATATCGTCACCCACGTTGCAGTCTTCTTCAATGATAAAAATACCGTCTTCAATGGCGTAGGGAAAATCGCCCACGGTCAGACCCAGTTCTTCCAGGCCGCAGAGCATACCATTGGATTTCACACCACGGAGTTTTCCCTTGGTGATGTGGACACCGCCGGGCAGCCAGGAGTTGTGACGAGCCACGGGCACAAGGTCGCCCACTTTTACGTTTTGGGCACCGGTAACGATCTGGACAGGTTCACCTGTACCGTCATCGATTTGGCAGACCCACATATGGTCGGAGTTTTCATGGCGAACGATTTCAAGAACCTTACCAACCACGACATTTTTAATTTCATTATCCAGGCGTTCGTAGGTTTCCACCTTTTGACCGAAGATGGTCATGGTTTCCACAAATTCCTTGTCTGAAACGGTAGAAAGATCCACAAATTCCTCGTTGAGCCATTTTCTGTTCAGCTTCATATGATCTCCTCCTTAGAACTGGTTCAGGAACCGGACGTCGTTTTCGAAAATCAAGCGCAGATCGTTGATTTTCATGCGACCCATGGCCATACGCTCAAGGCCCATGCCGAAAGCAAAGCCGCTATACTTTTCGGGATCAATGCCACAGCCGGACAGCACGTTGGGATGAACCATGCCGGCGCCGAGCAGCTCGATCCAGCCTTCACCATGGCAGGTGGAGCAGACCTGACCATCCACTTCGCCGGTGCCATGACACTTGTGGCACTGCATATCCATTTCACAGCTGGGCTCAGTGAAGGGGAAGTGATGGGGACGGAAACGCATGACGGCGTCCTGACCATAAATCTGACGCATAACGGCCACCAGTGCACCCTTCAGGTCGCCCATGGTGATGTTCTCAGCGACTACCAGACCCTCAATCTGATGGAACATAGGGGAGTGGGTGGCATCAGCTTCATCCTTGCGGAAAACACGACCGGGAGCCAACACACAGATAGGGGGCTTGGTGTTTTCCATGACACGCACCTGCATAGAGCTGGTCTGCGTACGCAACAAAACAGAGTCATCATCTGTAAAGTAGAATGTATCAGAGCGGTCACGGGCAGGGTGGCCTTCTTCGGTATTCAGTTTGGTGAAGTTGTAGTCTGCCAGCTCCACTTCGGGACCTTCTACGATGGTATAGCCCATGCCAATGAACATTTCTTTAATTTGCTGAAGTACCTGATTCATAGGGTGCTGATGACCAACAGCTACTGCCTCGCCGGGAATGGTCACGTCAATAGCTTCTGCAGCCAGCTTTGCTTCCAGAGCGGCAGCGTTGGCGGCGGTTTTTCGTTCTTCAAGTTTGGCCTCGATATCGGCACGAACGGCGTTGGCCAGAGCGCCCATCACAGGTCGCTCCTCAGGGGATAGCTTACCCATCTGCTTTAGAACAGCGGTCAGTTCGCCTTTCTTACCCAGCAGTTTTACGCGCAGATCTTCCAGCGCCGCAGGACTGTCGGCAGCATCCAGAGCAGACATGGCAGCTGCCCGGATATTTTCCAGTTGTTCCTTCATAATTTTTCCTCCTAAAAGGTTATATAAAAATAAAAAATCCCTTCATCCCACAATCGGGACGAAAGGACACTCCTTCCGCGGTACCACCCGCAATTCACCCAAAGGGTGCAGCTCATTTGGCGCAAACACGTCGCAGACCTTTAACGGAGTCACCCGTCCAATCCTACTACTGTTTCAGCTGGAAGCTCCAGGGGGAAAGCCCTGTGTCACATTTCAAGTGGCTTGCACCGCCCCACTTTCGCTATGGAAATGTATTTGACACCGGACAACCCTTTCGTCGCCTTTGCATATCATAAAAATTCTAGCACAATCGACCGGTAAATGCAAGTGTTTTTTGAAAAGAATATTTCACTTGGTTTTGGAAGAAAAAATGACGTTTTTTGTGCAACTTTTCATTTTGGGAAACCTTGACAATAGGTGAATTATACTATCAAGTGCAACACTTGAAAAAATAGAAGAAGTTCATACAGATCTCTGGTAGAATAGAGTTACCACACAATAAACCACGATAGGAGATCTGTAGCGTAATTCCTACAAATGGTAGCGTAACCAGCATTGGCGATAAGGTGTTCTCCGACTGTAGCGGCCTGACGGATATCACCTTTAATGGCACAATGGAACAATGGAATGCGATCGGCAAACGAGAGAGTTGGAATCATGGAACCCGCTCCTATGTCATCCACTGCACCGACGGCGATATTTCCAAGTAATCTTTTATGTGAAGGAATCGAGTCTCCGGCATGCCGGAGACT
>CAZHPO010000004.1:0-26883 GCA_964534615.1 uncultured Oscillospiraceae bacterium
GACTTCATCGATATGCCCTTCAAAGGATTTTTAGGCCCTTCCTGGAAGATGGTCACTCCGACTAGGATACTGCACCGTCACAGTGTATAATAACATATTTTTACCGCATATACAAGTATATTTATTTGATATTTTAAGAATATTTTACCCTCCCGAAGTGAATTCGGGAGGGTAAAAAACTTATCTTACAAATTCTGTTTTCATTGTTGTGCTCCAGCTCTCAGACGGTGCGATCGTCGCTGCTGCTGCCTTTTCGTTCCAGTCATAGCTGTCGGTTTCCCGGCTGGGCAAGCTGTGCCATGGTTCAATACATACAAACTGGGGCTTTCCTTCAGTACTCCAGATCAGACAGTAGGGGAACTGATCAATGGTGCAAACCACACCACGTCCACTTCCCTTTTCGTACAATCCCAACGTCTCGCTTCGAAGGCTGACCATACAATGGCTGCCCACATCAAACATACCATCCGAAATCGGAATGCTTCGAATATTATTACCTAAGCAATAATACTTACCGTTGAGCAGCCCGGACGGGGTATCCAGGCAAATCGGTGACTCCAAATGAGAAAAACGAAGTTCGTAATCCTCAATTTCATGGTTTTTGTCAAAGGGAATTGCAAAACCAGGATGATATCCAATGCCAAAGTGGAAAGACTCTTCATCCGTATTTACAACCGTCAATGTATGGAAAAGTGCATCATTCTCCAGACGAAACGTGGATAAAAAACGGAATCGGTAAGGGAAAATCGCCATCGTGTTTGCATTGGCATTCAGCACCATGGTCAATCTGTCGTGGGCTTGTTCCACCAATTCATGCTCCTGGGTCCGGACAACACCGTGGGCAGGCGCATTCTCAATCGTATTGCCACGAATTTGTATCCGTCCGTCTTTCACCCTGCCTGCATAGGGAAACAGCACCGGACTATGGTACTTCCAGACCGAAGGATCTCCCTGCCACATATGCTCGACCCCATCGCACTTGCGAACTACGCTTTTGATCTGTGCGCCAAAGGATGTGATCGTAACTTTTAAAAAATCATTTTCAATCATGTAATCCATATTCAGTCTCCTTTATTTTACACAGTTTATGGTACAACCAAGGATTTGGGCATCTGCGATTCGCAGTTGACGGATGCACTGCTGCCAGGCTGTTTTTCGGCTGTACCCTTCCCGGATGGAGAGAATCAGTCCATCGGTTTGCTTTGAAAGGGACAAGCAATCGGCCAATTCATTTACGCTGGGCAGATCAAGAAGGATAAAATCAAAGCACGCCTTCTGATCAGCTAAAAAAGCGTCAGTATTGGGGAATTTCATAATCTCAGCAATGGATACACGGTGGATTTTTTCGTTCTGAAAGTCATCACGCAAATCAGCAGCGTTCCAATTTACCAGAAGAACTTTCTTCCCTCTTTCTGACAATTCTCCTGCCAGTTCAAAGGCTGTCATTGTTGCGCCATCCTCTGGCAAAGAGCCGACGACGCCAACCGCCGGACAGCCATCCCCTTTATCCAGCAGGAAATCCAAATGAACGCAAAGACGCTTGTAATGTTCTGTTTGGGTACCGATCTTCTTCTGCGACCTAGGAATTTTCTCCAAAACAGGACATGCAAATGATCTGGCAACGTATTCTCCATCATAGATCCTGTCGTCAAACACAGCAATTACCGCCACAATCAAAACGGCAATACCTGCCCCCAGCAGAAAACCGATAACGGTATATTTTACCGTGCTTGGACCGACACCTTTTCTGTCGATGCTGGCATAATCTATTACTTCCATGGTGGAGTTTTTAATAACTTCCTCGATCCGTGCAGGCAACACCTGGGCAATACAGTTGGCAATAGTTGCCGCCTCCTCAGGATTTGCAGCTGTGACCGTAACAGACATTACCTCCGTCCCATTCACTGCTTCCGAGCATATCATCTTACGCAAATCTTCACAGGAATAAGAAAGTCCAGTGTTTTCAATAACTTTTTCCAACACAGAACGACTGGTCAAAATCGTTCCATAGGTTTTCACCAACTGTTGAGATGCTGAAATATCCGACGAACTAATGCCAGAGCTTACGTTTCCACGATCATTGTTGACGTAAAACGTGACACAAGCAGTATATTGCGGAGTCAGCCAAAATCGAGCGCATGAAAAACCTGCCAAAGCAGCAACCGTGGCAACCAATCCAATCAGCCAAATTTTTCGCCACAGGGCTTTGAAAATTTGCGCCACATCAATGGTGTAATCATCACATTCCCTGTTCATATTGATCTCCTGTTTTTTCAGTTGCGTTTATTCATTCTGTCGGCTTTACAGAACAGAACATATCCGATCACGAACAGAATTACAAGTGCGCCCACGCCTATATTCTCATTTTGCAGCTGTAATCCGAAAATTTTCGGAATCTCCAGATCAATGGTGGCCTGGCTGATCACACTGACCAGCAACATGCCCAAAAATGCTGCACCTTTTCCACAGATATCCATCAGGCCAAAATAGGAACCACTTTTCTCTGCAGGGATGATCCTGCTCATATAGGAACGGCTAAGTGCCTGAATTGCGCCCTGGAAACAACCTACAAGCACAGCTAACAGCCAGAACTGCCATGCCGACACCAGGAACATGGCGAAGATCGCCACACCGGTATAGCATAAAATGCAGATTTTCATCAGTTTTCCGGCAGCCACTTTTGTTGCCAGTTTGCCAAAGATAATGGTTGAGGGAAAAGCGATAAACTGTGTCAGCAACAATGCCAGCAGCAGATCCTGCATTTCCAGTCCCAAAGCTGTACCATAGGCTGTTGCCATCTCCATAATGGTGTATACGCCATTGATGAAGAAGAAAAAGGCGATCAGATACATGAGGATATTTTTATTCTGTGCAGCATGGCGCAATGTGTTGCCCAACTCACCAAACGTATTACGCAATGGCTTTTTTTCCTGATGGTCGGCTTTTTGCTTATAGTGACGCAGCAGCGGCAAAGTGCAAACCAGCCACCAGATACCGATCAGCAAAAAGGAGATCACCATGGCTGTTCCCTGCGTCATCCCGAACAATTCCGGGAACAAAACAAGAACTAGGCAGACAATAAAAGGAATGACGGAGCCGATATAACCATAAGCATATCCGGCAGATGAAACCTGATCCATTTTTTTGTCATCCGTCACTTCGACCAGCATGGCATCGTAAAAAACCAGACTGGAAGAAAAACCGACCTTCGCCAAAATATAAATTCCGAGGAAGATCAGCCAGCTTTTCGCCACCCCCAGAGCCATGCAACTGATTACACCCAGTAGCACAAATGCAAGAAAAATCGGCTTTTTAAAGCCGGGACGATCTGCCAAAGTGCCGCAAAGAGGGCCAATGATAGACACCATAGCGGTTGCAATGGCACCTGCATAGCCCCAATAGGACAGATACATTTCTTCATTTACTCCATCAGCACTGGCAATGGCATTGAAGAAAATGGGAAGCAATGTGGATGCCAGCAAAATAAAGGCTGAATTGCCTATATCATAGAGGATCCAGCTTTTTTCCAGCTTGGTCAGTTTGGATTTTACTTTCATAAATCTATCTCTTTTCTTTCTTTTTTAGAAAACGTCGCCAATAGTTGTCAGTACCCGGCAGTTATCCGGTAAAGGTGTCGTCCGTCGAGGGGATTGTTCTGTGAAAATATACATACTGTCCAGATCGGCCGCTGCCGCCCCCCAGCAGTCTGCCTGATCATCATTTCCGACCATTACCGTTTCCTGCGGATCAAGGCCATACCGCTCAAGCGCTAGCTGATAAAGTCCTTTGTCCGGCTTTTTCAGGCCCTCATTGGAGGAGATGACGATACCATCAAAATATTGCAGCAGGTTCAGGGCTTTCAGCTCCGGAAGCGTGAACATGGCTTGGGCATTGGAAAGGAGATAGACGTGTTTCCCCGCTGTTTTTAAACGACACAGCATCTCCTTTGTACCCGGAAAAAGTCGCAGCTTTTCTGTCGAAAATATCCGGAACAGCTTTGCCAGATTTTCAACCTGTCTGTTGCTGGGAGAAAATCCATTTTCACGGTAGATCCTCTCAAAAACAGGGCCAATATCGATTTCTGCGCCATTTCCCCGTTCCGATCTGGCTTGTTGCTCTCGATCCGTAACTTGAGTAAAGTAACTTTGCTTCAGCTGATCCGGTGGACAATAAACGCCTTCCGTCCCCAGAAAAATGCTCAATCGTTTCCAGAGCAGATCATTTTCCTCATCTGTATGGACATCTACCAACGTACCATATAAGTCAAATAAATAGTTTCGATATATCTTCACGCAGGCCCCTCTTTCTGTCTCTTTCTATTCAATTATATACTATTTTCCCACAGAAAGCAAGTACCACTGCCTTCATATCCCTGTATAGCAAAAAATGGTCTACGGTAAAAACCGCAGACCATTTATACCGATTGATATGATCAAGAGTTTCCGTCCAGGATATCTGCCTCTGGATTGTCCTCTTTTGCTTTTTTGTTTTTTCGACGGAATACAAAATGGGGTTGAAGATCCGGCGGCTGGCACTGCAATTTTTCTTCCGGTATATTGCGCTGAGCAACACGTTTATTGGCAAACTCCCGTAGCAATGCATACAGCACCGATGCCAGCGGCACCATCAAAAGCATGCCGGCAACGCCCATCAATCCCTCGCCTACCAGCACTGCCAATAATACCCACATTCCAGGCAGTCCAATGGAGGAGCCGACGACTCTGGGATAGACGATATTATTGTCGATCTGCTGAACAATGATAAACATGATGACAAACATAACCGCTTGAATGGGACTATTAACAAAAATCAGGAATGCAGCAATGGCTGCACCGATCAATGCACCCATGACCGGAATCAGAGCAGTAATAACAATGATGAAGAAAATCAAGGGAATATAGGGCATTTTCAGAATTGCCATAACAGCTGCGCACATAATGCCCAGGATCACAGCATCCAGGCACTGGCCCGTAATGAAGTTGGAGAACACGGTATTACTCATTCGTAACACACGTACCACTTCATCCGCCTTCTTTTCAGACACAATAGAATAGAGCAATTTTCGTCCCTGTCGAGCCAATGTCTCCTTCCGAGCCAAGCAGTAAAATGCAAAAATCAAACTGAATACACCATTATAAATTGCACTGATCAAATTGCCGATCAACGCAACCACCCGAGCAGCCAGATCAGATATACTGGTTTCAAGTGCCTCCATCACACGGTTGACCAATGCCATCCAATTGATAGTGCCATTGGCTCCGGTAATATCAGGAAAGTTTGCTATCATAAATTCTTTGATCTGCGGATATCGATTCAGCAGTTTGACCAGCCCTTTATCCACTCTTTCAAAGAAATTAGGCAGTTGGAAAGCAAATAATTGAATGGTTTCCTTGATTTGAGGAATCAAAATCAGCAGAAAGGCTGCAATCACCGCTATAACCGCCGCCAACGTCAAGCAGATAGAGGTCACACGCAAGATTTTTTCATTTTTAATAAATGTAAGCCTGTTTTCAAAAAAACGCATGGGTACATTCAGGATAAAAGCAAGTGCAGCACCCAGTATAAATGGCGAAAACAGTCCGATCACAAAATCATACACCGTTTTTACCCGCTCCGACTCACGCAACCACATATAGCCCACAACAACAGCGAATAGTGCAATAAGGATATTTCGTCCGGTCTTTCTATCAACTCTCAGTTCCATATGGGTCTCCTCCTTCTTTGCATGATTTCATTATATCTTCATTATTCACAAATGTCTAGCAAATAAGTAGTATTTTTCTAAAATTTTAATAATTGTTCATTTCATATTGTACATATCGATTTCATAAGTTTTTATGGTAGCACACAGCATCGGAGGGAGGCAAATGAAAGATACCATCGATAAACGGGCCTGCGAACTGGCTGTGTACATGATCGAAACAGGCGCAACCGTGCGTGCTGCGGCAAAACACTTCGGAATTTCCAAATCTACCGTCCATAAAGATATTCAACAACGACTGCCTAGGGCAGATCCCCTGCTATATGCACAAGTACGCAAAGTATTGGACCTGAACAAAATGGAACGTCATATCCGTGGAGGTATGGCCACCAGAAAAATATACAAAGGTTTTTAGAATTACAGCCCCAACTTTTGGTTGGGGCTGTAATTCACAGGTCATCTGCATCTTGTACAGGCGTTTCATACTTTTCAATGGGTCTGCCAGTGTAGCAGCCTTGGGGATCAGTAATGATCGGGCTGGGTTTTATCTGTTCGATCGGTGGCGGTTGAATAGTTTTTTTCTTTTTTGGATTCATTGGACACACTCCCCTGTTCTTGTATTGTGGACGTATACAGATGTTGCTTTTGGGCATACTCCTAGTTTTCCAGCAAATTTATCAAATAAAACTGTAAAAAATTAACAAATTTATGGTTGCCAACCGAATACATTCATGTTATACTGTCCATATAAAACTGCAATATGCAGCAAATTATTGGAGGTAATTTCAATGTATAATCGCAGCTATAACTTCTCTGCAGGTCCCGCTACCATGCCCGTCCCCGTTTTGGAAGAAATTCGAGACGAAATGCTCAACTACCGTGGCAGCGGTATGTGTGTCATGGAAATGTCCCACCGTTCCAAGGTGTTCCAGCAGATTTTTGATGAGGCTGAAGCCGATCTGAGAAAACTGATGAATATTCCCGATAATTATAAGGTGTTGTTTATCCAGGGCGGTGCAACTCTGCAATTCTCCATGTTGCCCATGAACCTGATGAAAAATGGTGTTGCTGACTATATCGTTACCGGTGCCTGGAGTAAGAAAGCGTTCAAAGAGGCTCAAAAGTTTGGCGATGTAAAGTGCATTGCATCCTCCGAAGACAAAAACTTCTCTTACCTGCCTGATTGCTCTGATCTGCCCATCCGGGAAAACGCTGACTATGTTTATATCTGCGAAAATGAAACGATCCACGGTACCACTTTCCAGACCCTGCCCAACACCAAGGGTAAGATTTTGGTATCCGACCAGAGTTCCATGTTCCTGTCCAAGCCCTGCAATGTATCTGACTATGGTGTGATTTACGGCGGCGTTCAGAAGAACATCGGACCTGCCGGTGTTTCCATTGTGATCATCCGGGAAGATCTGATCCGCACGGATATCGATCCGAAGACCCCTGTTTATATGCGTTATGATACCCATGCCGATGCCGGTTCCATGTACAACACCCCTAACTGCTGGGCAATTTATGTCTGCGGTAAGGTCTTCAAGTACCTGCTAAACAACGGTGGCCTGGATGCAATGGCCAAGTACAACGAGGAAAAAGCAAAGGTCCTCTACGACTATCTGGACCAGTCCACGATGTTCAACGGCACTGTTGAAAAGCAATTCCGTTCTCTGATGAATGTTCCTTTCGTCACCGAAAGCAAGGAACTGGATGCGGAAGTAGTTGCCTACACCAAGGCGGCCGGTTTTGACAATCTGAAGGGTCATAAGTCAGTCGGTGGCCTGCGTGCTTCCATCTATAACGCCATGCCTATCGAAGGTGTTCAGGCATTGGTAGAATGCTTGAAGAAGTTTGAAGCTGAACATAAGTAATTGGGAGGAAACTGAAAATGAGAATTCTTGTTACTGACGGCATGGACAAATCCGGTATCGCCCAGCTGCGCGATATGGGTCACGAAGTGGTAGAGCAGTTCTATGCTCCGGAGGAATTGGGCGCCGCTCTCCGGGATTTTGATGCTGTGGTGGTTCGTTCTGCCACCAAAGTACGCAAGGCGCAACTGGAAGTTGCTAAAGACAGCCGTCTGAAACTGATTATCCGTGGCGGCGTAGGCGTAGACAACATTGATGTTTCCGATGCAGAAGCCATGGGCATCACCGTGCGCAATACCCCCAACGCCTCCTCCAATGCTGTTGCAGAGCTGGCCATCGGTCTGATGTTCTCCTGTGCCCGGTTTATTTCCGTGGCTGGTCACACCATGCGTGAAGGTAAATGGGAGAAAAAAGCTTACGGCAAGGGTTTTGAGCTTGGCGGCAAGACTTTGGGCGTCATCGGCTATGGCCGCATCGGTAAGCGCATCGGCGATCTGGCTCAGGGCATCGGCATGAATGTCATCGCTTATCAGCGTCATCCCAAGCCGGAGTATGAGTGCGACAGTATGCACTTTGTTTCTCTGGAAGAACTGTTTAAGACCGCTGATATCATTGCTTTGTCCACTCCCGCACTTGGCGAACCCATTATCAATGCGGCCTCCATCGCCACTATGAAAGACGGTGTTGTGATCATCAACACCTCCCGTGGCGCAAATATTGACGAAAACGCTCTGCTGGAAGCATTAAACTGCGGCAAAGTCCGTGCTGCCGGTCTGGACGTTTGGAACGAAGAACCCACCAAAAACGAAGCACTGTCTCAGCACCCTGCAGTTTCCGCCTTGCCCCACATCGGCGCCTCCACTGCCGAAGCACAGAAGCGAATCGGTGCAGAGATCGTATCGATTATTAAGGAATTTGCATAATGTTTGATATTACGCTGCTTGCCATGGGCAAGCTAAAGGAAAAATTCTATCTTTCCGCTTGTGAAGAATATTCCAAGCGGCTGGGTGCCTACTGCAAGTTCAATCTGCTGGAGTTGCCAGAGGTTCGCCTGCCGGAAGATCCTTCCCCTGCCGAAATCGCCGCAGGTCTGGAAAAAGAGGCTGATATGATCTTCTCCAAAATTCCAAAGGGTGCATGGCTTTGCATTTTCACCCCAGAAGGCAAGGAGCTGTCCAGCGAGGCATTTGCAAAAAAACTGGCTGATGTAAAACTGGCAGGAAAAAGCAGTGCCTGTTTTCTCATAGGATCTTCCTTTGGCATTTCCCCAAGAGTCAAAGCAGCAGCGGATTTCAAACTCTCCATGGGGCCAATGACATTCCCCCATCATCTGGCTCGTGTGATGGTTCTGGAACAGCTTTATCGAGCTGAGGCCATCCAAGCCGGAAGTAAATATCACAAATAATAATCAGCACCGGCTTTTAGACAGGTGTTCATAAAACAGAGAACCGACCTATGGAATCATAGGTCGGTTTTTTCATTGTATGTTGGCGGTACTTTTCTGTATATAAATTTTTTGCAATACCTTGACAGCTGAGGTACTCAGTGTTATTATGGTAGTATCAGTTTAAAAAAAGGGGGTGCAACTGTGTCCATTGCAGGTGATTTGATCCGTGGTCATACAGATGCAATTATTCTAGCTCGTCTTTTACGATCAGACAGCTACGGATATGAGATCAACAAAACAATTTCTGCCCTGTCTGACGGTCGGTTTGAGTTAAAGGAAGCCACGCTATACACCGCTTTTAAACGTTTGGAGGAACTGGGCTACATCGCCTCTTACTGGGGCAGCAACGGCCCGGGTGCCCGACGGCGATACTACACCATCACCCCGGAAGGCCGAGATGCCTGCCATCGATTATTACAGGAATGGCAGGAAACCAAGTCCATTATGGATCAGCTTTTAATCTTGGAGGTAGAAAAATGAGAGAACAACTGATTTCTTATGTTGATCTTCTCTTTGCCGGCACCACCGGCTGTGAAGATATGAAGCAAGAAATTTTACAAAACACACTGGAGCGTTACGACGATCTGCTTGCACAGGGCAAAGCGCCGGAAGCAGCCTATCGGCTGGCCATCTCCGGCATTGGTGATATCAATGAGCTGCTGGGCAAGGACACTTCCTCTATTTCACCTGCCCCCTCCGCTGCCGCTCCTACTCCTGTGAAAAAGCAGGACGGTTCCCTTTGGAAGCGGTTTATGAAGGCTTTTGCAATTTTTCTTTATATCATCTCTCCCATTCCCCTGTTTGTTTTGTCGTCGCTGAATATGGAAGAAATTGGTCTTTGCGGCACCCTGGCCATTTGCGGCGTAGCCACTGCCCTGCTTATTTTTGCCGGGAGTACAGCCGGGCAAAAGGAAGAAAAGAAAGCAGAACCTGTCGAAGAACCCAAGCAGAAAAATCCGCTTTTGGAAGCCATCAACACTCTGGTTACTACGCTGGGCATCATCGCCTATTTTATCATCAGCTTTTGGAGTGGCGCTTGGCTCATTACCTGGGTGATTTTTCCCCTGATTGGTGCAGTAAAATGCTTAGTCAAGGCAATTTTTGATGCTTTGGAGGTATCCGCATGAAGCAAAATGCAATTGCAAGAATCATCATTTTTTCTCTGCTGGTCATCATTCTGTCCGGTGTTTTGATCGCTGGTATATGTCTGAACATTTTTTCATGGTCAAATGTAAGCATTGGCACTTCCGTTGGCAGTTCTCTTTCTGATGGTACAGAATCCGCCAGCGAATCCTTTGCCGCAGCCGATATTGACGAGATCGTCGTCATCTGGGTTTCTGGTAATGTCAACATCAGCGGTGGCAAAGATGCTACCATCTCCTACGAAACAAAAAAGAATCATACCAATTGGGAAACGGTATATAAACTTGAGAATAGGCGTCTGACCATTGGATTCAGCGGTAAAACATGGAATACCGGAAAAGTCAAATCTAAAGATCTTATCCTTTCCATGCCCCAGAACTGGGAAGGAAAACTGGTGAAAGTTGAAGGCGTTTCTGCGGATTTTACAATCCAGATGCTGTCCAATATTCAGGAGTTGAAAATTGAAAATGTATCCGGCAAAAACACCGTCCAATCCGTCATCGCAAAGAAACTGGATGTAGAAACCGTTTCAGGCGATATGACTTTTAACGGCAAGTTTGAAACCATCGATATCGAAGGTGTCTCTGCCCGCTGTACCATCGATGCAAAGGCCGCCTGCCCCAAATCCATCGATTTGGATACGGTTTCGGGTGATTTTACCCTGTATTTGCCGGAAGATTACGGTTTTGACCTGAATCTGGACGGAGTCAGCAAGTCCCTTGATACACGACTCCCCTACGAAAAAAACGGCAACCGTTATCAATCTTCCGGTAAGCTGGGAAAATGTCAAATAGACATGGACAGTGTTTCCGGTGCTATTTCCATCAGCACCCTCAAGAATGATAAGAATACCTGTATCCATCTGTGGAGTGCAGGAACGATTATGGTCGTCCCCGGAAGTAACGTGGAAGAAATGGTTTATGATTGTCTGTTTTGTGGAAAAGTAAAATCAACACCCCGAACAACACCCCATCCGTAACACCGGATGGGGTTGTTGGTTATTCAAAAAGTGCCAACTGGTAATCCTTTTCCTGAAGGAAGTCGATCACATCACTCAAAACAGTGGCGTTTGTGGCCGATACTGCATGTAACAGATAAATAGCACCCTGATGATGTCTTCCTGTAATAATGTTATAGCCTTCTGTTACGCTGGGTTGTGCTTCCGGGTCCCAATCTGCATAAGCAAAACTCCAATGTACGGTTTTGTATCCAATGCTTTGAACCACTGCGAGAGACTGTTCCGAATAAGCACCCGTGGGCGGACGGAATAAATGCATTTCGTAACCAAAATGCTCCTTGACATAATGATGTAAGGTCATTACTTCATCCACCATTTGATCGATGGAAATCTTGGCCATTGAACTGGGGTGGGTAGAGCTGTGATTGCCAACAGCGTGCCCCTGAGCGATCATACGTTCCACCAGATCCGGATTATTCTTGCAATAAGGCAATGTTACAAAGAAAACCGCCTTCACATTCTTTTCTTCCAGCGTATCCAGTATCCACTCCGTCACACGGACAGTTTTGCCATTTTCATTTACAAAACTGTATTCATAGCCACAATCGAAAGTCAAATAAACGATATTTGTCTCCGGAGCAATAAAGTTTGCCCCGTAACGGCCATATTGTTTCTGCAAATCATCCGGGTAAGGCGGCCGCTTGCCGTCAGAGGTGACTCCTGGGCCATAGTCCAAGGATTTTGTGGACATTGCTTCCAATTGTTTTCTGGTGTAGAGGGTACCAACCATCTCCTCCGGATCCGTCGGTTGCTGGGGAGGAACAGTTTGGGCGACGGTAGGCTGCACTGTTGGATCGGGGTGTGTGGAACCGCTTGTTTCTGAGGGCAGCGTTTCTACAGGATCATTCTCATTCGTCGCCAGCAGCCGCAACGCCCATGCTCCCAACAACAGTAAGATACAACACTCGAAAACCAGAACAAATAACAATGTTCGTCTCAGGGATTTTCTACGTCTTGGTTCTGCCATATGCAATCCTCTCCTGTTCAAAATTCTCCGGCGTGAAACATAACCGCAGACAAGGCGCATAACGGTGCCGTTTCGCAACGCAGGATCCGTTTGCCCAGCGTGCAAATCTGCATTCCGGAATTTCTTGCCTGTTCAACTTCCGTCTCCTCCAAGCCGCCCTCTGGACCTGTCAGAAGGCTGATGGTAGAATAGGGCTTGGTATTCAAACCAGCCTGTAATGTCAAAGCGTGCTCATTTTCATAAAAAAGTAAACTTAAATCCGCCCGTGTCGCACGATCAATGGCCGCCTTATAAGAGGGCAAAACGATCACCTGCGGTATTCTTCCCCTGCCGGACTGCTCAGCGGCAGATACTGCTATTTTTTGCCAACGCTCCAGTTTCTTGGACAGGCTCTTTTCGTCGGGTTTGGAAACACAGCGAGCCGAAGGAAATGTTACAATTTCATAGGCGCCCAGTTCCGTTGCCTTTTGAATCACATGTTCCAGTTTATCCGCTTTGGGCAAGGCCATATAAACACTGACACGGATTGCAGCTTCTGTGGTGCTTTCTCTGCGTTCAATAACAGAAAATGCCAATTGCCTGTCATCTTCCACGCGGCATAGACATTCTCTGCCCTCTCCGTCACACATCATAACCACTTCGCCGATTTTTAAGCGCAAAACTTTGGCATGCTGCGCATTTTCTCCGGTCAGAATGATTTCGTTATCCAGTAATTGTTCAGGCTCTACAAAAAATCGTGTCATAGTAATTCCTCCGACATATTTCCTGCCAATAGTGTAGCAGAATGAAGATGTTTTGACAAGTGGCTTTCAAAACTTTCCGCTTCTAAGGTTTTTCCCGTGTTTGACATATAAAATGGTTGACAAAACCAATTTCAGTCGTTATAATATCCAAGTGACTTGCAAGAGTGTTGGAATGGTAGACAAGCACGTTTGAGGTGCGTGTGGTTTCGCCGTGGGGGTTCGAGTCCCCTCTCTTGCACCAAATAAGGTCGATAATTTTGATACCATTGGTATTGAAACTATCGACCTTATTCTTTTTGTAAAAATGCTTGTGCCACAAGGGTTTTCTGCCCTTTGGCTGTTAGGGATAGTTTCATTGTGGGCGTTCAGGTGTGGTTTTCCACCGCACAGGATGCCCTATTTCTATATAAAACACAGCCACGGTGAAACTATTTCTCGGAGAAAAGTTTCATTGTGGCAGGAATAGTTTCATTGTCAGAGGAAAAGTTTCAACGTAACCAAAAGGCTCTACGGCACCCAGGCTATGGGTACTGTAGAGCCTTTTTTGCTTTCAGTAGTTATTCCACACCGGTCATGACTTCCAGATTTTTCGCCAGAAGCATATCATTACAGTCATGGATTGAGTGGGTATAATAGTGGTTAAGGAAGAAATGATATAGCAAGTGAGTTTCACTCTCCGCCAATCGTAACGAAAAACCAGACTTGCCTATAAGTGCGTTGCTCAATTCGGGCGGAATATGCATTCCGATACAGATTGCAACAACACTATCGATATTCTTGGGATAGTTTTGATTATTCCGCATACGCTGTACCATTTTTGTAGAAACCAAGGCGTTCTCAGCCAGCTGCTCCTCGGTAATTTCCACCCACTCCATCAAATAAGTGAGTGCTGCGCCAAATGTAGGTGGCATTTCTTGTAGAACTCGCTGGATTTCAATCTCACGAGCAAGAGCAGCATCTGCTTTTCCCATGACATTGTCATTGAGTTCTTTTGCAAATGTAGTTTGAAATAGGATTCCGGAGTCCGCATCGCGACACAGGACGCACTCTTTGTAAAATTCCTCACCGTACTTGTTGGTCGTTTTGACCTTCAGCGTAAAGACAAGGCAACACTCGTCAATATGTAGCCGTGCATAATCGGTCAGCTGAACAGAACCGTCTTCGCATCTTGTGACATAACTCGGATCATTTAGGCACATATGCGAATCAACATAAATGTATGATCCTTTTTTTGATTGCTCAAAGAACCGCATATCGCTGAAGGCGATAATTTGAGCATCGTCCGCACTGATGCAGTAGGTCTGATCCTTTTGTAGGCTACCCTTTTTGAAGGCGTGTGGCTTAACGTAGCGACCATCAATGTATGTGAAAGCACCAATGGCCTCCTCATATCCGGCATCTACCATTCTCATTTTTGCTGCCTGTCGGGAAACAACAAAGAATGAAGCGAGAGCATCAATGACGGTTTCCATCACATCAACAATGTGGGACGCATTCGATTCTCTTTGGAATGTGCGGATATACTCTGCTGCTTTGATTTTAAATGGCCCTAAAGGCATTTGAATCCGTGGGGCCAAAGAATTAGCCTGCCACTCCATCCAGTCTGCAGCGGAGCGGTTACACGACCCTTTTACGCCGCCAACAACCATGCATTTAATCTGCGCCGCTTCACGATTGTAAAGGCGCTCCAGCTCAAATGCCTTCCGATGCTGATCCCAATGGACACATTCATGCACAATTGTATTGTTGACTGACCCAAGATTACGCAGAAGGAATGCCTTGGGATCAACAACAATTGTTTTTCCGGGAAAATGCACTGTTTCCATCTTGCCGGAGGTAGCATTGAAGATTTCCGCATCGCAGTCGGCAAAGAAAATTTGACCAAAAACGGAAAAATCTTCGGTTAGTTCATGAGTTACAACCGAAAGACCCAATCTGCCAGCCAGATCCATGGGGTCGACAGGCATAGGACTACGAAGCGCCTCCGGGTAATGTCTTCTCAAAAAATCCGTTGCAATTTTCTCAAGGTCAATTTTATAGCTGATTGGAACGAGAGAATCGGACAACGGTCTATTTTGTTTGTTCTTTTGATTGTATTGCGTAACCCTGGCAATACGCAAATCATCCATATTCATGGCAAGATCTGCCGTACAGGAAAGCTGGAACCAAGGGAAGCAGGTGTCTTCCTTGACATCACGGTGACGATGATATTCCTTGACATAAATTTCTGCCTCGACAATCACATCAAAGGCTATGCCCATCCCGTCCCGATCATCGATCCCTACAGATTTGATTTCAAAATCGGAGAGTTCTACGTAGTCTGCACTGCTGACCGTGCGGGAACTCAGTTCGATATTATTGCGGTTTTGTATTCACCAATGACGGCACCGCCATTTATCCCACGGTCAATACCAACGCTCCTGTGAAGGATGAGGAATACCGGGTTCATACCGTGGTGCGTGGGGATACCCTCTGGGATATCTCCGCCAAGTACCTGGGTAAGGGTAGCCGATACCCAGAAATCAAGAAGCTGAACAGACTGACCTCCAATGTCATCTACTCCGGCTGGAAACTGAAGATCCCCAACTAAGTACGAAGCCCATCGAGCCATTACGGTTCGGTGGGCTTTTTCTCATTTTGAGATGCTAGAAAATTAAAGGCGAGGAGCCAACTATAACTCCTCGCCTCTGTGGTTAATCGCTAATTGTACTGCCTGCCGGGCAACCATAGAACATATTCTCGATATCAATATTTGTGAGATCCCAATCTTCAATATCGAGGTATGTAAGGCTTCCGCAGTATGCGAACATAGATGTCATGTCTTCAACTCTTTCGATGTTCCAGTTACTTACATCCAGCGTTTCCAATTCGTAGCATCTCTCGAACATATAGGACATATCTTTTACCCAGCCAGTATCGAACCCGCTAACATCAATTGTAGTAATCTTTGTACATCCCATGAACATTCGAATCATGCTCACAACTTCGGATGTATCAAAGTTACTCACATCAATGCTGGTCAAACTTTCGCACTGGTTAAACATATCATCCATAAAGTTTGCGCTTGAAGTATCCCAGCCAGAAACATCAACAGACGTTAGTTTTTTGCACATACAGAACATTTGCTCGAAGTTTGTTACATTAGATGTATCAAAGCCGCTGACATCTAACGTAACCAGACTGCTACAATAGTCAAACATTGAATTCATATTTGTAACATTGGCCGTATTGAAACTGCTGAGATCCAATTCAGCAAGTCTGGACTCTCCGTTAGTCATGTAGAACATATTGCTCATGTCAGTAACCCTGGATGTATCAACACCACTCAAATTCAAATGAGTAAGAGAATTGCAGTTATAGAACATCTCACTCATATCTATTGCCGTCGATGTATCCAGGCCGCTGAGATCAATAGAATAGAATTCGGTTCCATCGTTATAATCGAACAAATCGCTTAGAATAGTCGATGTGATGTTAACCTTTTTACCGCCTATAGGTACAAAGAAAACCGAAGCACTTTCTGAGCCCAAATCAGCGAAAGGTGCTGAAGGGTCGACAGAAACAGCGTATTCTTCATTGTCCGTTGCGTAGGTTGCTATTGCGGGGATAGCGACACCATTTGCGGGATATGTTGTAATGTCCTCAACGACAATAGTGTTATTTCCCGAATCCATCGAACCAGTAAAGGTCAACTCATACTCACGAGAACCGTTGCTGAGTGTATAGAAGGAATATACATTATTTCCTTCGTATTCCACATAATAATCAGATTGTTCAGTCGGGAGTGTGGGTTCCGGCACAATAGGATTCGAGGGACTGGTGGGATCAGAAGGATTGGAAGGTATCTGTGTTCCACCATTAGGAGTTTCGCTGTTACCGCCGAATGCAGGATTCAGCGTTGCATCTGTAGCAAACTGCAGGTTAATCTTCATATCTGTTGCTGCAGCAGTATCAGCATGAAGGTTTTCTACAATGTTGCCATCAAGATAAATCCAGACGGTGATAGCGGAAATGACATTCTGATCCAATGGTTTGATGGTTGCGGAGCCATCGTCATTACTCAGATACAGGTAGCCATTGGAATCTGCTTTCGCAATGCCATAGATTTCACCGGTGGCGGTGTCCACAAAGGCTACGCGTAGAGCAGCCAACAACTCAGGATTATCCATGGTGATCCGGCTACCTTGGCCCTGTGCAGCCTCCCACTCGTCAGAATACATCCAGTCTTCAGGGGCATTGTCATTGTTATAAATTCGGTCAATGCCAATGGTCTGAAGGAGGAGGTTTGCTGCGGTAGCATTTGTGCGGAACAGCAAATCGATACCAAACGCATAGGTGGTGCCATTGGAGTTCAGTTCAAAGTTACCTTCGCCGTATTCGGGAATATCCCAACGGTAAATGCAAACCCAATATGTCATCTTCTCCGGAAGAACTCCTGCACATTCAGTTATCAGTCGTTCCATGAAGGAGTCGTAGGAAGAAGCAGTAATATCGAGTTCACTCAGAGTGAAATCGCAAGCATAGTTCTGATTGTTAAACAGGGTGTGGATATTGCCGATTGCCTTGCTCGGAACATCGAGAACGATGCTACAATTAGCACGGTCATTTGCATATTCGATCTGATCGCCATTGTAGGGAGCAAAGTCCTCGCCAATGATATAGACGATAACAGAGTAAATCTCTTCCCAGGAAAGAGCCTCACCGGTTGACTTGCTTGCCTTCAATGCATCAATTCGAGCATATGCGTTGGCAATCGCACTCTTCATATATGCATAAGGATCGCCAATTAACTTTTTGAAGTAATAGTTGTTGGGGGGATTACCGACATTATACTCATAATCCAGGTACCCAGATATTGCAAGAACCTCATCTGCGGATTTTCCGTCGTTTATGGCCTGGAGGACTTTAGCGTACAGGCTATCAGGCGCAGGTTCTGTAATAACTGTTCCTTCAGCATACTCTGCATCCGAAACCAATGCTGCAAACATCAGAGCGTAATACTTGATGCCCTCGCCGTACTGGTTGAGGAAGTCGGAAGACAGTGCATCCAATCCAGCCTCCAAACGTGCAAGATACTCATAAGCGTAAGTGTCTGTCTCGCCGTTGGCCACAGAGATAATATGGTCAAACGCAGGCGTAATGAATGCAGAATACTCCGGATCTTCTGGAATATAGAATGCCTGGAGGACTTTAGCGTACAGGCTATCAGGCGCAGGTTCTGTAATAACTGTTCCTTCAGCATACTCTGCATCCGAAACCAATGCTGCAAACATCAGAGCGTAATACTTGATGCCCTCGCCGTACTGGTTGAGGAAGTCGGAAGACAGTGCATCCAATCCAGCCTCCAAACGTGCAAGATACTCATAAGCGTAAGTGTCTGTCTCGCCGTTGGCCACAGAGATAATATGGTCAAACGCAGGCGTAATGAATGCAGAATACTCCGGATCTTCTGGAATATAGAATGCTTCGAGCAAGGCAGTTTTGGCATCTGCGTAGGCTTGCTTGTAGAACTCTGTGTTGGTAGATGTTCCCTTGTTGGTGCTATCCGTTAAATAGGGATAAGCCCAAGAAAGATGGCGAACGTGACCATTATGAGGATTCATGAAAGTCTCATAAGTCATGCCTCTCAATTCGGTATTGTTGGCATAACTCGGAATGGTCAGGGAATATCCATCATAGTAGAGCTTACCAGCATATTCATACATTGCTACGGTATGAATCGATTCAAGAGCGCTCATGAAATTCAATCCAGAACCAGTGGAGAAGTTATACGAGCTATTTCCGTACAAAGAATCCAAAGTATCGGTCTTATTCAGAAGACAATATGCATAACGACTTGCAGCATAGGATGCGATGTCGTATGCGCCGATGCTGTTTCCATTAAAGGTAATATTATTTAGATCCAGATCTGTCAGCAGAAGGTTGCGGATCTGGTCATAACTGATGCTTCCACTTGTATATGCAGAACTAGCCTTGAAAGAGGAAATGGCGCTCAGCACACCATTACAAGCGGCTTTTGTTTCATCAAGTAGATCAAGCGCCTCATTGTAATCAGTAATGCCAGCTGCAGCGAAATACTCACGCACATCTTCTTCGTTGTTGGAAATCAGATCGGCAATCTTTGCCTGGGCAACCAAATTGCTGCCGTCAGCAAACACGCGACAAATAACCATAGCTTGCAGATAGGTATAGGCTTTGTCGATGTTTTCCTGCATAATTAAGTACTGAGTTTCAAGTTCATCGACAGTAGACGCAGTATAGCTTTCGCTTGCAGTTGTTCCGTTGGCGATAGCATCGGAATGCTTAAAATAGATGCGGAGAAGGATATTCCAAACAGCTTCTCTCCACGCAGGCCAATCTTGGTACGAAACCTCCGGGGAGTTCGCATCAGCAATTGCTTTGTAGGTATTGTACACAGCCAGGACAGCATCGTCCTGATCCATATCAACGGTAAGGGTACTGAGAGCCTTGCTGGCTTCGCCCAACGCACGCACACCGTAATTTGTGCTAGAAATGAACTTATTTGTTTCGCTATCAAAATTGGTAAGAATACCAGAAGAACTTAAGCCGGTTACTCGGCCATCAAGTCCATACTGAGCAATCAGGAAAGGTGCGCCCATATTGACAGCCAGTTGGGCATCACTCTTGTAATTGAGGGCGGCGGGTTTCAATTGAATGTTCTGCAAACCATAACGTTCGTCACTTAAATCGACAACGTTGCCCCAATAGGAGTTTTTATCAAATACCGATTCTATTCCTATGCTTGTATCTTCATTGGCGGTAAAGATGTAAGTGTCAAGGCTGTTTGTGTTCAACGCAATTTCCAAGTTGCCGTTGGCACCAAGTGTAGTGCTTACGCCTGTAACTTCCGGTGCCTGAGATAGCACAAGCCAAGCATAGGATGTCGCGGACACAAGTAGCGCAGCAACTAGGACCATGCAGACAGCTGCGTACAGTTTTTTCACAACAGATTTTTTCTGAATTCTTAGCCCACGAATATACTGATTGTCCACGCTACTCACCTCCTATTGACACTGATTTTCGTAAATTGGGTGTAAGTGGGCATACTAACACCTATACATTATAATATAATACTCCTATTCTCCAAGAATTTCAATAGGAAATTGTAAATTTTTTCACGCTTTGCAGTGTAAAAGTTCTTTTTCTTCCCATCGACCTCGGTTCGGTGGGCTTTTTTGCATCTTATAGGGGGTTGACATTTTTCCTATGTAAGCAGAAGGAGCAGACTCCTTCGGAACGGAGGACTCCCTATGACTGACTTACAAAAGGAAAAGATCGTAGCCATGCGTGAGCAAAAAGCTACATATGCCACTATATCTGAAGCCCTTGGCATTCCGAGCAGCACCATCAAAACCTTCTGCCGGAGAAGCGGCATGACCGTTGATGCGCCCCCAAGCAAGCCATGCTGCAAGAACTGCGGTACTGAACTTACCATTACCCCCAAGACAAAGCCACGCCTCTTCTGCTCGGAGCAGTGCCGACAGACCTGGTGGAACAAGCACCGCCAGGAGCGTGTCAGTGCAAAGATCGTTCCGCATACCTGCCCGACCTGCGGAAAGCTATTTACTGACTACACCGGGGCCAACCGCAAATACTGCTCCCAGGAGTGCTATCGTGAAAGGGGTGTGCGTGATGGACAATAAGACCTTTCAGGCTCTGCTTGGGTACAAATCTGCCATGGCACAGGCTCGGATCATGCTCTCACGGGGACTGATCACCACCGAGGATTTCGCCATAATAGAGACAAAAATGTGCGAGATATTTGGTATCAATTTTGACAGTTTATATCGCGAGAATGACTGGATAATAAGTGGTTTTAGAGGTAATATGTCACCTGTGAAGGAGGTGATATAATGCCTAAAAAAGTTACGAAAGTTGCTCAAATTCCGAAGTTACAGCGGAAAAAGCAGGTCGCAGCATACACCCGTGTTTCATCCGGAAAGGATGCCATGCTCCACTCTCTGTCTGCCCAGGTCAGCTACTACAATGACCTTATTCAAAAAGAGGATGGCTGGGAATTTGTCGGTGTGTATTCGGATGAAGCCATCACCGGCACCAAAGAAGGTCGTGCAGACTTCCAGCGTATGCTTGATGACTGCCGTAACGGAAAAATAGATATGATAATCACAAAATCCATCTCCCGCTTTGCGAGAAATACCGTGACACTCCTTGAGACTGTCCGTATGCTGAAAGCGTTGGAGGTGGATGTCTTTTTTGAAGAGCAGAACATCCACACAATGAGTGCCGATGGAGAACTGATGCTGACGATCCTGGCATCCTATGCCCAGGAAGAAAGCTTTTCTGCCAGCGAAAACCAAAAGTGGCGCATCAAGAAGAACTTTGAGGAAGGGATGCCTTGGTGCGGCAGGATGCTCGGATACCGCATCCGAGATGGTCAGTATTACATCATACCGGACGAGGCTGAGATTGTACGGCGCATCTTCAAAGAATACCTGGACGGTGCCGGTCCCGGCGGTATTGCCAACAGACTCACTGAGGACGGTATCCCCACACGGAACGGCGGCATTTGGCAACCACAGACCATTGCCACGATCCTGCGGAACTACACTTACACGGGCAATCTTCTCCTCCAGAAGACCTTCCGTGAAAACCACATCACCAAGAAGACCATTCGGAACACCGGGCAAAAAACGCAGTACATTTTGGAGGAAGCCCACGAATCCATTATCCCGTTAGAAACCTTTGAGGCGGTACAGGCTGAAATCGAGCGAAGGATATCTATTCGGAAAGCCACACCGCCCGCAATGCCATCTTTCCCTTACACAGGGATTGTCCAGTGCGCCAAGTGTGGTAAGAACTATCGCAGAAAAACGACCGCTGGACGGGTTTCATGGATCTGTGCCACCTACAATACCAGGGGCAAAAAATACTGTGCTTCAAAACAGATACCTGAATCGACCCTGGATGCTTTGGTGGCAGAGATAGTCAAAAACCCAGCTGACATTCAGAAAATCATAGCCGATGATGGCAACACGCTCCACTTCCACCTTGCGGACGGCAGCGTGGTGACCCGCATATGGTCAGACCGATCCAGAGCAGAATCGTGGACAGACGAAATGCGTGAAACGGCAAGACAAAAAGCCAAAGAAAGGAGTCAAGCACGATGGCAAGAGCAATAAAGGTTATTCCTGCCACAAAGGATAAGTTCACGGCGCTGCCGACCGCATCCATTGCCAAGCGAAGGGTCGCAGCCTACGCCCGTGTTTCCACTGACAGTGATGAGCAGTTCACCAGTTATGAAGCCCAGATCGACTACTACACGCAGTACATCAAAAAGCGGGACGATTGGGAGTTCGTAAAGGTTTATACCGATGAGGGCATTTCCGGCACGAACACGAAACGCCGCGAGGGTTTCAATGAGATGGTGGCTGATGCCCTTGCAGGTAAAATCGACCTCATCGTTACCAAGTCGGTCAGCCGATTTGCGAGAAATACGGTGGACAGTCTGGTCACTGTCCGTAAGCTGAAGGAGCATCATGTGGAGGTGTTCTTTGAAAAAGAGAACATCTACACCTTTGACAGCAAGGGTGAGCTGCTGATCACCATCATGTCCAGTCTTGCCCAGGAAGAAAGCCGGAGCATCTCCGAGAACGTCACCTGGGGTCAGCGAAAGCGTTTTGCTGACGGCAAGGTCACGATGCCCTTCAAGCATTTTCTCGGCTATGACCGTGGCGAGGGGGGTGTCCCCGTCATCAATGAGAAAGAGGCCGAGGTTGTTAGAATGATTTACCGCTTGTTCCTTGAGGGCAAAACGGCGGCAGGCATCTGCAAGCATCTTATGAGTCTCGGCATTCCCACACCCGGAGGGAAGACCAAATGGTGCCAAGGCACGGTGATGAGCATCCTTCAAAACGAGAAATACAAGGGTGATGCACTCTTACAGAAAAAGTTCACGGTGGATTTCCTCACCAAAAAGCAGAAGGTTAACGAGGGCGAGGTTCCGCAGTATTACGTGGAAGGTAGCCATCCGGCAATCATCTCTGCAATGGACTTCGACCGAGTACAGGCAGAAATTGCCCGACGTCAGAGTCTGGGCCGTTCCTACAGCGGATCGAGCCTCTTTGCCAGCAAGCTGATCTGCGGTGACTGCGGTGGTTTTTACGGCAAAAAGGTGTGGCACTCCACGGATGCGTACCGCAGAGAGATTTGGCGCTGCAACGGTAAGTTCAGCGGAGAAGCCAAGTGCGAAACCCCAACCCTCGCCACCGAGGGCATTCAGAGGATGTTCCTCCAGGCATACAATCAGCTGATGGGTAACCTAGAACAGGTCATTCAAGCCTGTGAGGTCATGCGGTCGATTGCTTCAGATTGCACCGAACTGGACGCGGAAATCGATGCTCTAAACGAAGAAATCCAGGTGGTTGCCGGACTGGTCAACCAGTGCATCAAGGAGAATGCTACCACGCAGCAGTCCCAAGAAGAATACAGCAAAAAGTACAACCGCCTGGTCAAGCGGTATGAGAAAGCGGTGGATCAGCTGAAAAAGACCACCGTTGAGCGTGAAAACCGGATGCAGCGTGACCGAGAACTTCGGATTTTCATCGGTTCGATAAAAGAACAGCCCCTCGTCCTTGAGACCTGGGACGAAGGGCTATGGCTCACACTGTTGGAAACGGCAACGGTACACGCAGACAACAGAATCACATTCCGCTTTAAGGACGGAACGGACATCGAGGTTGGGGCTGAGTAAGCCCCGCCTTTTTTGTTGTTTTGATGGTTTCACTTCGGTGGTATGGTTTCAATTTTAAGTGAAACCTTTTGAAACCATATGAAACCGTATCATTATTATCATATGTTGCCAAAATAAAAAGGGAGGCCTAGCCTCCCTTTTTATTTTGCCATGAAGATACTCGAAAGGTCGTTAAAAAAACATGCCGGTGGCAAGTTTTTAGGCTGCGGAAGTCCCGTGCTGATATCCGGTATCAGCGAATCGGGATCAGCAGCATTTGCCCTCGATCCGGTTCCTGGGTCAGTCCATTTGCTTTGCGAATGGCATCTACCGTTGATCCACAGCCTTTGGCCAATTCCCAAAGGCTGTCTTCGTTCATACGACGTAAAATCAGGGTCGGACGATCTGCTTCCGGTTGCTGGAACTGTCCGAGGGTCACCCCCGTAATCATGGTTATTTCCTGATTGGCTCTGGTCTGCAAATTTAGCTTTATCTGAACATTCATCCCAGAATCCGGAAAGCGTATGTTCTGCATGGTTGCACAAAGCTGTGTGCCCACTCCGGCTGGTAAGTTCATTTCCTCAGACCAGTTTTCGAGTTCTGCTTGCAAATTACCATCTTTATCCTGATAAAGTATCTGGAACATACCGGACAGCCCAATGTTTACCATGTCCCCTTCCCGGAATTGATTGGGATAATCCGGTAAAAATGTCACGTCCTTGATCGTTCCTTCTTTGAAACGGCTCTGCGCTTGGATCATTTCCATTCTGCTGTCCAATTCCATTGGCAACTGCAAAGATTCGGTACTCATCTCCATATTCCGCAAAGGGCTATAGGCATCTTCCACTACTTCTAAAAGAGTTCTGTCCCACACAAGGTATTGTGCTGTCAGGGCACATTGTATTCGAACCCCATCGGAAGTGTTTTCCGGTTCCAGACTGGACACTGCCAGCATCATATCCACGGTCGTATCCTTGTCATACTCTCGATCCAAGTCGATAAACTGTGCAAATGGAATGTCCTGTTGGCCACTATGAATCGTATCCTCCTGGTCCATGTACACATAATGCAGCTGACCATTTCCTCGAAGGATTGCTCGTCCGCCGACGACACTTTGCTCCCCAATCTCCGGTTCCATACGCCAGCTGATCCACTGCTTTACATTAGGCACACGAATATCTTCTTCAAAAGTGAAGGTTTTTTCACCGATTTCTCTGGGCAAAACCGCCGGATATACATTCGTCAAAAGTTCCACGTCTTCCGGCACCTCTGAAGGAACATAAATTTCGGCTTCTGAAGGCTCATAAATCTCACCAAGCACACTGATTCCTGCCCGTAGCATCATTTTACGCGCTGACAGAGTCCGGGCATCCAAACTGTGCAATAAACACATTGCTCGCAAATTTTCATTTCTTTGGCTCTGAGGCAAACTCCACTTCATTTGGAACGGCAACCATGCTTCCATCGTCCTGGGGGATGTGCCATCTTCAGGCATATAAATAACCGAGGCACTGACTCCTCCGGAAATGCTCATGCCATCCCCTCGCCATTCTTTGCTGCGGATCAGACACTGCCCCCAGGCGCACAGAACCCGGCCAATATCCGGCATTTCCTCCGGCAGCCGTAATTCCTGTGTTTGCTCCTGATTTTGAACTTGCCGACTGACTATTTTCAAATAAGGGCAAGGTTTTTTATTCCACTCCATTCGCATCCACTCCTTTTTCATTCTATTAAACTATATTCCAGGTTGGACAAGTTTATGTCTCTTATTTTTTCTGTATGATCATAATGCCAAAGACCAACGCTCCGACACCTATAAAGCCACAGAAAAAAACCGACTCAAATAATCCTGCTGCCAGCAGTCCCAACCCAAACCCAATGAGGCCGATTCCAAGCAGCTGATTTCTTCGGCACACATGGCCACCCCCTTAATGAAAGATTTCTTTTGCAATTGGTCGATTCTGTGCTATAATCAAGATAGCGTGAAGGACGTGAACACCTGATTCCATTCCCCCTGCAATGCACCTGCATTTTGCGCTGGTGCCATTACAGACAAACAGTAGTGATAATCGCCGTCATCGATCACCATGGCTCTGCACAGTACATCTGCCCCTTCTCCGGCTGCTGTCCATACCCATTCATAGCGTTTGTAATCTCCGTTTTTGCTTTCCAGTACCGTTAATTTATCTGGAGCAAAACCGCTCAAATTCCGAATTGTCTGTGTCAGGTTTCCGGAACTGAAAGTCTGTAGCATCAGCGTATATCCATCGCACTCATAGCAGCTGCTATCATTACTGGCAAATACTTCTTTCGAAGCAGACTCCGGTAAAGATATCTGAATTTCCCCCATCGCCGGTGCTTCATCAGGCTCATGTTGTACTGGGCCTAAGGTTTCAAAGGTCTCCACTGTCCCACAGCCGCTCAGCCCCAAGCATAGCATTAAAACCACACAAAACTTTTTCATTTTACCCCTCCAGAAAGGATTTTTGAACATGAAATTACTATGGATCTACCTCGTTATAATCAATGCGCTTGCCTTCCTGCTTATGCTTATTGACAAGAAAAAGGCCAAGAAAAATCGCTGGCGTATTCGTGAGCGGACTCTTTTAGGTGTCAGCGCTATCGGTGGCAGTTTGGGTGGTCTGCTGGGCATGTACCTGCTGCGCCACAAAACACTGCATAAGCGTTTTGCCATCGGTATTCCGATGATGTTTGTCGCTCATTTGGTCATTCTGTTTCTCCTGCAAGGTTATCTGCTGTAATGAAGTACCTCTGTTTGTTTTTTCACTGTGTATTTTATTCCTATCTTGAAAGCAAGAATTACAATGTTTGTGTCGGAGCCATTTGCTGGATGCAGGGGGACGCGGATTGCTCCGAGTAAAAAGCCAATGCCTACCTGGAAAACCAACGTAAACTGGTTTCCTATCTTCGCACCGATTTGAAAGCATATCAGGACCCTATGGGCATCTATTTTATTGAGGATTCTCCACTCAACCGCTATTTTTCGACCATTGACCATGGCCTTACCACCCTAAATGAGCCCTACGATGAACCGGATACCGCTCACTACGATTCTATGAGCGAGATTAAGTTGGGACGTCTTTTTGCAGAACAAATCATAAAAATATATTCCTAAGTCAAAAAAATTTAAAACACCTGATGAGGCTTCGCCCCATGGGAATCTCCCACGGCCTAAAAAGTGTCCACCGGACACTTTTCTTTACGGCCTTTCGATTCCCATCGGCTTAATACCAATACCTAAAAAATCACCACCCATTAGGG
>CAZHPO010000005.1:0-19459 GCA_964534615.1 uncultured Oscillospiraceae bacterium
TGATTTTTGCGGCTCCCTCACCGGGAGCCGCTTTTTATGCTGTTATTTCACGTTTTGTAGGTTTGTCAATGATGTGTTACACATTGGGAAAAGAAAAAAGGATGTATTTCGGTGACTTCCAGCCGAGTGGTCTCATGGGGAAGTTATTATATTGGCGCTGTCTGACAGCGAGTTGTTTTTCAAAGTCTGCAAAGGAATAGAACTTGTGACAGGCATAGAATTCCTCGTTGTCTTTCCTGTGACTACGTTCTACCTTGCCGTTATGCCTGGGTGTGTACGGTTTGATCAGTTTGTGCCGAATACCGAACTGCTCCAAAGTCATTTCAAACAGTGTAGGTTTTGGATTCTTGCTGTTTGCCAGACGGTTGGTGAACTCAAATCCGTTATCTGTCTGAATACACTCAATCGCATAGGGGAACTTCTCTACAACATATTTGAGGAATTGCGCTGAAGAATAGGTACTATGCTCTCTGTATGCCTTTAGGATTCGAAAACGGCTGTATTCGTCTATGAAAGTATACTGAAAATAGCCTTCTTCCGCTTCTCCCACCAAACAAGATTTTGGAACATATTTCACATCAATTTGCCCTCTTTGCCCGGGATATTGCATTTGTTCATAAGGTTTTACTTCTCTTTTGGGATTAGGCAATTTGATGGGTTTTCCGTCGATCCGGCGCAAGACTTTATACAGGCCAGAGATGGATCTGGTGTAGCCACGTTGCCGGAGCTTGATCCAGGATCTTACCAGGCCCTCATGTGGGTTCCTGCGGCGCATATCCTTGATGAGCTTGATCTCTGCTTCGGTATGTTGGTTTGGATGGCTGTGAGGGCGGTGAGAGCGGTCTGCCAGAGAACGAACCGTGCCGTCATACTTCTTCCGCCAGCGATAGATATTCTGTCTGGTAGTCTTGTAGCGAATAGCAGCCTTTGTTACGCCGTGTGTGAAAGAATACTCAATTACTACTTGCTTAAACCGCATATCTTGTGTTATCTTATTCATGGTGAATAGGGGCGCACCTGCCTTTCGGTTTTGTCTGGACAACTCAACCATAACACAGGTCGCCACTATTCGCTATTCTTTTTTCTATTTGTCACACATCATTGTAACACCTACACTTTTTATGCTGTTATTTCACGTTTCCCCTTGACATTTAAAAATTACTATGTTAGAATATTCAAGGGCTACTCCGGGGACTGTGATGCAGCAGCTGGATATAGCCTTTTCTTATGACAAAAAGGAGGGTACAATCATGGAAAAGAAACAGTGGAATTTGTCCTATATCCGTGCTAATTCCGAACTTTCTTCCTGCATTTCTTCTATTCAAAGCTCTATTTGTCCCATTTCCTCCAATATTCATCAATACACCGTTTTTCCCGGCTTTTGTGATGTGCATGTACACTTCCGAGAGCCGGGATTTTCTTATAAAGAAACCATCGCCACCGGTTCTCAGGCAGCCGCCAGAGGCGGTTATACTGCCGTCTGCACCATGCCCAATTTGAATCCTGTGCCGGACAGTGTTGCGCACTTGCAGCAGCAGTTGGCTCTCATAGAAAAAGATAGTTGTATCCACATCTATCCCTACGGTTCCATCACGCAGGGACAGCAAGGACAGGTGCTTGCCGATTTGGATGGTATGGCTTCTCAGGCGGTGGCTTTCTCCGATGACGGCCGGGGTGTGCAATCGGAAGAAATGATTGCACTGGCTATGAAAAAAGCCAAATCTCTGGGCAAGCTGATCGTCGCCCATTGCGAGGACAATTCTCTGCTTCACGGGGGCTATATCCACGCCGGTCGTTACGCCGCCGATCACGGTCATAAAGGCATATGCAGTGAAAGCGAATGGGTCCAGATCGAGCGAGATCTTCGTTTGGCAGAAAAAATAGGATGCGGCTACCATGTTTGTCACATTTCCACCAAGGAAAGCGTAGATATCATCCGCCAAGCCAAAGCCAGAGGTGTCGATGTGACCTGCGAAACCGCTCCCCACTACCTTGTGATGGACGATCGCTTTCTACAAGAAGATGGCCGCTTTAAAATGAATCCTCCTCTGCGTGACTCATCCGACAGGCAAGCACTGATTGAAGGCATTTGTGACGGTACCATCGACATGATCGCCACAGACCATGCCCCCCACTCTGCAGAGGAAAAAAGCAGAGGTCTTGAAAAAAGTGCCTTCGGCATTGTCGGCATCGAAACCGCTTTCCCCATTATGTACACCCATCTGGTAAAAACCGGGATTATCTCCATGGAACGGTTGTTGGAGTTATTGGTCAGCAATCCTCGAAAACGTTTTCACATCCCACTGGGAGCAGATTTTTCCATCTGGGATTTAAGTACATCCTACGAAATTGACCCCGATGCTTTCCTTTCCCAGGGAAAAGCTACTCCCTTCCAGGGCTGGAAAGTATTCGGAAAATGCATCGCCACCATCTGCGATGGCAAAATCGTCTATACAGACAAAGAGATTTAGGAGGAAAACCCATGGCAAAACGCAAAGATATCAAAAAAATCCTGATTATTGGTTCCGGCCCCATCGTCATTGGTCAGGCTGCGGAGTTCGACTACGCCGGTACACAAGCATGCCTGGCACTGAAAGAAGAAGGCTACGAAGTGGTACTGTGTAACAGCAACCCCGCCACCATTATGACTGACACTGCCATTGCAGATAAAGTATACATGGAGCCTTTGACGCTGGAATATATCGCCAAAATCATCCGCTATGAGCGTCCCGATGCCATCGTTCCCGGCATTGGCGGTCAAACCGGTCTGAATCTGGCCATGCAGCTGGAGAAAAAGGGCATTTTGAAAGAGTGCCGTGTGGAGCTTTTAGGCACTTCCTCCGCCTCCATTGAGCGAGCAGAAGACCGGGAACTGTTCAAGGAACTGTGTCAGTCCATCGGTCAACCTGTTATCCCCTCCGAGATCACCTACTCCATTGAGGAAGCGAAGGAAGCCGCCGCACGGATCGGCTATCCCGTGGTCCTGCGCCCTGCCTTCACTCTGGGTGGTACCGGTGGCGGCTTTGCATACAGCGAAGACGAGCTGGTAGAAGTAGGTATGAATGCCTTTAAGCTGTCTCCTGTCCATCAGGTGCTGGTAGAAAAGTCTGTCAAGGGCTATAAGGAGATCGAATTTGAGGTTATGCGAGACTCCGAAGACCATGCCATCACCATCTGCGGCATGGAAAACATTGACCCTGTCGGTGTCCACACTGGCGACTCTTTGGTTGTTGCTCCCATCCAGACGCTAAGCAAGGCAGACGAAAAAATGCTCAACGACGCTGCCATTGCCCTGATTCGGGAACTGAAAATCGAAGGCGGCTGCAATGTTCAGTTTGCTCTGAATCCTCATAACAGCGAGTATTATCTGATCGAAGTCAATCCCAGAGTATCCCGCTCCTCCGCCCTGGCTTCCAAGGCCTCCGGCTATCCCATTGCCAGAGTAACTGCCAAAATTGCTGTTGGCATGACTTTGGAAGAAATCGCTATTGCCAATACCAATGCCGCATTTGAACCCCGTTTGGACTATGTAATCGCCAAGCTGCCCCGCTTCCCCTTCGACAAGTTCGCATCTGCTACCAACCTGCTGGGCACGCAGATGAAAGCCACTGGCGAAGTCATGGGCATCGGCTCCACACTGGAAGAATGTCTGCTGAAGGGTGTCCGCTCTCTGGAAATCGGTGCCTGCCACTTCCATTTGTCCAAATTCGATAACCAGACCACCGACGAGCTGCTGGCCTATATCCAACAGTTCCGGGATGACAACATTTTTGCCATTGCAGAATTACTGCGCCGGGGTGAAAGCATTGCGCACATCCACGCCATCACTCAGATCACGCCTTTCTTCCTGGAAGCCATTGAAAAAATTGTAGCTATGGAGAAAAAAGTGGCCGAAAACCGGGACGACAACGTTCTGAAAGCGGCCAAAGCTATGGGATTCAGTGACAAGTTTATCGCCAAACTTTGGGGTGTAAAAGAAATCGAAATTTGGAACCGCCGGAAAGCGCTTTCCCTGTTCCCTGCATTCCGAATGGTGGACACCTGCCACACCGGTGCATATATTCCCTATTTCTACTCCTCCTATCATGGAGAAAACACTTCCCTGCGCACTGATAAGAAAAAGATTCTGGTATTGGGTGCCGGTCCGATTCGTATTGGTCAAGGTGTAGAATTCGACTATTCCACGGTTCATGCCGTTATGACCATTCAAAAGGCGGGCTACGAGGCTATCATTGTAAATAACAACCCCGAAACCGTCTCCACCGACTATACCACCGCTGACAAGCTGTACTTTGAGCCTCTGACCGCCGAAGATGTGATGAATATCATCGAATTTGAAAAGCCGGAGGGTGTCATCGCCTCTCTGGGCGGCCAAACCGCCATCAATCTGGCACAGCCTTTGGCCGACCGGGGTGTAAAGATCATTGGCACGGACTGTGCCGCCATCGACAAGGCTGAAGACCGAAATGCTTTTGAAAATCTTCTGGAAAGCTTGAACATCCCCCGTGCCAAGGGTCGGGCTGTGACCAAGATCGAAGACGGCATTGCCGCAGCCGCCGAAATCGGCTATCCGGTGCTGGTTCGCCCCAGCTTTGTACTGGGTGGCCGTGCCATGCAGATCGTGGCAGACGAAAAGCAGTTGCACCACTATCTGCGCAATGCGGTGGAAATCGATGAAGACAAGCCGGTTCTGGTAGACAAGTATATTGAAGGACGTGAGGTGGAGATCGATGCCATCTGCGATGGCCGAGATGTTTTTGTCCCCGGCATTATGGAACTGGTAGAGCGCACCGGTGTCCACTCCGGCGACTCCATCTCCGTCTATCCTGCATTCTCCATTTCCAACAAGGTCAAGGGGCTGATCTTGCAGTATGCAAAAAAGCTGGGTCTGGGCATTGGCATCATCGGTCTGTTCAATATCCAGTTTATCGTAGACAAGGACGACCAGGTGTTCATCATCGAAGTGAATCCCCGTTCTTCCCGGACGGTTCCTTTCCTGTCGAAATCTACCGGCTACTCCCTTGCCGATATTGCCACAGAGGTCATCTTGGGCAAATCCCTGAAAGAACAGGGTATTTTCGACATTTATCCCGAAGAAAAGAAACGCTGGTATGTGAAAGCCCCCGTCTTCTCCTTTAACAAAATCCGTGGTCTGGATGCCTATCTGTCCCCGGAAATGAAGTCTACCGGCGAAGCCATCGGCTATGACAATACCATGACCAGAGCCCTTTACAAAGCTCTGCAAGCCGCAGGTACAAGACTGCAAAACTATGGCACCGTGTTTGCCACCATCGCAGACAAGGACAAACAGGAAGCCCTGCCCCTGATCCGTCGCTTCTATAATCTGGGCTTTAACATTGAGGCAACTGCCGGTACCGCCCAGTTCCTGAAGGAAAACGGCATTCGCACCCACGTACTGAATAAAATCAGCGAAGGCAGTGATGAGATCCCCAACGCTCTGCGGCAGGGTCACATCGCCTATGTTATCAATACCCGTAATCTGGGTTCTGATTCCCAGGACGGCAGCCAGATCCGCCAAATCGCCACAGAACACAATGTCACCATTTTTACCGCTCTGGATACGGTAAAGGTTCTGCTGGATGTGCTGGAAGAAACAACACTTACGATTTCTACCATTGATGCTTAAGGAAATGCTATGAAACAAAGTATTTTTACCATTCAATCCAATGTCGCTCTGACAGATTGTGTCTATAAAATGGTGCTTTCCGGTGACACCAGCTCCATCACCGCACCGGGTCAATTTGTAAATATTCAGCTTGACCACCACTTTCTGCGTCGTCCAATCTCCGTCTGTGACTACGATGAAAAAAGTCTGACCATTGTTTATAAGGTCGTCGGCAAAGGAACTGAGCAGATGGCCTCTATGGTGTCCGGTGAACAGCTGGACATCCTTACCGGTCTGGGTAACGGCTACGACCTGCGCTGTGCCGGAGATGCCCCTGTCCTCATTGGAGGTGGCGTAGGTGTGCCCCCCATGTATCACCTGGCAAAAAAGCTTCGCCAGCAGGGAAAACAGGTCTCTGTCATTCTGGGCTTTAACACCAAGCATGAAATCTTCTTTGAAAAAGAATTTCAGGAACTGGGCTGTAACGTCACCGTCACCACCGTTGATGGCAGCTATGGCACAAAAGGATTTGTCACCCATGCCCTGCCCGAATATTACACCCATTTTTATGCCTGCGGTCCGGAGCCTATGCTCAAAGCCCTGTATAGTGCCACCACTACCTCCGGCCAACTGAGTTTCGAAAAGCGAATGGGCTGCGGTTTCGGTGCCTGTATGGGTTGCTCTTGCCAGACCATCACAGGCAATAAGCGGATCTGCAAGGAAGGCCCTGTCCTGCGAAAGGAGGAAATCCTGTGGAAATGAATGTCAATCTGTGCGGCATTGAGCTGGACAACCCGGTAATTCCTGCCTCCGGCACCTTTGGATATGGCTATGAATACGCAGAACTGTACGATATCAACTGCCTTGGAACCTTCTCCTTTAAGGGCACCACCAAAGAGCCCCGTTTTGGCAACCCCACCCCTCGTATTGCCGAATGTACCAGCGGCATGATCAACGCCGTAGGACTGCAAAACCCCGGCGTGGAGGCAGTGATTAACGAAGAACTGCCGAAACTTGCCAAATGCTTCCACAAGCCGGTAATGGCAAATGTATCCGGATTTTCACTGGACGAATACGCCTATACCTGCGAAAAGCTGGACAAAAAGCCCCAGGTAGGCTGGCTGGAAGTAAACATTTCCTGCCCCAATGTCCACGGTGGAGGCATGAGCTTCGGCACCTCTGCAGAGGCCGCCGCAGCGGTGACAAAAGCCGTCAAAGCCGTGACGAAAAAGCCGGTCATCATCAAGCTCTCTCCCAATGTGACAGATATTGTGTCCATTGCCAAAGCCTGCGAAGAAGCAGGGGCAGACGGCATCAGCCTGATCAACACCATGCTGGGTATGCGCATTGACTTGCGCACCAAAAAGCCCATCATTGCCAACACCATGGGTGGCTTCTCCGGCCCTGCTATCTTCCCGGTGGCGGTGCGGATGGTCTATCAGGTGGCGCAGGCGGTGAAGATCCCGGTCATCGGTATCGGCGGTGTTCAAAGTGCCGAGGATGTGATAGAAATGATGCTGGCCGGTGCCACAGCTGTGGAAGTGGGCGCTGCGAATTTGGTCAACCCCTACGTCTGTCGGGATATCATAAAAAATCTGCCCCAGGTGATGAAAAAATACAATATTGAAAACTTAAAAGATATAATAGGAGGCGTCAAAAATGGGTAAAGATGTGATCGTTGCCTGCGACTTTGCATCCAAGGAAGCTACTTTCAAGTTCCTAGATCAGTTCACAGGCCGAAAACCTTTCGTTAAGATCGGTATGGAGCTGTACTATGCCGAAGGTCCCGAAATTGTCCGTCAAATCAAGGCCAGAGGTCACAAGATCTTCCTGGATTTGAAACTGCATGACATTCCCAATACCGTTAAGAAGGCCATGGCGGTCTTAAGCCGTCTGGATGTGGATATCACCAACCTCCATGCCGCCGGTACTTCCGCCATGATGGAGGCTGCTCTGGAAGGTCTGACCCGTCCCGATGGCAGCCGTCCTCTGCTGATTGCTGTCACCCAACTGACTTCCACCGACCAGACTGCCCTGGAACGGGATCTGCTTATCGAAAAGCCCATGGATGAAGTGGTGATGCACTATGCTGCTACCGCCAAAAATGCAGGTCTGGACGGCATCGTCTGCTCTCCTCTGGAGGCCGGCAAGGTGCATGATCGCTGCGGCGTTAACTTTTTGACCATCACCCCCGGTGTCCGTTTTGCCGACGGAGAGGTGGGTGACCAGAAGCGAGTTATGACACCGGCACAGGCCAAGGCCATTGGCTCTGACTACATCGTGGTAGGCAGACCCATCACCGCTGCCGCCGATCCCGTGGCAGCCTACGAACGCTGCATTGCAGAATTCTGTGACTAAAAACAGCTCCCCCTTTGGGGGCGCGCCCTCTCCGTTACGGCATTCGCCGTGCCACCACTCCCAGAGGGGGCGGCAAGTATTAAAAACATGGAGGATTAGAATATGGAAGCCTATAAAAGAGAATTTATTGAATTCCTGCAGGGTGCAGGTGTTTTGAAATTCGGTGATTTCACCGCCAAGTCCGGTCGCAAAATTCCCTATTTTATCAACGCCGGCAACATTAAAACCGGCGACGAAATCGCCCGTCTGGGTGAGTTTTACGCCAAGGCATACTTCGACAAGCTGGGACACAAGGATGCCGTTCTCTATGGTCCTGCTTACAAGGGTATTTCCATCGCTGTGTCCACTGCCGTTGCCCTGAGCAAAAACGGCCTGAATGTGCCCTTCTTCTTCAACCGCAAGGAAGCAAAAGATCACGGCGAAGGCGGTCTGTTCGTGGGTTACGTGCCTCAGAACGGTCAGGAAGTGGTCATCACCGAGGATGTGATCACCGCAGGTACCGCCATCCGGGAGAGCATGGCGCTGCTGTCCAGCCTGGAGGGTGTCAAAGTTGCCGCCACCTTCGTTATGGTTGACCGCAAAGAAAAGGGTCAAAGCGAAAAGGGTGCCATGGTAGAAATTGAGGAGCAATTTGGCTTCCCTGTTTACTCCGTGGTGGATGTGTATGACATCATCGAGCATCTGGAAGAAGACCCCAAAAACGCTGAAAATGTAGAAAGAATTCGCAATTATCTGGCTGTTTACGGAGCAAAATAACATGAGAAGTTTGATTTCCATTCTGGATTTTTCCGTGGAGGAACTGGACGAGCTGATCGCCACCGCCAAGGACATCATCGCAAATCCCGAAAAGTATCGGGATGCTTGCCGCTACAAGAAACTGGCCACCCTGTTTTTTGAGCCTTCCACCCGTACCCGTCTCAGCTTTGAAGCCGCCATGCTGGAGCTGGGCGGCAGCGTCATCGGCTTTTCCGAAGCCAGTTCTTCCTCTGCCTCCAAGGGGGAAAGCATGGCAGATACTGCCAAGATCGTCAGTAACTATGTGGACATCATGGCCATCCGCCACCCCAGAGAAGGCGCCCCCTATGTGGCAGCCAAAGCAGGCCATGTGCCGGTGATCAACGCCGGTGACGGCGGTCACAACCACCCCACCCAGACTTTGGCAGACATTCTGACCATTTCCAGAGAGATGGGACGGCTGAACAATCTGACCATCGGTCTGTGCGGCGACCTGAAATATGGCCGCACCGTCCATTCTCTTATCGAAGCCATGAGCCGCTACGAGGGTAACCGCTTTGTGCTGATCTCCCCGGAAGAGCTGCGCCTACCGGACTACATCCGCCGAGAAGTGCTGGAAAAGCAGGGCATTGCCTATGAAGAAGTCACCTCTCTGGAAGATGCAATTCCCTCTCTGGATGTGCTGTATATGACCCGGATCCAGCGGGAACGATTTGACGACAAGCAGCAGTACGAGCGGTTGAAAGACAGCTATGTGCTGGATGTGCCCAAAATGGCGCAGGCCAAGCCGGAAATGCGGATTTTGCATCCTCTGCCCCGGGTCAATGAGATCAGTGTGGCTGTGGACGACGATCCCAGAGCCGCCTATTTCCGTCAGGCACTCAACGGAAAATTCATGCGCATGGCGCTGATTTTGAAGCTTCTGAAAGAAGCGGAAAATCCGGAAAAAGAACGCCGGGATGCCGCAGGTCTGATCTATGACCGAATCTGTTCCAATCCCAAGTGTATCTGCGCCACCGAGCAGGAGCTGCCCCATATTTTCAAGCCCTCGGAAGAACCGGGAGAATATCGGTGCATCTACTGCGAGCAAAAAGGATAAAAAAATCACCGGCTTTTGCCGGTGATTTTTTCATATTCCTGTTGCAATTTTCAGTATATACCGCTTACCATGTCCAATCTTACTCCCGGAATTTGGGTTCACAGGTCACGTGCATACCCAACCGCTTGAAAGTATTCTCCTCCGTGGCAGACAGCATCACCGTGGAGTGTACCTCACATCCCCGAAGCTTGCTCAGTTGTTGCAGGGCATATTCTGCCGTAGGATTGGTGGCAGCACTGATGGACAGGGCGATGAGCACTTCGTCGGTGTGCAGACGCAGGTTACGGTCCCCCAGATGGTCCTTTTTCAAATGCTGGATGGGGTCGATGGCCACAGGAGAAATCATGTGCAACCCTTTGGGCATCTTTCCCAGATATTTCAGGGCGTTGAGCAACGCAGCCGCAGATGCGCCCAGCAGGTTGGAGGTCTTTCCGGTGATGATCTGTCCATCCGGCAGTTCCAGCGCCACAGCCGGATTGCCTGTCTCCTGGGCACGAGCCAGTGCCGGTGCTACCACAGCACGGCAAGAAGTCTCTACACCCACCTTTTTCATCAGCGTTTCCAATTTGCGCACCGCATTTTCGCTGCCTTTTCCCTGTTTGTAGTCGCAGATAGCGGTGTAATAGCGGCGGATAATTTCCTGGCAGGCCGCATTTTTGGCAGCTTCATCGTCCACGATGCAGTTGCCTACCATGTTCACGCCCATATCCGTAGGAGATTTATAGGGGCAGGTTCCCAGAATCTGCTGGAACATGGCCACCAACACCGGAAATGCTTCAACATCCCGGTTATAGTTGACGGTGGTGACCCCATAGGCGTCCAGATGGAAGGGGTCGATCATATTCACATCGTCCAAATCGGCGGTAGCCGCTTCATAAGCCAGGTTCACCGGGTGATTCAGGGGTAAATTCCATATGGGGAAGGTTTCAAACTTGGCATAGCCGGCCTTCATACCACGCTTATTTTCATGGTACAGCTGGCTCAGGCAGGTAGCCAGCTTGCCGCTACCGGGGCCGGGAGCGGTAACCACTACCAAAGGTCTGGTGGTTTCAATATAATCATTGCGGCCATAGCCTTCGTCGCTGACCACATGGTCAATGTCGGTGGGGTATCCGGCGATGGCGTAGTGGTGATAAACCTGAATGCCCTTAGCTTCCAGCCGCGCCTGGAACGCTTTTGCCACAGACTGTCCATTAAACCGGGTCAGCACTACAGAGCTGACATACAGCCCCAAATCCCGGAAAATATCTATCAGGCGAATGACATCCAGATCATAGGTGATGCCCAGATCACCTCGAACTTTGTTCTTTTCAATATCATCGGCACTGATGGCAACAACAATTTCCACCTGTTCCTTCATTTGCAGCAGCATCCGCAGCTTACTGTCGGGCTGAAATCCCGGCAATACCCGTGCTGCGTGGTGATCATCGTAGAGTTTCCCACCAAATTCCAGATACAGTTTGCCGCCAAACTGAGCGATCCGCTCTGCAATATGGGCCGATTGGGTAGAAAGATATTTTTCGTTATCGAATGCAGTTTTGACCATAGTGCCCCACGCCTTTCCAGACAAAATCTTTATTTATTTTACACTGTTTTCCCGTTAAAAGCAAGGCAAATTCCCTAATTTCTTGGACTTATTGCGTACTTGTAAACTATTGCCCAATAATGTATAATAAAATCATCAAAAATTTGGAGGTGTTTTTCTTGGAATTTTCAGTAAACCATCCGATTCTATTTGTACTGGCTGGCATTATTATCGCTTTTGTGCTGGCGCAATCCGTGTTTTTCCTGCTCAAGGCCATTCGCCGTAGCAAGCAGTTAGGCATGGATCAAAGTAAAATCCGCAAGACCATCCGTTCTGCGACACTGTTCACCGTTGCCCCGGCTGTAGCCATCGTCATCAGTGTAATGACCTTGAGTAACAAGCTGGGATTACCCCTGCCCTGGTTGCGCCTGAGTGTTGTCGGCTCTATGAGTTATGAAACCGTGGCCGCCAACAACGCCCTGTCTGCCATGGGGCAGAGTCTGGGTTCCGGCATCGCATTGACGGCACAACAGTATGTCAACGTTCTGCTGGTCATGACCATCTCTATTCTAATGGGTATTTGGCTGGTCCCACTGATTGGCAAGAAGCTGCTGAGCGGTATGTCCAATCTGAATAAACGGGACGGAAAATGGGCTGATATTTTCAGCAACGCCATGTTCATCGGCATGATCGCCGCTTTCCTTGGTTTTGTATTCTGCAACGTGTACTATTTGTGGACACCAGAAGCACGCTATATTACGGAAAACGTTATCGAAAATGGCCAGGAAGTAAAAAAACAGGTGGCTGTTTCCGCCACCTATGGTCTGATTCCCGTGTGTGTTATGGCCATCTCTGCGCTGACCATGGTTGCTCTGGGCCTTCTAATGCGCAAGCCCAAGCTGAAATGGCTCAGCGAGTATGCGCTTCCCCTTTCTCTGGTCGTAGGCATGGCTTCCGCCATTCCTTTCACCGCATGGTTGGCATAAGGAGGGATCCAATATGAAAAAGAATTTATCCTACATAGACTCTGTTCATCGAGATGGCCGCATTTGGAACTTGACCGCCATGGCTCTGATGATCGCATTTCCAATCACCGTAGCCATTTTGTTTTCTGTTTCCCCGGATTGGAAAGCACTGGGTGTCGGTTTGCTGGCCACTGCTCCCATGTATTGGGCAGTAGGAGCTATCGAAACCGTCACATTTGTTCCTATGCTGGGCGCTGGCGGTTCTTACTTAGGCTTTGTCACCGGAAATATATCCAACCTAAAGCTGCCCTGCGCCCTGTCTGCTCTGGAACAAAATGAGGTCAGCGCCAGCAGCGAGGAAGGAGAGGTCATTTCCACCATCGCCATCGCCACCTCCAGCATTGTCACCACCATAATTATCATCATCGGCATTATCTGCATCGCTCCTTTAACGCCGGTTCTCCAGTCCCCTGCCTTGCAACCTGCCTTTAATCAGATCCTGCCTGCCCTGTTTGGCGGTTTAGGCGTTGCCTTTATCAGCAAAAACTGGAAGCTAGCCATGGCGCCCATCTGCCTGATGTTGCTGCTATTTATCTTTATCCCCGCTTTGAACGAGGGCACGGTTGGCATCATGGTTCCCGTTTCTGCGCTCTTTACCATTGCCGTAGGTCGAATTATGTATAAAAGAGGTGTTCTGTAAATGTGGTATATCATCGGCGCTATTTTCGGACTCTTATCCGTAATTTTGTTCCGTGCTGCAACTTTCAAACCTAAAAAGCCAATTGCCATCAACAACAAGCCCGTGGATTTCGACCGGGATGCCGCCGTCCATGCACTGGCGGAGCTGGTCAAGTGTAAAACCATCTCCTACTCCGATCATTCTCTGGAAGATGATGCAGAATTTGAAAAACTCATCTCTCTGCTGCCAAATCTGTACCCCAAGGTGTTTCAGACCTGCTCTTTTGATCGTCTACCGGATCGGGCACTGCTTTTCCGCTGGCCCGGAAAATCCAATGAAAGCCCCAGCGTTATGATGGCACACTACGATGTTGTGCCGGTGGACGAAGAAAAATGGGATCACGATCCATTTGCCGCAGTCATCGAAAACGGCATTCTATGGGGTCGCGGAACATTGGATACAAAGGTCACCTTCAATGGTGCGTTGTCTGCCGCTGAGCATTTGATCAGCAAAGGCTTTACCCCGAAAAATGATATCTACTTCGCATTCTCCGGTGGCGAGGAAGTAAACGGCAACGGCGCAGCACATATTGTGGATCATTTCATCGAAAACGGCATCCACCCTGCCATCGTGGTCGACGAAGGCGGTGCTGTAGTGGAAAATGTGTTCCCCGGTGTAAAAGCACCCTGTGGTCTGATTGGCATTGCAGAAAAGGGCTTTATGAATGTCCAGTATAAGACACTCTCCGGTGGCGGCCACGCCTCTGCACCCCCGGTTCACACGCCTATTGGTCGGCTGGCTCAGGCAGAACAGCGTTTGGAGAAGAAACCTTTTAAAATGCACCTGACCAAACCAGCGGCCGAAATGTTTGACACACTGGGACGACACAGTGGTTTTGCTTACAAAATTCTCTTTGCAAACCTTTGGTGTTTTAAGCCAGTACTGGATCTTTTCTGCAAACTCAGCGGCGGCGAAATCAACGCTTTATGCCGTACCACTGTGGCTTTTACTCAGATGCAGGGTAGCAACGCCCGAAACGTGATCCCCACGGAAGCTACCATGGTCAGCAATATACGCTTGAACCCTGCCGATTCCGTCAATTCTGCACTGGCCTATCTGAACAAAACCGTCCATGATCCTCACATTGAGATCACAGCATTGGAATCCTTTGAACCCAGTCCCATTTCTGAAACAGGCTGCGAAGCATGGGATCGGGTAGCATCCACCGTGGCAGAAACCTGGCCCGGTTGCATTGTTTCCCCTTATCTCATGGTGCAATGCTCCGACTCCCGACACTACGGCAGACTATCCGATCATGTCTATCGCTTCTCTGCCATGGACCTGACCGCTGCAGAGCGTAAAACCATCCACGGAAACAATGAAGGTATTCGTCTGGAGACTGTTGGAAAAGCCGTGGAGTTTTACATCCGTTTACTGGAAAAGTGCTAATTTTGACCCATCCTTGAGAATATAGCAGCCATAAGACAGTTGACAGCCACAACAGTTTGATCTGTTGTGGCTGTTTGGTGTTCTGTGTCAGATGCGGCACTTGGCTCTCCCATAGGGAGAGCCAAGTCACATATCCATAGGCAACAGTTGAAACCATGCTGATATTTTCCGCAAAAAACCACCCCAAAATGGGGTGGTTTTTTGATTGAATTAAGCGTAGTAGGCACAAGCCAGCAGGAATGCCTGCTCTTTCTCCAAGCTACCAATGATCTGGCTGGATGCTCTCTGATAGGTCCACTCAAGCAGGAAGGTGTACAGCTGTTCATTGACAGGGTATACGCCATCCTCATTACACAGCTGTGCATACTCCTTGAGCATGCTTGCGTAATAATATACTTCGTGGTGCATCTCGTCTCGTATATAGGAAACCAGCAGATTCTCTGTACCGGATTCTGCATTCACGGTAACAAAGGAGACTTCGCCGCCCAGCAGGGGGTTATTCTTGGTGATGTTCACCAGCAGAATGGCACCATCCGCAGAGCCGATATGATAATAACCATCCTCGCCCAGCACCAGTTCCATACCGGATGCTGCGTTATAGCTGATTGCGGTCAAAGTCTTGCCGGTGGTATCGCCGATCACCTCTGTAGCAGGCTTAGCGCCCTCATCCATTGTGACAGTCTCACGGATGGTTTCGACTACGTCTACGCCAGGAATAATATCCCGCTCACGCTCAACCTTAATCTCGAACTCTACAGGATACTCAGCATCGCCTTCTACACGAACACCAAACAACCAGCTGTTGTCATAGGTCCATGCGCCGGTGCTGTCTTTGAGGCTCTTTTCCTGCATATTGAATTCAATGGTCGGGTTCTCACCAATGTCGTAAACCGTTGCCACGGGAGAAACGCTTGCATGGGTAGAGGGGAAATGTCCCAGGTAGATGGTCACGCCCTCAGGAACGCCAGTAATGGTGACTTTATAATGTCCCACGTCATCAGGCTTGGAGGGAGTCACAGAGAAGTAATAGAAAGAATCATCGTGAGGTGTCAGGAACCAAATATCTGCATCGGGATCATCTGCATCGTCCATACGCTTCCCAGGCAAGTTGAATCTCATGCTGGAGCCAATAACCAGAGGTTTGGGATTTAATGCGGTATACTCTTCCTTAACGATTTCTTCGAAGAATTCGACCTTACACTCCAAACTGTTCACCACAAAGCTGTTGTCTTCAGCAGCGGCGTAGCCTTCCGGTGCGCCATCAATAATCACGATCAGATAGCTGGTCAGACCATCGCTGGAAGTAAACTTGGGTGCCACAAAGGAAAATCTGCCGTCTTCGTCGGTCACGCCCTGAGCGATCATCTTGTTGCCGTCGGTGATCAGAATGCTCACGCCGGGGATCACTGCACCGGGCTCCGTCACCACTTCATCCTTATCCACATTGTCAGTAACGTCGGGATACTTGGTAATAACAGTGAAGGTATAAGTCTTCGGTTCACCGCACAGTGTGCAGTTCTCTCCAACAAAGATATGTGTACACCCCGGTTCGGTAGGCTCCGGTTCGGTGGAAGCCTCTTTCACCAGAGTCAGGGTATACTCGTAAACATCTGCACTGGTCAAAAGTGCCTCGTTATCGAAAGTATATCCCTCAGGCAGCTCATCTTCGATGATATGGATCTGATAAACATCATAGTCAAAGCCGGTGGGCAAATCGTATTCCACCTGACCATTCTCATCGGTGTATTTGGGGAACAGGCAAACATAAGGATCTACCCGGCACAGCTGCACAGGAATTTCCTCGGCGGGCAGGCCTGTGTCACCATATACTACCGTGAACTTGTAGCTGGGCACGGTAGGCTCAGTGGGATCATTGCCATTGGTGGGTTCTGCGCTGGGACCTGTAGGTTCTGCACTGGGATCCGTGGGTTCTGCGCTGGGCTCCGTAGGATTGGTCTGATTGGGATTTGTGGGTGCTGCAGTGCTGGGTGTGCCGGCTGTAGAACCGGCTGTTGTGTCGCTGCCCTCACCGCAGGCGACCAATGCGCCTGCGGTCAGACAGAACACCAAAAGAGCAATCAGGCACTTTTGGATTTTCTTCATAACGAACTCCTTTCCATTTGTCAAAGGGTGAGTCGGTTTATGGATGGGTGATTAAACATGACGCATGAAAGCACAGAACATCAGCCACTGATCGTCAACAGGTGCACCACCCGTTGCATCTTCAGTTGCATACTTGTTCATGCCATACAAGGACATGAAGTTGGTCAGGATCTCAACCAGTCTGATATCGGCCTTGACATAGCCGTAGGTAGGATCGTCTTGATCCACAGCCTTTGCCTGAGCCAGATATTCTTCCATCTCGGCCTGGCAATTGCCCCAGGCCTCCAGAGAATTGCCTGCGCCATCGGTACGCTTTGTAAAGTCAAAGGCATTGGGCACCAGCTCGGCCTTATTCTGGTCGTTGACGATATAGTAGCCTTCCTCAATGCACTTTTGCAGGGTACACCAGTCGCCAATCCAGGGGATATAGCCTGCACCCTCTGTGTCGGAAAGGCCCAACATATCTACATAGACATAGCCAGTCTCGGAGTAGTCCAGAGAACCATCAGCCAGAATCTGGTGATAATAACCATCTGTGCCCAGAGCTGCATTGAAGTCGTAGTTACGCCAAATCACTCTGGTATTGGAATCATTCTCCAGAGTGGTCCAGCCAGCGGTACAGACGGTCATAACATCCATCTTCTCGGCAACATACTCAATACGGAAGTAGAACTGACCCACATCATCCACGGGGTCATAGCCCACGGCAATATAGTAGGTTCTGCCGGCTTCCAGCGTATGCCAGACCTGGAAGTTACCTTCGCCGCCTTCATTGTCGCCGAAATCAAGTACGTTGCCCTGGTCGTCATAGAGCCATGCAATGGTATCCAGCTTGCCGGCACTGCTGGAGGTGGTGAATCCTTCATTGATGGAATAGAAAGTGTAAACACCGGTCTGATCAGGTGTAAATGCGAAGAAGAAACCTCTGGGAACGATAACCTTGTTGATATTGGCCAGATTGTCGCCCAGCTCTGCCTTAATTGCGCTGTCTTCGTTCAGGCCTTCGAATACATCTCTGATCTGGGTAATGCCCTCACCGACACCATAGTGTTCAAAGTAAGAGCAGAACTCCAGCCATTCCTTGTCGTGGTTCTTGCCTTCGCCCAGGTTTGTAGCAAACAGCTGCAGCAGCTCTGCCAGATCCTGGTCCACGACCACATAGCCCAGCTTACTGTATGTTTCCAGCCAGCAGTAGCTACGGGTAGAGTCAGCGTTGATCATAGGTGTATAGTCGATGCCGTGGATCACCAGCTTGCCCATGTAGGAAATTTCCTCCAGAGAGCTTTCAGACCACTGGGTGCTGCCGCACAGCTTTGCCAACAGGATAGGACCAGTCTTAGAACCGACATGGTAGAAACCATCGTCGCCCATGACTACGTCTACATAGTTCTTATAGCTGGTAGTCGCATTTTCGTCATCGTTCACAACGCTTGCAGCAGGTCTCCACACATCGGTAGATCCATTGGCTTCCTTCATTGCTTCTTCGGAAACCAGACGCAGGTTGTTGATGTGGACGTATTCTTTACCATTTTCCATGAATCCATAGCCGTCAGAACTATCCTTGGCATAGACCAGGGTAACAGTGTGTGTACCGGGCTCTACAGGAGCGTAAGCATAGCAGGTTGTCTTTCCATTCTGCTTGACGATCAGCTTCTGTGCAATGTGGCCATCCACATACACGTAAACTGCATCATAGATCTGGCTGCCGTAAACGTCGTACTCAATCGAATACTTGTAGTCAAATGCAAAGAACTGATCTTTACCAAATGTAACATTGAAGTTGATCATTGCATTTGTGTTGTGCTTGCCATAGTTAGAAGGTTCGATTGCAGTGCCGTCCTCCGTAATCACCCAGGGCCACACAGTTTCAGCCTTGGAGGGGGTGAAGGTGGTATCAAACTTGCTGCCATCGGTGTTTGTGCCGTTGATTGCTGCACCGATATCGGAGGAATCGGGCATTTCCACATCGGGCTTATCCACATCAGGAGTAGGCTCCACAGTACCGGCGCTACCAGTTTGACTATAGTCGTCGGACAAGTAGAAATCTACTTCATTCTGCCAGTGCGCCAGCTGATCGTTACCGCCAACCATGTAGCTTGCAATAACGCCATACCGGTCAATAAAGATGGTGCAGGGAATGGATGCGCCACCGTGGAAGCCGGAGAATCTGCTGTACAGGTTCACATCGGGCATCATGGTGAATGTGTAACCATTTTCTTCTTTAAATTCGTTACATTTCTTGGCGCTGTCGGAAGTACTCAGAGCGATCACTTCCACATCGTCGCCATACATCTCATAGATCTGTTCAATGACGGGGAACTCGCCCTTACAGGGTGCGCACCAGGTTGCCCAGAAGTTGATGATGACCAGCTTTTTGGTCTTCAGCACTTCGGACAGTTCCACGTCTTCCCCATCCTTGGTGAAGACGAAGTCCCACATCACATCGCCCTTGGCGTAGGAATTGGGCTGCTTATAGTCGTCGGTTTCCACAACGGCAGTCTTGGCCACCACTTCAGTAACGCCACCATCTTCGGCAACAGTAACTTCCTCTGCGGTGTAACCTGTTTTCAGGTTTTCCAGCTTCACGGTATATTTGCCGGGCTGCAGCCAGATAGAAAACTCGCCATTATCGTCGGTAACGCCGGTTGCGGCCTGATTGCCTTCTGCATCAGACATAACAACAGTTACATCCCTCAACAGGAAGCCGCCTTCACCTCTTACAACAATGGTGTAGAACTTCTTTTCCTCAGGGGTGGTAGGCTCAGTAGGATCTGTGCCGGGCTCAGTGGGTTCTGCGCTGGGCTCGGTGGGGTTGGTGCTGGGCTCAGTGGGGTTGGTGCTAGGCTCAGTGGGGTTGGTGCTAGTCTCAGTGGGGTTGGTGCTGGGTTCGGTGGGGTTGGTGGTGCCACTTGTGGTAGAA
>CAZHPO010000005.1:19559-26779 GCA_964534615.1 uncultured Oscillospiraceae bacterium
CTCAGTGGGGTTGGTGCTGGGTTCGGTGGGGTTGGTGGTGCCACTTGTGGTAGAATTTGAGCTCAACTCACAGCCGGTCATTGCCAGAGACAGCAACATGACCAATACCAGCAACAGTGCAGGCACACGACGGGTGATGATTGTTTTTTTCATTTGTGATTATCCTTTCTGATCATAGCAGTGGGTGGATAACAAACTTTTATTTCTGTTCCAGAGTAATGGTTACTTCTTCGGAACTGAAATCGATGGTCGCGCGGTAGACAACATCATCAATGGTGATGTCAGCCGTTGCAGTGTAGGTTGCATTGTTTACATTGACGTTCTTGTATTCATAGGTCTCGCCTTCGGAGGTAGTGACCTTGCCAAAACCGTCGAAAGAATAGGTGATCTCGGTTTCAGGATCGATTGCTTCCAGACTGTAGAGCCGGTCGCCCATTTCCAGATTGAATGCACGTGTGCCATCTGCGCTGATATAGGTCATCTTGCTGGCCTCAGATACTTCACAGAAGTTCAATCTGAAGATCTGTGTGACCAGAGTAGACTTATCCACAGTCCACATGACCCACTGACCGTTCTCATAGCTGTAGCCATAGGCGGTGGTGCTTGTGAAAGTACCGTTGCCAGAGAAGCTGCCGCCCAGGGCGATTGCAGCCGTCAGTGTACTATTGGAAGCGCCGTCGAACTGATAGCCGGCACCATAGCTGTTCTTCCAGGAACCATACATATCATCCACACGGGCGCAGTATGCATACACATAATCTGTATACAGATACCAGTCCTTGTAAGAAGACATGACCAGGTTATCTTCCCCTACTTTGATCAGATAAATGGTCTCCCCGCCCAGTTCAAAGGACAGGCTGCCATCTTCTTCCAAAGTGAAGATCACTTCTGTAGTATCAATGATGCCAGGCATCTTACCGTCCAGGCCCATGGTGCCAATGACCATACCGGCCGGGAACTGAGATCTGCCCCAGGTATCGGTGAACTCGGTCTGGATACGCAGGTTTTTAATATCTTCGCCGTTCAGCTCCAGCAGGTATTCTGTCTCACCCAGAGTTATGCTACCAACCTGGTCGTCACCTGCATAGATACGCAGTTCATTTCCGACAACCTTATAAGTGTATGCAGCGTTGCCATTGACATACAAGGTGCCCAGAGACAGCTGGCCTCTGCCATCGAAGGTGTAAAAATTCTCACCATCGGTCAGGGTCAAATCGCCGTAAGCATCCTTATGATAGTAGATGGCCACATTCTCACCATAGGTGACGGTAATAGAACCATCATCTTCATTGTAAGCGATCTGATAAACAGTTCCATTATAGAAGAAGGAACCATTCAGTGTGCCATTTTCCAGCATATAGGAAATCTGCTGGTCACCGATGGTCAGCTTGCCGTTGCCATCGAAGCTCAGAGTAGGCATACCCTGGATCTGTCCGATCCACTGGCCAAGGTAATCATCCACAGGGATCAGATTCACATTGGTCATGAAGGTTGCCATCGGTCCAACATAAATGGTTGAACTCAGGCAGTCATTTTTTGCGTTATAGTTCATATAACCGAATACATCGCCCATGTAGTACAGGCAAATTCGGCTGCTGTCCTTCTCGTCCAGTGCATATACCAGATCATAGAACTCCACGATGCCATCTGCATACATGTATTCAATGCGGGCAATACCCTGGCCATCGGCATTGATACCCTTCAAAATCAGGGTCATACCATAATCCGGATAGATCCAGGTGCCATAGAAGCCACCTTCCTGATGGCAGGCAACGCTCTTGCCGTCAACGGTAACATAGAGAACACCATTAACAAATTCAGCCGTACCGGTCAGGTCACCGCTCATGGTCAGAACACCATTTTCATCGATGGTATAGCTGCCCTCAGCGCGTTGATAAACTGTCTTGGTGCCGCCGATATAGCCATAGTAGCTATAGCTCCAGCTGCCAGCACCATCAAAGGTATAGACCTTGTTGGCTCTGGAATCCACAGTCCAGCTGCCTGCAAAAGCATCCAGCTGGCTCAATGTCTTACCGCTAATGGTAATGCCGGAATTATTGACAGTACCTGTAATGGTTTCTCCGTTCACCTCAATGATCAGCTCCTCGCCCTGACGGGTGTAGGTCAGTTCATCAAAGCCGGCGGTAGTCTTGTAGAAACCAGTGCCATCTGCATTGAAGATGTAAATGCCGGTGCCATCAAAGTAGCTTCCGCTCATTGCAGTCTTCACAGGGATTGCAACCAGAGGCTTTTCTGCAGTGAAGAACACGGTTTCATCATAGCTAATACCGTCGTCATAGACACCGCCAATGATCTCCAGTCTACCATCTTCCTTGATGGTAGCGCAGAAATTGTAGTACTGATAGTGTTCCAGCCCCAGTTGGCCGCTGAAATAGCGGGCAAAGCGAGCATTCTGGAAGATAATTGTTTCGCCGTTGTAGATATAGCCGGACATTGCTGTCTGACCTGCATCGCTGTAAGTGAACGTGCCATTGGCATGCAATGTCAGGCGGATGGTATCGTCGCTACCGTCTACTACCAGATCATATTCACCAATCACATCCGCTACATCTGCCACGCCAGCATACAGCGTAATGTCATAAGAAGGAATATAGCTTTCAGGGACAGGCATGGTCAGTGCCTCGTCAAAGTAGTAGCCATAGGAGATGCGTGTGCTGTTATCACCGGCAGGCAGTCTGGAAGGTAGTCCCGCCAGAGCGCCATTCTCATCAACATATGTATACCAGAAATGCAAGGGCATCAGATAATTCATGCCTTCATAAACATTCTCATTCTCATCGACCTTGATGGTAACTTTGAAAGAATAGTTCAGGCTTTCAGGGGTATCGTTCAGATTGAACTTCGGATAGTCTCCGTCATCAAAGATCCAGTCATACTTGATCCAGTGGAGGTTGTCCTTGGCATAGCTGCCGATCATGTCATTCTTATTGCCATGTGCGCAATTATAAACTGTAGCGGGATTGTATCCGAAATCATATTCTTCCACTTCCCCGGCCCAAGCCAATGTTCCGCCAGTCACTTCATATGCACTGCCCAGGTTTGCAATAGCCTGCACCTGAGAAGTAGAGAAGCTTTCAGCGATGACGCTATTGGCTTCTGCATAACCCACCAGGCCACCTGCATAAGCATAGCAGAAGTCCAGGGAGTTTACTGCATCGTCAGCAGTTGTCTGTGCGGAGATCACGCCGGTAGCGTAGGAATTGACAACGGATGTAGCGCTTGCCATATAACCTGCAATACCGCCGGCACGCATCGCACCGTAGACATCACCGTTGGTATAGCAATTGTTGATATAAGCAGGTACACCATTGGTAGAAGCTGCCACATAGCCGGAAATACCGCCTGCGGCGTAAGTCATACCGCTGTAGCAGTTGATGTCGACATCTGTATTACAGTAGGAAATGGAGGAATAGAATGCATAGTTGCCAGCATCCATTGCCTGCTGAATACCCATCATGCCGCCAACATAAGCAAAGCTGTTGCCGTCGGCATACACATTGATCTTACCATTCTCAGCAGAACACAGGAGCAAATTACCGCCCATGCCATAGCCGACCATTGCGCCCACAAAGCTGGACTGGCCGGAAACAGCAGCCTCAATGGTAAAATCTTTCAGGTGCAGATCCACAATGCTGCCACCGCCAGTAACATAACCGGTGGTGTCTGCATACAACACACCGAACAGGCCCACATAGGGAGAGCTGGTGGAGTTGATGGTGAAGTTTGAAATGGTTTTTCCATTGCCCTGGAAGTAACCGGAGAAAACGGCAGCATCGACAGAGCCATCGCCAATGGTATAAAGCTGCTCGCCCTCGCAGTCCAAATCATTATTCAGCTTGTAGTAAGCGTTGCAGTAAGTAGCATCACCTTTGTTGACCATCTCCGCAATATAGAGCATATCCACAGGAGAGGTAATCACAAAAGGCTCATCCGATGTACCGCTACCACTCATATTGGATGCCTTTCTGGTCAGGCCCTTAATGGAGATGGTGGTATCACCCTGGACTTCAAAAGAATACAGGCCAGTTTTATCAGCGATCAGCTTTTTCTCACCTGCGTATACCTCAGCAGTGCCTTCGTAGAAAGCAGAGATCTTCAGTGTGAAGTTGATCACGGTACCTGCCTTGATGGGTTCATTCAGGTTGGTGCCGCATTCAATACTTGCACCCACATTCTCGCCCATGGAAATGTAGTATCCTTTAACGTCAGGCTCAGTGGGGTCAGTAGGATCCGTGGGATCCGCAGGCTCGGTGGGATCAGTCGGATCCGTAGGCACATCCGTCGGTTCCGGATTTGTACTGGGAACCAGAGGATCCGTCGGCTTGGTCGGTGCCACCGTGGATGTTGGTCCATTGGTGGTCTCATTACCAGAACCGGTTGTCTGGTCGGGGTTGCCACAAGCCGTTAACAGCAGCGACAAAGCCAACAGGCAGACTATGGTACGAATAATAAAAGTTCTTCTTTTCATAATTTGTATGTAACCATACCTTTCTTAAGCGCTCCAGAATATTATACAACATTCGGAATCGATTTTTCAATCTTTGAAAGACAGTTTCACTGTATTTCTCGGAGAAAAAAGATCCATTGTCTTTCAAACACCGAAAAATCTCAGCTAAGCCAGAGATAAGCCAGTCCAAACACTGCTGCCATTACCAGGAGAAGTCCTCCGACCAGAGGCAGTGCAGCAAGGAAAGCTCCTTTCACCAGAGCCCACTGCTCACTTTTAGACAGAGGGGGGATTTCAGATTCCCGACCTCCCCCCTGCTTTTCGTCCTTGTACCACGGCATACCTTCTACGTTCATATTCGCAAAGGTAGTTTCCGTGTCAAGCTCGTCCTTCTCTATGGTCTGGCTCTCAGTGTCAAGCATATTTTGGTTATTGCTTTTTTTCACTTTATTCACGCCAGTTTCTTAATTGTTATTACTTGCTCTGCTGATCGTACAGGTGGCAGGCACAGAAGTGACCGGGCTCGATCTCACGATATTCCGGGGGGACATCCTTACATACTTCCATACAGTGTGTACAACGGGTATGGAACTTGCAACCCTTGGGAGGGTTGACAGGAGAAGGAATACTGCCCTTCAGAACAATACGCTCCTTCTTAACATGGATATCCGGCACAGGAACTGCGGAGAACAGCGCCTTGGTGTACGGATGCAATGCGTTTTCAAAGATCCGCTCTTTGGAGCCATATTCCACTAGATTGCCCAGATACATAACGCCCACATTGTCAGAAATGTGTTTGACAACAGACAGGTCATGGGAAATGAAGATATAGGTCAAGCCCAGTTCCCGCTGCAAATCACGCAGCATGTTGATAACCTGTGCCTGGATGGAAACGTCCAGAGCAGAAACAGGCTCGTCACACACAACCAGATCAGGCTTCAGTGCCAAAGCACGGGCAATACAGATTCTCTGACGCTGACCGCCGGAGAACTCATGGGGATAGCGCTCATAGTAGTGCGGCTGCAAGCCACACTTTTTCATAACGTCCAGAACGTACTCACGATAATGAGCTTTGTCAACCAGACCGTGTTCCAGTGCCGCCTCGCCAATGATCTCGCCCACCGTCAGACGGGGGGAAAGGCTGGCGTAAGGATCCTGAAAGATCATCTGCATCTGGGGACGGAGCTTATCGAACTCACGGTTAGACAGCTTGGTAACTTCCTGACCCTTGAAATAGACCTCACCACCGGTAACGGGGTACAGTCTCAGCAAAGTACGTCCCATGGTGGTCTTGCCACAGCCGGACTCACCGACGATACCCAAAGTCTCACCCTTGCGAACGGTGAAAGAAACACCATCCACTGCTTTCAGGGACTTGAGGACTTTGCCAAACATATTGGTCTTGACCGGGAAATACTCCTTCAGGTTGCGAACATCCAGCAGCACATCGTCCAGCTCTACGGCATCAGAAGCAGCCATGTTCTTATTCTTATTTTCAGACATAACCTTTACTCCTTTTCGCCGTTTTTATCTGCGTACAGATAGCAGGAAACCTTGTGGGTGGGGCTGACCTGAATCAGCTCAGGATATGCACCTGCACATTCCTTGGTGCAGCGGTCGCAGCGATCACGGAAATAGCAGTAATTGGGCATATTGATGGGGTTGGGAACAAAACCGGGAATACAGTAAAGCTCATCCACATCATTGTTGACAGAGGGTTTGCTCTTTTGCAAGCCGATGGTATAGGGATGCATGGGATGATCGAAGATATCTTCGGTGGTACCCATTTCGATCACACGACCGGCATACATGACCACCACGAAGTCCGCCATCTCTGCCACAACGCCCAAATCGTGGGTAACCAGCATAATGGAGGAGTTCTGTTTTTCCTTGATTTCCTTCAAAAGATCAAGGATCTGTGCCTGAATGGTCACGTCCAAAGCTGTGGTAGGTTCGTCAGCCACAATCAGCTTGGGGTTACAGATCAACGCCATGGCGATCATAACTCTCTGACGCATACCACCGGACAGCTCGTGGGGATACTTCTTGTAAACGCCATCCGGGTCGGCAATACCAACCTGCGTCAGCATTTCAATACTGCGTGCCTTTGCACCCTCTTTGGAGATACCCTCTACGTGCAGCAGAGAAACCTCATCCAGCTGTGCGCCAATGGTAAATACCGGGTTCAGGGAGGTCATCGGCTCCTGGAAAATCATTGCGATCTCCCGGCCACGGATGCTCTGCATATCAGAAAGAGGCATTTTTGCAATGTCAAAAACCTTCTCCTCTTTCTCAAAACGAATACCGCCCAGTTCGTCCTTCATAGGCTGCCCATTTTCGTCCAAAATCGGGATTTTTTTGCCCTTGGCATCCTTTTTGAATGCGTTGGTACGGAAGCGGATAGAACCGTCTACGATCTGACCGGAAGGTCCGTTGATCAGCTGCATCAGAGACATAGAGGTAACGCTCTTGCCGCAACCGGATTCACCAACGATACCCACAGTCACGCCTTCGGGAACATTAAAGCTGACACCGTTTACCGCACGGACTGTACCTGCATCTGTATAGAAATAAGTATGCAGGTTGTCAAATTCCACCAAGTTGGCAGGATCCTTCATAACGGTGGTGTAGTCATCCTCCGTCACCTTCATCTTCTTTTTCTGATTGTATCTGCGGTAGGCTTCCTTATTCTCCTGCGCAATACGCTTGGACTCATTGCGGGAGATATAATGCGAATTTTTCTTCTTTTCTG
>CAZHPO010000006.1:0-25579 GCA_964534615.1 uncultured Oscillospiraceae bacterium
CGAAGGAGTACATTATGAATCTGCCCGATGAAATCGTGTACTTTGTTTATAAGGAGTAATTATGCCAAACATCGTAAACCGCAAACGACCGATACAGGTATAATCCTTTCCCATACACAGATAAAAGCGGAACAGGCGTGACCGCAATCATGCCTGTTCCAGAAAAAATGTGTTTTGCATCGGCAGGAGCTCATAGTCTTCTGCTTTTTTACAAATCCTCCATGGCATCGGTGATTTTATCACCGACTTTCATGGCGGCATCTTCCACGGTGGTGGCGGCTTTGTCAGCCAGCTTGCGTACCGGATTATTCCGGGGCATCATCATAACAGCCACGGCACCCACCGCTGCACCAACGCCCATGGAAAGGGCTACTGATCTTACGCTCATGGCAGATCCTCCCTTATTTAGTAGCGAGGGCCACGGGCAGAGGGACGCACGGTTGTTTCTGGTATGGTGGTTTCCGTGGCTTCCGGCACGGTGGTATCCATGGGCAGGGTAATGTCCGGTGCGGGCAAAATGGTTGCCTGGGTTGCTGCGGAAGTGGCCGGCACGGTGGTGCCGGAAGTGGGATTGGTCATGTCACGGCAACCTGCAAAAAGAAGGGCCGTTAGCACCAGCGCAAGCCCAATGGTGTATCTTTTTTTCATATTTCTCCTCCTTCAAATGGGAATGCAAAGCTAGTATTTCACACATACACTTTATTAGTACAGGAAAAAACTAGCAGAAATTTTACAAAAACCATATAATATCTTTTTTTCGGATTGCTTTTTTTCGTTCAATACGCTATAATAGAAAATCATAAAAATAAAAGGGGAAATTGTCTTTATGAAAAAGTTGACCGTTAACAAAAATAGCCAGTGTATGGCTTGCCTGGAGTGCGTTCGTGCTTGCTCTGAGGCTTTCTACAAGGAATTCCACCCGGATTATTCCTGCATCCACATTGTTGAGGGTAAGGATGGTGCAGCCAAGCCCATGACCTGTATTCAGTGCGGTAAGTGTATGAAGGCTTGTGAGCATGGTGCCATCACCCAGAATCCCAAGACGGGTATGTACATGATCAACAAGAAGCTGTGTGTTGGCTGCGGCAAGTGTGTCGAAGCCTGCCCCATGAAAGTCATGGTTCTGAAAGAAGGAAGCGCTGCATCCAAGTGTATCGCCTGCGGTATCTGTGCCAAGGTTTGCCCCATGGATGTGCTGGAAGTAGTGGAAAAGTAACTACATAATAGAGGGGTGTCTGAAATGGATAATTTCCAATCAGCTGACAGCGAGAGAAGACAGCTCGTACAGAAGTATGATTCGGCACGGTTTGATTTGCTGATCGTCATTGGCTTGACCATCCTAAATATCATTCTGCTGTTTGCCGGAAGTGACTCCATGATGCTGTTTAGCGCTTCAGTGCCCTATTTTGCAATTGTTTTTGGCATTTTGCTGGATGTTTTGCCGCTGGGTGTGCTGGTGGCATCCGTGGTGCTGATACTTTATTTCGTTTGCTGGTTGCTCAGTAGAAAACATTCTGCATGGATAACGGTGGCACTGGTTCTGTTTTCGATGGATACCCTCTGTTTGCTGGGATTTTATATTTTGGCAGAGGAAATCTCCGGAATTATGGATCTGTTGATTCATTTTTTGGCGCTGTATTATATTGTTGGAGGTGTCATTGCTGCCAACAAGCTGAAGAAAATGCCGGAAGAAGTGTTTGAAGTAGAGGCTGAAGAAGAACAGGAGCAGCTTTTACCATCTACGCCGCTGGGTAGAATCAATGAGAATGAGAAATGCCGTGTCCTGCTGGAAGCGCACTGCGGCGGTCACCATGTGGTCTATCGCAGAATCAAACGCACCAACCAGCTGGTTATCGATCACCATATTTATGATGAATTAAAGATGTTGGTAGAGACTCCGCACGCTTTATCCGCTGTGGTGGATGGACACCGGTTTGCAGTGGGCATGAATCAGGCAAATCAAAGCTTTATCAGTCTTGATGACCAAGTGGTGAAAACAAAATTGAGATTATTCTAGTCAAAAAAGCCGACAGGGAATCCTGTCGGCTTTTTTGATTGACAGCGAAGAAAGTCTGTGATAAAATAAAAACAGATGTTCGAAAACTATGTATGTAAATTTTTGGTGGAATGATTGAAAAAAAGATGGGTATATGATATACTGTACATAATCATACACCCGGAGGCGTTTATGACAGGATTTACTGCTTTTCAACGGGAAATGCTCCGTTTTTTACCGAATATCGAACTGAAAATGAATGAGCCAATGTCCAAGTATACCTCTTTTCATATTGGAGGTGGGGCAGAGGTAATGGCCTTTCCCAAAACAGTGGATGAGCTGGCCGATACGCTGAAAGCTGCAAAACAAATGAATGTCTTGCCGTTGATTTTGGGTGCAGGCACCAATGTGCTGGCTCCGGATCAGGGGATTTCTGGATTGGTCATTTGCTTGAAGGATGTTTTCGGAAAAATAAAGAAACTGGATGATCTGACTATTCGAGTCTATGCCGGTGCAACGATGACCAAAGCAGCAAATTTTGCAGCAGGGCAGGGGCTTTCCGGCTTGGAATTTGCCCACGGCATCCCCGGAACGGTGGGCGGCGGCGTGTATATGAACGCAGGTGCTTATGGTGGGGAAATTTGCCAGGTCTGCACCCAGGTAGCAGTTATGGACATGGATGGCAACCAGCGGTTGCTAACCAATGAAGAAATGGGATTTTCTTACAGAAACAGTAGAATTCAGCGAGAAAATGTAATTGTTTTATTTGCTGATTTTGCATTGCAGCGAAAGCCCGAAACACAGATCCGGGAGCGGATGCGAGAATTGATTGAGAAAAGACGTGCTTCTCAGCCCTTGGATCTGCCTTCTGCTGGCTCTGCGTTTAAGCGACCTGCTTCCGGTTATGCTGCTGCGTTGATCGATGAAACCGGATTAAAGGGATTTCGAATTGGGGATGCTGGTGTATCAGAAAAACACGCTGGTTTTGTGGTGAATTTGGGGAAAGCCACAGCCGGGGAAGTCAAGGCACTGCTGGAAACTGTTGCCGATAGAGTAGAAAAAGAGAAGGGTGTCCGGCTGGAGCCGGAGATCCGTATTTGGTAAGGAGGAGCGCCTGTGGCACAATCCTTTTCTGCAACGGCAAAGACGGAAATTTGCCGCTGTATTCCAACAAAAAACTGCTGTGCAGTTGCCCAGTGCTATGGTGTGCTGCTGTTTTGCAATAACTTTGGAGCTGATGGCGTGCGTATTATTACTGAGAGTCGGGAATTTGCTCAGACTCTGCCCAAATTGCTGCGAAAGGCGTTTGATCTCCAGTTTGACGTTTTACCGGAGTCGGATTGCGCTGGTAAGATGATATTTCAAATCACAGATCAAAAGAAAATAGATCGGATCATGGATGCCTATGGCTATGAGCCCAGCAGCACTTTGGCGTTACATCTGAATTTGCCGCTGGTGGAGGAGAATTGCTGTAAGGCAGCATTCCTGCGTGGCGCTTTTCTGGCTGGTGGATCGGTAACGGATCCGGAAAAAGGATACCATCTGGAGCTGACAACCACCCATAAAAGCGTAGCAAGAGAGACCTATACCCTGATGCACGAGTCTTTGGGATTCTATCCCAAAAATGCCGCCAGAGGCGGTGGCCAGGTGCTTTATTTGAAGCAGAGCGAATTGATTTCTGATTTTTTGACCTTTCTCAGCGCACCTGTGGCGGCCATGGGCATTATGGAAGCCCGCTTGGAGAAAGAACTGAATAACAAGGTCAATCGCCGTTGTAACTGTGATGATGCCAATACATCCAAGGTGGTAGAAGCAGCACAGGAGCAGTTAGCGGCTATTCGCATCCTTCGGGAGCGAGGTGTGATGGAAAAACTGCCGCAGAAATTACAGCAGGCAGCCATTGCCAGAGAAGAAAATCCGGAAAGTTCGCTGACAGAGTTGGCGGCACTGATGGAACCCCCTATTTCCAAACCCGCTATGAATCATCGGCTGAAAAAACTGGTGTCTATGGTTCAGGAGGAAAGTGTATGAGTTTTGTACATCTTCATGTCCATACGGAGTACAGCCTGTTGGATGGTGCCTGCCGCATCGGTTCCATGATGGAACGTGTAAAAGAGCTGGGGCAGGATGCAATCGCCATTACCGACCATGGTGTTATGTATGGCTGCATCGATTTTTATAAAGCTGCCAAGGCTGCCGGAATAAAACCCATCATTGGTTGTGAAGTTTATGTGGCTCGCCGCCGGATGGCTGACCGTGTTCATGGTATTGACAATGATCCGTACCATCTGGTGCTGTTGTGTGAGAACCGAAAAGGTTATGAGAACCTGTGCTATCTGGTATCGCAGGCTTTTACAGAAGGATTTTACGGCAAACCGAGAGTAGATCTGGAACTGCTGCAGCAGCACCATGAAGGTTTGATTGCAACATCTGCTTGTTTGGCCGGTGGAGTAGCCCAGTACCTGCTGGAAGAAGATTATGAAAGCGCCAAAAGCTATGCCCTGAAAATGCTGGAGATTTTTGGGCAGGGAAACTTCTTCCTGGAAATGCAGGATCACGGTATTGATGAACAGCGGCCGGTAAACCAGGGTGTCCAACGCATTGCGAGAGAGACCGGTATCCCGTTGATCGTCACAAATGATGCCCACTATTTACGCAAGGAAGATGCCGCCATGCAGGATGTGCTTTTGTGCATCCAGACCGGCAAAACGGTGGATGACACCAATCGGATGAAATTCCAGACAGAGGAGTTTTATCTTAAGAGTGAGCAGCAGCTACGACAGTTGTTCCCCGGATGCGATGAGGCGTTTGAAAATACAGTTAAAATTGCAGATCGCTGCAATTTGGAATTTGTGTTTAATGAATATCACTTGCCATCGTTTCCCATTCCACAAGGTTATACCAATGTGGAGTATTTCCGTTTTTTGTGTGAAAAGGGGTTTGAGGAACGCTATCAGGATCCTCCTCAGCAGTATCGGGATCGGCTGGAATATGAGATCGGTGTTATCAGTCGAATGGGCTATGTAAATTATTACCTAATCGTGTGGGACTTTATCCGTTTTGCAAAGGAAAATGGAATTCCTGTAGGGCCTGGGCGTGGTTCCGGTGCAGCATCTATTGCTGCATATTGCCTGCACATCACGGAAGTCGACCCGATGCAGTATAGTCTGATTTTTGAACGTTTTTTGAACCCTGAGCGAGTCAGCATGCCCGATTTTGATACAGATTTTGGCCCTGAACGACGGGGCGAGGTGATCGAGTATGTTATGAGAAAGTACGGTGCTGACCATGTGGCTCAGATCGCTACTTTCGGAACGATGGCAGCCCGTGGAGCCATTCGGGATGTTGGCCGTGCTTTGAATTTTACCTATGCTGAGACTGATGTGGTGGCAAAGCTGGTGCCCAACACTTTGCATATTACGCTGAAAGAAGCGCTGGAAGTTTCTCCGAAACTGAAAGAAATGTACGATGGCGATGAGCGAGTGAAAAAATTGATCGACACGGCTATGAGCCTGGAAGGAATGCCTCGGAATACATCCACCCATGCTGCTGGTGTTGTGATCACTGCTGATCCCGTATATACCTACGTGCCTCTTTCCCGGAATGATGATACCGTCGTTACGCAGTACACCATGACAACCATAGAGGAATTGGGACTTCTGAAGATGGACTTTCTTGGCCTGCGAAATCTGACGATCATCGAAGAAGCGGAAGCTGAGATCCGAAAGATCCAACCGGATTTTGATATTTCAAAAGTGCCTCAGGATGATGCTGAGACTTTTGCGATGCTTGCAGAAGGAAAAACACAGGGTGTGTTCCAGATGGAATCGGCTGGTATGACCGGTGTGTGTATCAATATGAAGCCCACATCCATCGAAGATATTACCGCTATTGTGGCGCTCTATCGCCCTGGTCCCATGGATTCGATTCCCACGTTTATCGCCAATAAGCTGGATCATCGAAAGATCACCTATAAAACGCCCCACCTGCAGCCGATTCTGCAGGTGACCTATGGCTGTATCGTCTATCAGGAGCAGGTTATTGAGATCTTTAAATCCCTGGGCGGTTACACCATGGGGCAGGCGGATAATATCCGCCGTGCCATCTCTAAAAAGAAGATGAAAGTGATCGAGGCAGAGCGTAAGGTGTTCGTCTATGGTGATGAGGTGCAGGGGATTCCTGGCTGCATCAAAAACGGTGTGTCGGAAGCGGCTGCACAGTCGATCTATGATGAGATCGTTGACTTTGCCAACTATGCATTTAATAAGGCTCACGCTGTGTGTTATGCGGTGGTCGCTTATCAGACGGCCTACTTGAAGGCACATTATCCCCAGCAGTACATGGCAGCGCTGATGACTTCTGTGCTGGATCGTCTGGATAAAATATCAACGTATATTTCAGAGTGTAAAGAACTTGGTATTTCGGTTTTGCCCCCGGATATCAACCATTCTGAAGACCCCTTTGTGGCAGAGGGGAATGCCATTCGTTTTGGCCTGGGAGCGGTAAAAAATGTGGGGCGTGGTTTGATTCGCTCTATCTCTGCAAAACGGGCAGAAGATGGCCAGTTTAAATCTTTGGAAGACTTTATTTCCCGTATGGGGGACGAGTTGAATAAGCGGGCAGTGGAGAATTTTATCAAATGCGGCGCTATGGATTGCTTTGGATACCATCGTAGCGAACTGCTGAATGTTTATGAGACAATGATGGATTCTATTGCCGACAGCCGCAAGCGCAATCTGGAAGGCCAAATGGGGCTGTTTGGAATGCTGGAGGAGGACGACAAGGCTGCTGCCATTGTGATCGAACCCAAGGAGGAACTGTCACGGGCAGAACTGATGGCCATGGAGAAGGAGACCACAGGCATCTATTTGTCCGGACACCCTATGGATGATTACCGTAAGTTCCTGAAAAATACCCATGTGCTGCCAATCGGCACACTGATGGGCGAAGAATGTCCGGTACGAGATGATGAGATCGTCAGTGTGGCAGGCATTGTTCAGGCAGTAAAAATGAAATCCACACGTAATAACTCTATGATGGCTTATGTAACAGTGGAAGATAATACGGCCTCTATGGAGATGCTGGCATTTTCCAATGTACTCAGCCAGTACGGTGGTTACTTAAAGGAAAATGCGCCTGTGGTCATAACCGGAAGGCTGTCCATTCGGGACGACAAAGATCCCCAGATCGTTATTAACCGGGCTCGTCCTATTTCAGACTTTGAACATCTGCTTCAGGAGCCACCTGCACCCCCACAGCCAGCTTCCCCTTTGAAGGGAAAACTGTATTTAAAGATCCCCACGGAAAATTGTGCAGAGTGTAGAAAATCCAAGGCTATCATCAATATGTTCCCCGGAGATAGCGACGTTGTGCTGTATTTTGCAGACACCAAGCTTCGGCGTGGTAGCCGATGCACTCTGGCAGAGAAAATGGTCGCAGAGCTTAAAAATCTGCTGGGAAATGAAAATGTTGTGGTGAAATAGCTTTTCTTTTTATCGAAGATATGCTATAATTACTCAGATATATGACCCGTCAGCGAAATATCCTACACGGAGGAGCGGTGAACAACATATGAAAAAAGTTTTGATCATGGAAGACGAAGTCAGCGTTCGCAGCTTTGTGGTCATCAACCTGCAACGGGCGGGCCATGAAGTGATTGAGACCGGCACAGGAGATGAGGCACTGGAGATCCTACAGAAACATCCGGATATCCGTGTGGCCATATTAGACATTACTGTTCCCGGAATTGATGGCTTTGAGGTTTGCCGATGGATCCGTGCAGCAGAACGCCCGATCGGTGTCATCATGTTGACAGCTCGAACCCAGGAAATGGACAAGGTCACCGGACTGATGACCGGTGTAGATGAGTATTTGCCCAAGCCGTTCTCTCCGGCAGAACTGACAGCGAAAGTAAATGTGCTGTTCAACCGCCTGAAAAAAGAGGAAGAAGCTGATGAAACATTGTCAGATGGCCCTTTTCTGATGAATATCTGCAATCATTCCCTGGATAAAAACGGCAAGCGTATTCGTCTGACTCAGCCGGAATATGGCATCATGAAGCTTTTTATGAGTAATCCCGGAAAAGTATTCAGCAGAGAAGAAATCAGAGATCAAATCTGGGGAGAAAAGCATGAAAGCGGCTTAACGATCGTAGATATCAATATTCGCCGCTTGCGTATCAAAATTGAAGAAGATGCAGCCAATCCCCAATACATCAATACCGTTTGGGGCTGCGGCTATAAGTGGAAAAACTAAATTAAAAACGGTGGCTCAGCAGTTGAAGGGCTACCATGAAATCATCTGGAACGGAACATCCGGTAAGGAAGGAAACTATGGCAAAAACACAAACCCAGGAGAAGTTTAAGACCACCATCGGCGGTCAGGCGTTGATCGAAGGCATTATGATGCGTGGCCCGGAAAAGGATGCAATCGTCATTCGTCAGGGGGAGCAATTGAATATTGATGTCCGCCCCCGAAAGCTGGTGCCTAAAAAATCGGTATTAAACTGGCCCATTCTCAGAGGAATACGAGGCTTTTTTGATTCCCAGGTGACCGGTGTGAAAGCGTTGATGCACTCGGCAGATATTGTCAGTGATGAAGATACCCAGGAAGAACCTTCCAAGCTGGATGTCTGGCTGGAAAAGAAACTGGGAAATGAGAAATTCCAGCAGCTTATCATTGGCTTTGCTGTATTTATGGGATTGGCAATGTCAATCGGTCTTTTCATCTTGCTGCCCTCGTTTCTGGTGGGATTGGTGGCAGGTTATATCGACAGCAACTTGTTGCGTGCATTGCTGGAGGGCCTGATCCGTATCGCCATTTTTATGGGATATATGATTCTGGTATCCCGGATGAAGGAAATGCGCCGTGTCTTTGCTTATCATGGTGCGGAGCATAAAACCATCCGCTGCTATGAGGCCGGGCTTCCCCTGACGGTAGAAAATGTCCGCAAGATGACACGATTGCACCCCCGTTGTGGTACCAGTTTCCTGCTGGTCGTGATGATCCTGTCCATTCTGGTTTTTGCGGTGGCTTCTTCTGTTTTGCAGGCGTTGGTTCCTGCAATTGAGGAACTGAGAGGCCAGTTCTCCTATAATTTGATCATGATGGCGTTTAAACTGTTACTTTTGCCGTTGGTGGTGGGCATCAGTTTTGAAATCAATCGCTTTGTTGGGCGCCATGATAATTGGTTTACCAAAATCATCACTGCGCCGGGCATGTGGTTCCAGAATTTTACGACCAATGAACCCGATGACTCCATGATCGAGGTGGGCATTGCCGCTGTTGAGGCTGTGCTGCCGGAGAAAGAGGGGGAGGATCTTTGGTAAAAAAATACGCACAGCTGTATTTGGATGCCAGAAAAGCGCTGATGGCAAAAGAAGATGAACAATTTGCCAGTATGCTGTCCAGGGAACTTCTTTGCTTTGTTTCCGGAAAGAGCCATGAACAGTTTTTGCTGGACCGGGAGCAATATGCCTCTGAAGATGTTTGCCATCGCATGGAAGATGCTGTGGAACGATTGCTAAGGGACGAGCCGCTGGCATACATTCTGGGAGAGTGGAGCTTTTATGGCCTGAATCTGTATGTGGATAAAAATGTTCTGATTCCACGGGATGACACCTGCGCTTTGGCGCAATTGGCCATGAAGAAGGGGTTATTTCTGGAACAGAATCCCAGGATTCTGGATCTTTGTACCGGTTCTGGCTGCATTGGTTTGGCCATTGCCAATCGGGTCAAAGACGCAAGAGTTACTTTGGCGGATATTTCTCAGGAGGCGCTGGCGGTTGCAAAAAGAAACGTGTCCCGGCTGAAACTGGGTGGGCGTGTATCCTGTATTCAAATAGATGCGCTGAAGCCTGCCCCGGATTTGATTGGAAAATTTCATATGATCGTTTCCAATCCGCCTTATATTACGACAGAGGAAATGAAACAACTGCCCTCCAGTGTGGCAGATTATGAGCCGCATTTGGCGCTCCATGGCGGCGATGATGGATTGATTTTCTATCGTGCCATTGTGGAAAATTTTACCTGCGCATTGCAACCGGGTGGCTACCTTTGCTTTGAATTTGGAGAAGGGCAGGGGGACGATATTTGTGCCATTCTGGAAAATAGAGGATACACCATATTGGAACGTGTCCGGGACTTTAACGACAGAGAACGGGCAGTGCTGGCCCGATATGACAGGAAGGAAGAATAATCATGGCTACAAAAAAGACAACTTATGAAGCTCCTACGCCTGCGAGCGACAAGAAAAAAGCTTTGCAGACGGCTTTGGCACAGATCGAAAAAACCTACGGCAAGGGTACCGTCATGCGGTTGGGAGATCGTCCTGATATGAATGTGGATGCTATTCCCACCGGCTCCCTGGCATTGGACGCAGCACTGGGAATTGGCGGTGTTCCAAAGGGTAGAATTATTGAGATCTATGGCCCTGAATCTTCCGGTAAAACCACATTGGCACTGCACATTTTGGCAGAGGCACAGAAGCTGGGTGGTGAAGTGGCATTTGTGGATGCCGAACACGCTTTGGATCCTGTGTATGCGGCAGCACTGGGTGTGGATATTGATAATATGCTGGTTTCCCAGCCGGATACCGGTGAGCAGGCACTTGAGATCACGGATGCGCTGGTTCGATCCGGTGCGGTGGATGCAGTGGTGGTGGACTCGGTTGCGGCACTGACCCCCCGTGCAGAGATTGAAGGCGAAATGGGTGATGCCTTCGTGGGCCTACAGGCAAGATTGATGTCTCAGGCCCTGCGTAAACTGGCCGGTACGATCAACAAAACCAACTGCGTGGTTATTTTTATCAATCAGTTGCGTATGAAGATCGGTGTTATGTACGGTAATCCTGAGACGACCACCGGTGGCAATGCGCTAAAATTCTACGCTTCCGTTCGGTTGGACGTGCGCCGCACCGAATCGATTAAAGAAGGCGGCAACGTGATTGGTAATAAAACCCGTGTCAAAGTTGTCAAGAATAAGGTGGCGCCTCCTTTCCGTGAAGCATATTTTGACATTATGTATGGACAGGGTATCAGCAAATGGGGCGAACTGGTGGATCTGGCTGTGGAAATGGACATTGTCCAGAAAAGCGGCAGCTGGTTCAGCATGGGTGATGAGCGGATCGGCCAAGGTAAGGAAAGCGTGAAGACATTCCTGATGGCCAACCCTGAAATTGCGGAAGATGTGGAAGCAAAGGTTCGGGCAAATTTGTTGAAAGCGGCTACGATCGCACCCAAAGCACCTGCGAAGGCGGCAGATCGTGGAGTAGTTGTCAGCGCAGACGATTTTGGCGATGAGGATTGAGAGCATTGCTGCCAAGTCTGACCGGGCAGGACGATATCTGGTTCGATTTGAAGATGGCAGTTTTATGCGCCTGTATCGGCAGACTGTGGAGGATCATGGGCTGTATACCGGCCTGGAATTGACACAGGAACAAATATCCCAGCTTCGGGAGGATGCAGGGGAAGCTTCCGCCAAAATGAGGGCGGTTCGAATTGTGGCGGCATCCAATGTTTCCAGAAACGATCTGGAGCAGCGGCTGGTACAAAAAGGGGAAAGCCCTCAGCAGGCCAGACAAGCTGTGATGTGGCTTGAAGAATTGAATTTGGTGAACGACAGTGAAACTGCACGCCAAATCGTTTCTCGCTGTATCGCAAAAGGTTATGGCCTGGCAAGAGCCAAGCAGGTTCTTTATGAAAAGAAAATTTCCAAGCAATATTGGGAGGAGGCACTTGGCGACTATCCGGATCAGCAAGAACATATCCTGTCATTTTTGCGTTCCAGATTGAAAAGAAATGCAGGTGACAAGGAACTTCGCCGTGCCACCGATGCCCTGCTTCGCCGGGGGCATTCTTATGGCGAGATCCGCAAGGCAATGGAGCAACTGGCATTGGATGCGGATGATTTTTCGGAGGATTAAATATGGCAAATATAGGATTTATATCCCTTGGCTGTGCCAAAAACCAGGTAGACTGTGAACGGATGATGTACCGTGTCCAGGAAGCCGGACACACAGTCAAGGCAGACATTGTTGGCAGCGATGTGGTCATTATCAATACTTGTGGCTTTATTGATTCTGCCAAGGCGGAAGCCATTGATTTCATCTTACAGACCGCTGCATTAAAAGCGGAAGGCTTGGTAGGCAAGATTTTGGTGACCGGTTGCCTTTCCCAGCGTTACCAGCAGGAAATCCTTCGGGAGATGCCGGAAGTAGATGGTATTTTGGGTACCGGCAGCTATACGGAAGTGGTAGCGGCCATCGATCGGGTGTTAAGTGGCGAAGTTGTTACGGATTTTGGCTCGATTGATGCCCCGGAGCAGGAGACTGGTCGTATTTTGACCACACCGGAACACTATGCTTACTTGAAAATTGCAGAGGGATGCGACAATCGCTGTTCTTACTGTATTATTCCTTACCTGCGTGGTAAATTCCGCAGCCGCAGCCTGGATGATGTATTGTATGAGGCACGGATGCTGGCCGACTCCGGTGTAAAAGAGATCATCGTTGTTGCCCAGGACACCAGCCGCTATGGTACAGATTTGGGGGATGGAAGACGACTGCTGCCGCAGCTGCTCCATGAGCTGTGTGCCATCGAGGGATTCCACTGGGTACGTTTGCATTACTTATACCCCGATGAGATCGATCAGGAATTGATCGAAACCATTGCATCCGAGCCGAAGATTGTCAAGTATTTGGATATTCCGATCCAACATTGCAACAGTAAGATTTTGGACTTGATGAATCGTCGGGGCAATGGTGCCTATTTGAAAGAGCTGTTTACGATCCTGCGTGAAAAAATTCCCGGTCTGGTACTGCGTACCAGCGTGATCACCGGCTTGCCCGGAGAGGGGGAGGAGGAATTTACGCAGCTGTGCAGTTTCCTGCGTGAAATGAAATTGGAGCGTGTAGGCGCATTCCCGTTCTCCCCAGAGGAGGGAACACCTGCTGCACAGATGGAATTTGTGGATAATGAAATTGCGCAGCAACGGGCGCAGATGGTGGAAACCATACAGTCTGCCATCATGGATGCCTATAATGCGGCCATGATAGGCCGCACCATCGAAGTGCTGGTAGATGGCTATGATGAAGAATACGAGCAGTATTATGGCCGTACATATGCAGACTCACCTGATATTGATGGCAGAGTTTGGATCGCAACCCAGGAGGATATTTCCGAGGGAAGCTTCGTCCAGGTCTGCATTGACGGCCTGATCGATGGCGATCTGTCCGGCTATGTTGTGGAGGGTTAAAATGACACTGGCGAGTAAAATTACTTTGGTTCGGGTGGCCTTTATCCCGATTTTTATGGTCTTTATGTACATGAGTGGCGGCGAAAGCAACCTGTGGATGTGGCTTTCTTTGGGTGTGTTCATCATCGCAAGCCTGACGGATTACGTGGATGGACAAATTGCCCGTCGGCACAATCAGGTCAGTGATTTTGGCAAGTTTTTGGATCCGTTGGCAGACAAGCTTCTGGTCATCGCTGCAATGACGATGTTTTGTGAATGGGGAAAAATGCCGGCGTGGGCACTGATGCTGGTGTTAGCCCGTGAGTTTGCAGTTACCGGTTTGCGGTTGATCGCTGTAGGTAAGGGTAAAGTCATTGCCGCAGGCTGGAGTGGTAAGGTAAAAACCGCATCGACAATGATCGGTCTTTGCGTCTGGATGGCGTTTCCGCAGACCCAGTGGTTGGCATGGACTGTGATTGCCATTATCGTGGTGACGACCATCTATTCCGGCGTTGAGTATTTTATTCAAAACTGGAAATGCCTTTGGGATGATTAAAAGATAAACCGCAGGAGATGATCTTCAAGATTATCTCCTGCGGTTATGCATTTATACTGGATTTTTAAAATGGAATGTGCTATAATTTTCTAGAATTTTTACACAGGAGTGTGGTAGAAGATGAACAATAAAGAAATTGGCGAAATTCGCCGCCGTCAGCGGCGAGATCGCAGTAATATGACAAAAATCTATGGCTGCTATGTGAATGATAAAAAGGAAATTATTACGGAATTTGGCCGTAGTACCGGTATGATGACAGAAAACGAGGCGGAAAAGTATTTTGCTCTTTTACGCCGGACTTTAGGTGGCACCATGGGCAAAAATCTTCTGGACATAACTTTCCGCACAGCGCAGGTGGTGGACAGCCCAGAGCATAAACGCTTGATGAACCTGCGTGGTCAGGGAATTGCTGACGATGAAGTACGGGCTGATTTCTATAAGCAGGTGGTCGAGAGCCTGACTATGGATACCAACTATTTGATTCTTTTGGGTACAGATAGCTATGATGTGCCTTTTAAAAGCCACGATGGGGATACGCAAATGGATAATTCCAATGAGATGTATACCTATGTGCTGTGTGCGATCTGCCCTGTGAAGCAGACCAAGGCAGTGCTTCACTATGAGCCGGAAAGCAAGGATTTCCAGGATGGAAACATGGTCAATGCTGTTGCTGCACCGGAATTGGGCTTCTTGTTCCCGGCCTTTGACAATCGGGGTACCAATATTTATAATGCGCTCTACTATAATAAGAGTCAAAAGGATAACCATGAGCAGTTCGTGACCGCCGTGTTCAACACACCTGTTGCCAAGCCAGCCCAGGAACAGAAAGAGAGTTTTGAGGCAATGCTGACAAATTCCCTGGAGGAAGAATGCGATTTGACGGTTGTGCAGACAGTCCATGACCAGATTTGTCAGCAGATTGCACTTCATAAGGAAAGCAAAGTACCGGAAGCACTGACGATTTCCAAAGAACAGGTGGAGGATATGTTGGAAAGCTGCGGTGTTTCTGAAGAAAAGATGGCAAAATTCAGTGTCGATTTTGAAGAAACCTTCGGTATGGATGCGGCATTGTATCCCGGTAATATCATTGACAGTAAGAAAATTGAAATCAAGACCCCGGATGTATCCATAAAGGTGGCTACTGACAGGGGCGACCTGATCCAGACCCGTGTTATCGGCGGAATCAAGTATATTTTGATCCAAGCCGACGAAAACGTGGAAGTCAACGGTGTCAACATTCACATTGGCGAGGAAGAAAAGGTAAATGCATAAAAAGGAAGCCTGCCAAATGGCAGGCTTCTATCGTGTATATATTACTTGACCAGAGCAAGGATGAGTTCCACGCAACGGTCGATACCAAGGTGGCTGCTGTTCAAGCACAGGTCATAGTTCTGTGCCATTCCCCAGGTCTGGCCGGTGTAGTGCTGATAATTGATCTGGCGGCGCTTGTCCTTTTCTGCCAAACGGGTTTCGGGGCTCTTTTCGCTTTCGCCATACAGACGAACAATGCGGTCAGCACGGAAATCATCATCGGCATGGATGAATACATGGAGGCAATCTTTCCGATCTTTGAGAATATAGTCGGCATTTCGGCCAACTATAACGCTGGGGCCTTCCTCTGCCAGCTGCATGATGGTGCTGCATTGGATGCTCCATAAGAAGTCTGCCGTGGACAGGCCGTTCATTACACCGGGGACACCCTGGTGCGCAAATGCATAGGATAGACGGGATTTGCCGGGGGCATGTTCGCCGTGTTCTTCAACGAATTTCGGCGCAAAGCCACTTTCAAGGGCGATTTTTTCCACCAGTTCTTTGTCATAAAAGGGGATGCCCAGCCGATTGGCCACTTCTCTGCCAATGGTGCGGCCACCGCTGCCAAACTCACGACTAATGGTAATAATTTTCTTTTCCATAGGGAAGCCTCCTTTCTTCTGTTCGATTATATTATAGCAAAGTGCCCAGAAGATGTCAAATAAAAAGAGCGTGTCTTGTGAAAAACGACTTCTCCCGACTGCTTTTTTAAGTGCAATCGTTTACCATATTCCGGGGTGATACGAATGAATGATAAACATAATAATTTTATGAGAAAAGTGTCAATAGGGATACTATTGCCGGTTTTGCTGGTTTGCGTGGTGGTGCTGATGGCACAATCTATGTCTCACGGGCAAAATCAGGTGCCGGAGCAGTCTCAGGGAACGGAACCGGAGCCGATGGATTTTGCATTGAATGTCATTTTCGGTGAAGAAATTCGAGTGATGGATCTGGATACCTATTTGACCGGGGTTGTGCTGGGAGAAATGCCTGCCAGCTTTGAAATGGATGCCTTGCGTTCTCAGGCTGTCGCTGCACGTACCTACACCTTAAAGCGATGTATGGATGGACAACGCCATGGAAAGAATACGATCTGTACAGATCATACGTGTTGCCAAGCTTATACAGAACTGGACAGTTACATGGCTGCCGGTGGCAGTGAGAGTTCTGTATTGCGTGTGCAGCAGGCGGTGATGGATACCAGCGGAGAGGTTTTGGTTTATGATGGAGAATTGATCGTAGCCACCTATTTTGCTTGTGCCGGAGATGTTACGGAAGATGCTGTGGCAGTCTGGGGGCAAGACTATCCTTATTTGCAGGCAGTCCCCAGTCCTGGGGAAGAAGGGGCTTCTTATTATACGGACAGCAAAACTTTTACTGCGGAGCAATTTCAGAAAGCACTGGGAATTCGTCTGGAAGGGGCGGTGGATCAGTGGTTCGGTCAGCTCACATATACCAATGGTGGTGGCGTAGAAACCATGTACGTTTGTGGGATCCCTTACCGTGGAACGACGTTGCGTACCTTGCTGGATCTTCGATCCACAGCGTTTACGGTTTCTGTTTATAATGGACAAATTACTTTTCAGACGAAGGGATTTGGTCACCGGGTCGGCATGAGTCAGTATGGTGCAAATGCCATGGCAAAGACAGGGAAGAATTATCGAGAAATACTGACCTACTACTATACAGGTGTTGAAATTGTGCAATACAATGATGAAAATGGGAAGACGCAGGAAAATTTTAGTTGATTTTCCCAATAAAATATGATATAATTAACCTCCATGTAAAATGGGAAAAAGAAAGGGGGTTTCAGCATGAAACTCACATTTGACGGAAACTCTATCGAAACAACCCCCGGTACCAGCCTGTTGCAGTTGTTGCAGCAATTGGGACTCAATGGTACTTGTATGGCGGATCGCCCTTTGGCTGCTAAGATCGCCGGCGAAGTTTTTAACTTGAACTATATCCCGGTTCGGGAAAAAGATACTGCACCCGATCGCCCTTCCATGCGCCGAGCAATGGTGGCTTCCGGCGGTGAAGTTCACCTGCTGCACTATGGCGATGCCATTGGCAAGGAAGTCTATGTTCGCACAGCCCAGTACGTTGTTTTTTTGGCGCTGCATCGGTTATGGCCAAAAGCACGGGCAAAAATGAACTGCACCGTTGGTTCAGGACTGTTTATCGCTGTTTATAATTGCCCAGATTTTTCTGTTCGTCAGTTGAAGGCAGAAATGCAAAAACTGGTGGAAATGGATATTCCGCTTTGCCGTCAGAGATTGACGACGGAAGAAGCCATTCGCCGCTATCAGCAATCCGGTCAGGATGATAAGGCACGTCTGCTGTCCTGGCGGAAAGAAGATTTTTTTGATGAATATATCTTTGAAGACTATGGCGACTATTTCTACGGCGAATTAGCACCATCTACCGGTTATTTGCAGGTGTGGGATATCCAGCAGAAGGCCGGCGGCTTTATGTTTATCTACCCGGATCCGAAGGATCCTAATCAGGTGGCTGACTACAAGGAAAGCCCTCATTTCTTTGAAATGTTCTCTGAAGGTGAGCGGTGGGGCTATCTGATGGATTGCCAAACAGTAGCGGATCTGAACGAACTGACAGACTCCGGAAAAATTAGAGAATTGATCCGGGTAAATGAGGCGCTCCATGAGAAGAATTATTCCCGTGTGGCAGATATGGTCTGTCAACGTGGAGCAAAAGCGGTGATGCTGGCAGGCCCCAGTTCTTCCGGTAAGACCACTTCTGCAAATCGTTTGGCGACCCAGTTGCGTGTTCATGGCAAGAAGCCAATCCTGATGAGCCTGGACGACTATTATCTGGATCGTGATAAGATCCAGCCCGGCCCCGATGGAAAAGTGGATCTTGAGCATATCAACACTTTGGACACAGAGCTTTTTGCGCAGCATTTGGCAGCATTGCTCAATGGCGAAGAAGTGGAAATTCCCGTGTTTAACTTTAAGACAGGCAGACGGGAGTGGAATGGAAACAAGATGAAGATGGATAAAACCACCGTCTTTGTGATCGAGGGCCTGCATGCTTTGAATCCGTCGATGCTGCCGAAGGGACTGGACAGCAATTTGGTGTTCCGCCTCTACGTCAGCCCTCTGCTGCCGTTGAATTTGGATGACCACAACCGAATTCCTACTTCTTATCTGCGTCTGTTGCGTCGTATCGTCCGTGACTACGAAAGCAGAGGTACCAGCGTAGAGCGTACCATTGGTATGTGGGACAGTGTCCGAGCAGGTGAGGAACGTTGGATCTTCCCTTATCAGGAAAATGCTGATGTGATTTTTAACAGCTCAACACTTTATGAATTGGCTGTGCTGAAAAAGCATATTTTCCCCTTGCTGACTGCGGTCGAGCCGGAGGAGGACTGCTATGATGAAGTGCGCTCCATTGTCAAGGTGCTGAATTTTGTTCAGGAGGCCGATGTGGATGATGAAATTCCGCCTACAAGCTTGGTGCGTGAATTCATCGGTGGCAATACCTTCTATCGATAATACAGCCATAGGGCACTGCCCTTAAAAAGTTATCCAAATATTGATAAGAACCGCCCGGACAAAAATGTTCGGGCGGTTTTTGCGCAGAAGATAGAATTTCCCACATTTATGTGATATACTTTGTGGAAAGGAATACAAAACAAACAGATTGGAATGGTTGAAATGATTATTATCATTATGGGAGCATCGCATACAGGCAAGACTGTACTCGCACAACAACTGCTTGAAAAATATAAATATCCATACTTATCCATTGACCACTTGAAGATGGGGTTAATTCGTAGTGGAAATACAAACCTCACACCATCGAGTGATGATAGCGAATTGACAGCATACCTGTGGCCGATTGTTCGTGAAATTATAAAAACTGCCGTCGAGAACAGGCAAAACTTGATTGTTGAAGGCTGCTATATTCCGTTCGACTGGCAAAAGGATTTTGCCTCTGAATATCTCCAAAGTATTAGATGTTATTGCCTGGTAATGAGTGCAAAATATGTAAGAAATCACTTTGCTGACATAAAGAAATATGCAAATGTCATTGAAAATCGATTGGATGATGAAGAATGTACAATGGAGCGTGTATTGGAAGATAACATGCAAATGCTTGAATTTGCACAAAAATACCATACAAACTATATACTCATTGAAGATCAATATGAAATAAATCTTGATTGATATTGACCATTTCAATTTACCGAGATGTTAAAAACCAGTTGGAAACAAAAATTCTGTATGTAAAAGGCCGTGTATCCGTTGCGATACATGACCTTTTGCCGTTTTACAGCCATACATGGATAAAAGGCTGCTTTTTTGCCAATGAGAAATACAGAGAACTTCATTTCGTAAAAAAAGAAAAATGAAGTTCAATTTTGTTTTTTTATGACCAAATACTTGCACAAAAGGCAAATCAGTGGTATACTATACTTGAGAAAATGGGTAAGCTGAGGAAATAGGATCATGGGTGAACCGCACTACCGACTGGAGGGCATTGTCCATACTCGCACAGAGGAAATGGAAGATTTTGATGGCCCCCTGGATGTCATATTCCTGCTGTTAAGCAAGAATAAAATTGCAATTGAAGATGTGTCGATCACCGCAATTCTGGAGCAGTATCTTACCTATCTGGACGAGATGAAGCGGATGGATATGGAAGTAGCCAGCGAGTTTATAACCATGGCCTCCCATTTGATGCTCATTAAGACCAAAATGCTGTTGTCCGCTGCGGAACAGGCAGAAGCGGAGTCTGAACTGGATCAACTGCGTCAATCGTTGATCGAACGCCAACGGAAAGAAGCAATTGAGCAAATTCGTCTGGCAGTGACTTTTTTAGAGCCCCGTAATGAGGTGGGGCGGTGTTTGTTTACCAAAGAGCCGGAACCATTGCGCCGGGAACAGAGCTACCGTTACCAGCATGATACACGGGACCTGACCAATGCTTTGGATACGATCGCAGAACGGAATCAGCAACGCCTGCCCCCTCCGACAGTGAACTTTAAGGGCATTGTTGGAAAGGAACCCTACTCGATCAGCAAGAAAACCGGTGAACTGATGCGCCAGCTGCTGCTGCGTGGAGTGGAAAAACTGAAAAATCTTTTTAAAGGAAACTGTAGCCGTTCGGAAATCGTGGCAACGTTCATTTCATTGCTGGATATGTGCAAAAATAACACAGTTACTTTGGAAGATGATGTAAATGGCGATAATCCAACAGTGCGACTGATCAATAAACAACCGATAGAGGAGGAGTAACAATGGAACAGACTGATCTACAACGTGCCATTGAGGCGATCCTCTTTGCTGCGGGTGAACGGGTAGAAATCAGTAGGTTAGCGGCAACGTTGCAGGTTGACCCTGCGGATATTACTGTGGCTGCGGATGCGTTGGCTGACCAGTTGGCCTTTGAACGCCGGGGTATTCGTATTTTGCGGCTGGATAAGGGTTATCAAATGGTTTCTTCCGGCGAAATGGCAGACTATGTCACCCAGGCGTTGGAAACACGCAAACCGCCTAAACTGTCATCTTCTCAATTGGAGGCATTGACCATCGTTGCCTACTACCAACCTGCTACAAAAGCGATGGTAGAGCAAATTCGAGGGGTAGACAGTTCCTACTCTATGTCGGCGCTGCTCAATAAAAAGCTGATAACGGAATCTGGCCGACTCAATGTGCCGGGAAGACCGATTTTATACCGAACGACTCCGGATTTTTTGAGAACCTTTGGCATTTCCTCCTTAGAGGAATTACCGCCTATTGAAAAAATCAATTTTGGTGAGCCAATACAGGAAGTCATCGAAGAACCGACGGCTGAGACGCCGCCGCAGGAGGAAAACTGATGGGCTGGCTGATTGCACTGGTTATTCTGGTGGCATTGGCACTTTTGCCCATCGGAGTATCCGTCAAATACAATGAAGATGGTTTCTTTTTTCGTTGCCTTGTAGGTTGGATTCCAATCTCTCTGGTTGGTGGCGAAGAAAAAGAAAAAAAGCCAAAGAAAAAGAAAGAAAAAAAGTCTAAAAAAGCAGAGCCTTCCACAAAAAAGAAACCTGCTTCTGAAAAGAAGAAGGAAGATGAGAAAAAGGGCGGCTCTATTACGGATTTTCTGCCTCTTGTAAAGATCGGACTGGATTTTTTGAATGCATTTCGAAAAAAACTGCGGATCCGTCGGCTGGAAATGAAGCTGATTATGGCAGGGGATGATCCCTGTGACTTGGCCATCAATTATGGCAGAGCTTGGGCGGCACTGGGTAATCTAATGCCCCAGCTAGAGCGTGTATTTGTCATTAAAAAGCGTGATCTGGAAGTTGAGTGCAACTTTGAGACAACGCAGACACTTGTAAAAGCCCGTGCGGATGTTGTTATTTCTTTGGGTGGACTTTTGTGGATCGTTTTAAAATACGGTTTGAAAGCGTTAACGAAATATATTAAAATACTAAATCTTAGAAAAGGCGGTGCCTCTAAATGAGTAAGAATCTTCCGAATATGTTGGAAAATACCATTGCAAAGATCCGTGAAATGGTGGACGCAAACACGGTTATCGGTACACCCATCACGACCCCTGATGGTGTCACCATTATTCCGGTATCTAAAATCAGCGTAGGCGTAGGTGGCGGCGGGTCTGATTTTGTGTCCAAGAATGTGAACAGACAGGAAAATCCTTTTGGCGGCGGCGCCGGCGGCGGTGTGAAGGTAACACCCGTGGCATTTTTGGTCGTAAAAGAGGGCAGTGTCCGTGTTTTGCCCATTCCTGCACCTGCAAACACCACGGCTGACCGCATCGTGGAACAAGTCCCCGATGTGTTGGATAAGATCACTGATTTCATTGACTCCAGAATGGAGAAAAAGGGCGAATAATTTGTTCGTCATCCAGCCAAACTATTGCTGGGTGAGTGTATGAAAAAGTTTTTTGCCGGGACGGCGGCTACTCTGGCTGCCGTCCTGTTTTTATCCAGCCCAGTGGCAGCCATATCAGCGCAAAAGGCGATTTTGATGGATGGTATTACCGGGCAGGTACTATATGAAAAGCAGGCGGACAGCAAAAGCCTTATTGCCAGTACAACCAAAATGATGACGGCGATCATCATTTGCGAAGAATGTAATGTGCTGGACTTGGTAGAGATCCCTGCAGAAGCGGTGGGAATCGAAGGATCATCCATTTATTTGCAGCCGGGAGAAAAGCTGACGGTGCAGGAACTGCTCTATGGTATGATGCTCCATTCCGGCAACGATGCGGCTGCGGCATTAGCAATTTACTGCGGCGGCAGTATTCAGGGATTTGCAGAGATGATGAACCGTAAGGCGAAGCAGCTGAAACTGTCCGGCACTCACTTTGTAAATCCCCATGGTCTGGATGCAGCCGATCACTATTCTACAGCCAGAGATTTGGCAGTAATCGCCCGATATGCGATGCAGAACCCTGTATTTGCCCAGACGGTGTCCACGAAAAACGTCAGGATCGGAAATCGATATCTGACCAACCATAATAAGCTTTTGTGGCGTGTAGAAGGAGCTGAGGGCGTAAAAACTGGCTACACCAAAGCGGCAGGACGGATTTTAGTTTCCAGTGCGCAGAGACAAGGCAGGCGGCTACTGGCCGTTACCATAGAGGATGGTAATGACTGGGCAGACCATGCCAACCTCTATGAACAGGGATTTGCGGAATTTCAACTGAAAAACATCCTGCATAAAGGACGGGTTTTAGGAACACTACAGGTATTTGGCGGAACGGAGGAAAAAGTTGAGATTGTTTCTCTGGAAGATTTTTCATTTCCTCTTTCTCACGGAGAAAAAACAACCATTTGCCTGTCGAAAAAATCAATGGTTTATGCCCCTGTTGTAGAAGGTGCAGATGCGGGTGTTGCGTATATCTGCATCAATGGTTATGTTGTAGGCAAGGTTGCTGTGGAATTCGGAAAGACCATAGAACAGCAGCAAACTGCCCAGAAGAAACACTTCTGGCAGGGCTGGTTTGGAGAATAAAATGACAGAACGGTTACAAAAGATATTGTCGGCCAGAGGCGTTGCTTCCCGGCGGACAGCAGAACAGATGATCGCAGACGGACGGGTGACGGTCAATGGACAGGTGGCTGTTTTAGGGCAGTGTGCCGATCCCGATGCAGATCAGATTTTTTTGGATGGGAAACCCATTCCGACCGGCGAACAGCCGGTGTACATCATGCTGAATAAACCCCGTGGATTTGTGACAACATTATCTGACGAACAGGGAAGACGTACAGCGGCAGAACTGGTGGCCGACTGTGGCGTTCGTGTTTATCCGGTGGGGAGACTGGATCTCAGTTCTGAGGGATTGTTGCTCTTTACCAATGACGGTGCATTTGCTGAGGCAATGATGCACCCAAAACATGAGGTCAACAAGACTTATATGGCTTGGGTCACCGGCTATTCAGCGGAGGCATTCCAAAGGTTGCAACAGCCTGTTACCCTCGACGGCTATCGAATTTGCCCCCCTCAGGTGCGTCAGTGGACGGTACGGGGCGATCAGGCAAGGTTGGAAATAACCATCCACGAAGGCCGCAACCGTCAGGTGCGGCGCATGTGTAACGCTGCCGGAATGCACGTGAACAGGTTGCGCCGTATTGGAGAAGGAAAGCTCCGGCTGGGAGACCTTCCGGTGGGGAAATGGCGGTATTTGACGGATGAAGAAGTATTATCGTTGAAGAAACTGGGGGCAAAAAATGGCAAGCTATGACGGGATTATCATCGGCGGCGGTCCAGCAGGGATGCTTGCCGCCATTACCGCTGGGCAAAGAGGGCAAAAAGTGTTGCTTCTGGAGCGGAATGACCGACTGGGAAAAAAACTGTTGATTACCGGAAAAGGCCGCTGCAATGTGACAAATGATTGTACAGTGGACGAGGTTCTGAAAAATGTACCCCGAAATGGTCGTTTTTTATATAGTGCCATGAACGCCTATCCTCCGGAAAGGGTGATGGAGTTCTTCGCAACTGCTGGTTGCTCCCTGAAAACCGAACGTGGAAACCGAGTTTTTCCGGTTTCTGACCGTAGCCAAAGCATTTTGGGAACTTTACAGAAGAAAATGCGTTCTGCTGGGGTGGAGGTACAGACAGGCCGGGTCCGTGAAATTTTGACGGAAGAAGGCGGCGCCTGTGGCGTTAAAACAGAGAATGCAACCTATGGTTGCCACTGGGTGATATTGGCAACCGGAGGCTTGAGCTATCCCACAACCGGCTCCACCGGTGATGGCTATGCAATGGCAGAGCGGTTGGGACACACCATCGTCCCGACTCAGGGATCCCTGGTGCCGCTGGAAACACGGGAAACCGATGCAATGCAAATGCAGGGATTGGCGTTGCGCAATGTGGAAGTGAAGCTTTTGGATGCCAAGGGGAAAAAACTCTTTACGGATTTTGGCGAACTGCTGTTTACCCATTTTGGCGTTTCTGGGCCTACAGTGCTGTCTGCCAGCGCCCACCTGAAAGGGGATGGTTGTCGACTTGTGATCGATTTGAAACCTGCACTGGACGAAGGAAAGCTGGATGCACGAATTCTGCGTGATCTGGAAATGTATAAAAACCGTTCCATGGAGAATGCTTTGACGGATCTGCTGCCCAGAAGCATGATCCCGGTGGTTTTACAGCGTCTGGAAATTGACCCTATGATGCAGGCAAACTCTTTGACTCGTCAACAGCGGCATAATCTTGTGATGCTCCTGAAGGGATTCTCCCTGACCATTACCGGGAAGCGACCTGTGGCTGAAGCCATCATAACTTCCGGCGGTGTGAAAGTTTCGGAGATCGACCCGAAAACCATGGAATCGAAAAAGGTGCCGAGGCTGTATTTTGCAGGGGAAATTATTGACTGTGATGCATATACCGGTGGCTTTAATCTACAAATTGCATGGGCTACTGCTTACGTAGCCGGTACATCTGTAGGCTTATAAAAATGGGCTGCCTCAGGTGAGGTAGCCTATTAAAAGGAATTGTATAACCAGTAGATAACCCGAAGCTGCATAAATAGCGAAGACGATGGAGAACATTTTGGAATAGTCAATAAAACTATAAACAGAAAAATCAACCGTTGACAAATTGACTGACTTGTAATAAAATACTCTAAGTTAAAGAAAAATAAACGGAGGAATTACTTATGTACGAGAAACTGGTGTCCTATGCTGCCAAGCAGCTGGAGCTGGATCCTTCCGAAATCACCCCTGAGTCCACCTTCGAGAGCCTGGGCATTGATTCCCTGGATATTGTTGAAATGGTGATGGATCTGGAGAGTGAACTGGGCGTGGAGCTGGAAATGGAAGACCAGCAGATCACTACTTTTGGTGAGCTTGCCGCTTTTATCGAAACCAAGCTGAACTAATCTAATTTTATAATCTTGTTACAGCAAAACCGGCTCGTAACAAGGTCGCACTAGTCGGGGAGATAGCGGTGCCCTTTGCCTGCAATCCGCTACAGCAGGGATGAATTCCCACACCCGGGCTTGTCTGTGTA
>CAZHPO010000007.1:0-25043 GCA_964534615.1 uncultured Oscillospiraceae bacterium
GAAAGGCATCCGTTTCATTGGAGCTGTCCTGCACAAAATTCAGGCAATACTCCTGCAAAAAAGCCAGCACCTCTGCCCTGGTGATATTCAGCATAGGGCGGATGATTTTCCCATTTACAGGAGCAATCCCACCCAATCCTTTCAACCCCGTGCCACGCACCAAATGCAACAACACCGTTTCCGCATTGTCATTAGCGGTATGGGCTGTGGTGATCTTACCGGGCAACGTTTCAAAGAAGGCATATCTTGCTTCCCTGGCCGCAGCTTCCAGCCCTTTTTTGCCTGCAACCACATTTCCTGTTCCTGCATACAGTTCGATATCATATCGATCGCAGAGTGAGCGGACAAAGCACTCATCCTGATCTGACTCCTCCCCACGCAGGTTATGGTTAAAATGGGCAGCAGCCAATGTAAAATCAAATTTTTCCCGGAGCAGATACAAGGCAAACAGCAGTGCCGTAGAGTCCGCACCGCCGGACACTGCACAGATGATCTGATCTCCCGGAGAAATCAAATCATACTTACGGATAAATGCGGTCAGCTTATTCAGCATGTTTCCACTCCCGATCTGTAAATGCCTGATACTGGCCGATCCACTGCAACTTTACAGTTCCTGTCTCACCGTGACGATTTTTTGCTACGATACATTCTGCAATGCCCTTGTCCTCAGAATTTTCATGGTAGTATTCGTCACGATACAGGAACATGACCGAGTCAGCATCCTGTTCAATGGCGCCGGATTCACGAAGATCCGAAAGAATGGGGCGTTTGTCTGTCCGGCTTTCCACAGCACGGGATAGCTGAGAAAGGCAAATGACTGGAACATTCAATTCTTTTGCCATGATCTTCAGAGAACGGGAAATTTCGCCTACCACGGTAACACGGTTGTCGCCGCCGCCTTTGCCGTAGCCGGAACCCTGCATCAACTGCAGATAGTCGATAATGACCAGCCCCAAATTCTCTACCCGGCGACATTTTGCATTGATGTCCGCCACTGTGACGGAAGGATTATCGTCAATACGGATATCCGTCTGGCTAAGTGCAGCCGAAGCCATACACAATTTTGTCCATTCTTCTTCACTGAGCTTGCCGGTCGCCAACTTTTGCAGTTCAACAAAACTTTCATTTGCCAAAAGACGCATGGCCAACTGCTCTCTGGACATTTCCAGGTTGAAAATAGCCACGGTTTTTTTGTATTTTTTTGCCACATTGACGCCAATATTCAGTGCAAATGCGGATTTGCCCATAGCAGGACGGGCGGCGATCAGCAAAAGGTCCGACTTGTTTAAGCCGTTGATCTTCGTATCCAGATCACGCAAGCCTGAAGAAAGTCCGGGGATAGCAGAGTCAGACTGGCTCAATTCCGTCAAATGGTCAAAAACCTTGTGCAGCACTGTGCCAATATGCTCCAGGGAGTCCCCCCGTTCCCCTTTGCGCAGAGCGTAGATCTTCTTTTCAGCAGATTCCAGCATTTCCGCCGGGGTGCCCACCTGGGACTGAACCGTTTCGGAAATATCCACTGCCGCCTGCGCCAATCCACGCAGCATAGCCTTGTCCCGGACGATACCGGCGTAGCGCACTGCGTTTGCAGCTGTAGGCGTAATATCCATCAGTTGCAGAATATAGTCCCGTGAGTTGTCGTGATACACGCCCATTTCCCGCATTTTATCCAAAACCGTAACCGGGTCAATGGTCTGGGAGTAATTGAACATGGTATAAATGGCTTCGTAAATCTCCCGGTTTTGCTGTAAATAAAAATCCTCAGGCTTGATGATCCCGATCACATCGGCAACACAGCGGCTGTCGATGAGGATAGAGCCAAGCACAGACTGCTCAGCTTCCAGGGATTGGGGTGCCTGCCGGGTCAGTAATTCATCCATGTTTTTCTCCCTTTCTTGTGATTATTTTCCCAAAAGAAAGCCTTTGGGTACTACATTTAATTCAAAAAGCGATTTGCTTTTTCCAAAACTTCCTTCAAATCCGGAAAAGCCAATGTTTCCATCGCCTGCTCATAGGGCATCAGAGTCACATCGGATACCTCCTCCGGCTGACAGGTAGGACTTTGTCCTTCAAATTCGGCCAGAAAATAAATCGTATTTTTTGTATAGCCAGGTCGGCGGGGCAATGGATAGAACAGTTCCTCCCGAAAAGGCTACAACAGTTGTACCTTCAGTCCCACTTCCTCGAAAATCTCCCGAAGTGCAGTTTCCTGTTCCGTTTCTTCCGGCTCCATATGACCTTTGGGAAATCCATAGTCCCCATTGGTCTGACGGATCACGCAGTAGTGTATTTCCCCATTTTTACGGGTAAAGACAATTGCTCCGCAGGATTTTTCGGTCTTCATCGAGCTTCTTCGATTTTCACCGTCAAAGGTGCGGTGATCTCATAGCCCAACTTGCAAGTAACCGTATACGTGCCAACCGATTTAATGGTATCGGAAATGACGATTTTCCGCTTATCCAGCTTGATACCGCTGTTTTTAGCTAGTGCATCAGCAATTTCCTGGTTGGTTACAGAGCCGAATAGCCGACCGGCACCGCCACCTTTGCAGGTAACCACCAAGGTCAGCGCACGGAGCTTATTGGCAATATCCAGCGCTTCCGCCTTTTCACGGGCGATTCGCTCAGCTGTAGCCTTGTCGTTCATACGCATGGTATTAACTGCATCTGTGGTAGCTTCGATGGCCATTTTTCTGGGCAGCATATAGTTTCTGGCATAACCGTCAGAGACCTCGATCATCTGACCTTTCTTACCCTTGCCCTTCACATCCTGTAACAAAATTACCTTCATGTTTATGATCTCCTATTATTGTTCATAGTATTTTTCAATTGCATCGATCAGATCGTTCAACACACCGTTTACGGTTTTGCCAGCGATCTGCGCACCGGCTGTTGCCGTGTTGCCGCCGCCACCCAATGGTTCCAAAATCATCTGCACATTGGCATCGCCAATACTGCGAGCAGAAATATATACAGTGTCCCCATCGGGATAAAGCACAAACGAGCAGGTAATGCCGGAAATATTCAGCATATCATCCGCTGCCTGGGCCGCCAAAGGCCGAGTGGTACCGGTATTCAGGGCAGCGATGGCAATTTCCTTGCGGTAAACACGAGCAGACTTGATGATCTGATATTTGGCCATGGTTTCCTGGAAGTCATTTTGCAGCAGTTTTTTAACTTCCACCGTATCTGCACCCATGCGCTTCAACACCGCCGCCGCCTCAAAGGTGCGTTCACCGGTACGGACATTAAAGCTCTTGGTATCCAGGAAAATGCCTGCCATCAGACTTTTTACCTCAATGGGCAGTACATCCTTCTTTTCAACAGCATATTGCAGCAGTTCCGTTACCAATTCGGAAGCGGAGGAAGCATATGGCTCGTGGAGATTGACCACAACAGGGTCAATATATTCTGCCGCACGCCGGTGATGGTCAATAACACAAATACGGCTCATTGCATCCAGCAGGGGCTGACACTCTGTCTGGTCTGGGCGATTGGTGTCCACCACCACCAAAGTGCTGCGGTTATCCGCTACCAACAATGCTTCATCGCCACTGATAAAGACATTTGCATACTCCGGCACCTGGGCGATTTCCGTCAGCAGTTGTTTTGCCGAATTGACTTCCCGATTGATAACGATATAGAATTTCTTGTTTTTCTTACGACACAGACAAGCCACGCCCATCGCCGCTCCCACAGCATCCAAATCCGCATTTTTATGTCCCATAATGAACACCTGGCTACTGGTTGCGATCAGCTCCATCAGAGAGTTGGCCGTCACGCGGGAACGAACTTTACTTCTTCGATCCATTTCTTTTGCTCTACCACCGAAGAAACCAAAATTCAGCCGATCCTTGATAACTGCCTGATCACCGCCACGGCTAAGTGCCATTTCAATGGACAGTGCCGCAAAATTATAACTTTCTTCAAAATCTTTTCCGTCTACGCCCAAGCCAATGGAAATAGAGGCTGCCAGACCGGAAGGATTGACAATGGTATGGACATCTTCCAGCACCGGGAATCGCTCCTGCATGGCATTATCCAGATCTCGCTTTTCAAATACCAGCAAATAGCGGTTTCTTTCCAGTTTTCGCAGCAGTCCGTGATAGGCTTCTGCCCAGGTGGTAATGGCGCTGTTGATATCGGCATCCATGGTGGAAATGGTATTTTCCGGCAGATTCATGGTCAGTTCTTCATAGTTGTCCACCAGAATGATCGCCACAACCGGTCGGGAACGAATATATTCATCCCGCACCTGATACATCTCTGTCATATCGCTCAGGTATACCATACCCAGCAAAACACCGTCATGTTCTTCGGAGTGGATCAATGTGCCATAAATCCGGTAACGACGGGAACCAATCGACACATCATAGGGATATTCTGTTTTTCCGGCCACCAGCCAATCCATACCAACGCCGGGCAGCAGTTGACCAACCGTCTCCTCCGGCAGGCGATCTTTCATGCCTGTTACCTTTACAAAACGGTCGCTGGCCCAAACCACACCGCCGTCTCCCAGTCGCACCAACGCCATCGGCAGAGGACTTTCCGTCGCTTTGGCCGTAATATCAGCAGTTTGGAACGCCTCCTGGACAAATGCCTGAATCTCTTTATGGCGTTTCTGGCGAGTAACCATATAGATGATCGACATAGCCATCGTCAATGCAAGACCAATGCCTGCCAGATAAAAATTCAGCATCAATGCAGCAGCGAGGCAAAAACACAGCATCAGTATGAAACACCAGCTGTAGCCGGGGCGGAATATTCTTCTTGTTCTTTTCTCCTTGATTCTCTTATCCATAGAATTCTCGCCTCCAAAATGAGCATTTATGCCCATGATATTATGATATACTTTATCATTATAACAAACCAAGGCAAGATTGGCAACTGGTTTTCCATTTTTCTAAAAATTTTCCCCCAAAAACAGTCGAAAAAAAATTGTATACTTTTTGCTGCTTTTGTGTTATACTTAGGATAGTATGCGCTGGGTGGGCAGACCTGGGCAAGCTGTTTCCCCTGTTTTGGGGGACCATTCACAACAAATGAAAAGATTGCAGGCGCATTTCCTGATCCGAGGCGTTACAGGGCCAAGGGCTGGAAATACGGTTGCCTGCTTGTTATGCTTTATTGGCATTTACGAAATGAAAGGAGTACAAATTTGGCAGAAAAACTAAAAATCATTCCCCTTGGCGGTCTGGATGAAATCGGCAAAAATATTACCGTTTTGGAATATGGAAAAGACATGATCGTGGTTGACTGCGGTCTGGGCTTCCCCGAAGAAGATATGTATGGTGTGGATCTGGTGATTCCGGATTTTACCTATTTGGTACAAAACAAGCGGAAATTGCGGGGCATGTTCATTACCCACGGCCACGAAGACCATATCGGCTCTATCCCCTACTGCATGCAGCAAGTCAATTGTCCTATCCATGGCACTGCCATGACCAACGGTTTGATCAAATTAAAGCTGGAGGAGCATAAACTGGCCGACAAGGTCAAGCTCATCACCCATAAACCCGGCGATATGGTAAAAGCCGGTTGTTTTACCGTTGAATTTATTCACGTAAACCATTCCATTGCTGACGCCGTCGCCTTTGCCATCCATACACCGGTAGGCACAGTCGTGATGACTGGCGACTTCAAGATCGACCCCACTGCCGGCGACGGCATGATCGATCTGGCACGTCTGGGCGAACTGGGTAACGAAGGCGTCCTGGCGTTGCTGGCCGACTCCACTAATGTAGAGCGTGCCGGCTACACTCCCAGTGAAAACATTGTTACGGAAAGCCTGGATCGGCAATTTAAAAACTGTGACCAACGAATCATTATCACGACCTTTGCATCCAATATGCACCGGTTGCAGTCCGTATTGAACATTGCCCATCGCCATGGACGAAAGGTCGCCGTCACCGGCCGAAGCATGGAAAATATGTTGAAAGTGGCGCAGGAGCTGGGTTATCTGAAAGTACCCGCCAACACCATCGTTGACCTGGGCAACATCAAGAGTTTGCCGAAAAATAAAATCGTCATTGTTTCCACCGGTTCTCAGGGCGAAAACATGTCCGCCCTGCACCGAATGGCCTTCAACACCCATCGTCAGGTGGATATTGTGGCAGGTGATCGAATCATCATCTCCGCATCGGCCATTCCCGGCAACGAAAAGGCCGTTTCCAAGATCATCAACGCTTTGTACCGCAAAGGTGCCGAGGTAATCTATGATAAGAGTGAAGGGCTCCACGTTTCCGGTCACGCCTGTCAGGAGGAGCTGAAAATCATTCATGGTCTGGTAAAGCCCAAGTTCTTCATTCCCGTTCACGGCGAGCAGCGTCATCTGCAAATTCACGGAAAGCTAGCCTCTGCCATGGGCATGCACCCGAAGAATATCATTATCAGCGAAGTTGGCACCACCATTGAGCTGTCCGCAAAAACCGCAAAGCTGGGCACGGTAGTACCTTCCGGCATCGTCCTGGTGGACGGTACCGGTGTGGGCGATGTAGGCAGTGTGGTGTTGCGTGATCGCAAGCATCTGGCAGAAGATGGCATGATCGTGGTTTGTGTCAACATTAGCGCTGAAGACGGAGGCATCATCACTGGCCCCGACATCATCACCAGAGGTTTTATTTATGTAAAAGAGTCTGATGCGCTAATGGAAGACCTACGCTGCGTTGCGCTGGAGGCCATTGACCGTTGCAGCCGCAAGCGTGTTCGTGATCGTTCCGCCATCAAATCCGCCATTAAAAATGACCTGAGTGGATTCCTGTATAAACACACCAAGCGCAATCCCATGATCCTGCCTGTTATCATGGAAGTGTAATCAAACAAAGCCGTTCATCCCAAAAAGATGAACGGCTTTTTCTTGTCAAAAACAATTCTGCGTGATAGAATGAAGAAAATCTACTTGAAGGAGTAGCCCTATGCGCTATTATTTTGCTCCAATGGAGGGCATCACCGACAGCATTTACCGCCGGATCCATCATAAGTATTTCCCCGGCCTTGACCGCTACTATATGCCCTTTCTGTCCCCGACCATGCACCGCAGTCTTTCCCCGAAAGAAAAACGGGAGCTTCCCCAATCGGATAGTGTTCCATTCGTAGCCATCCCCCAGATCCTGACCAAAAACGCCGATGATTTTCTCTGGGCTGCCCGTACCTGCCAACAGCTTGGCTATGAAGAAGTAAATCTCAATGTGGGCTGTCCCTCCGGTACGGTGGTGTCCAAGGGAAAAGGTGCCGGAATGCTCCGAAACAAGGACGAATTAGATGGATTTTTAGAACGGATCTTTGCAGAAAGCCCCATTGCTGTCAGCGTTAAGACCCGACTGGGCGTGGAACAGGCAGATGAATTTCCCGGACTGCTGGAAGTGTTTAATCAGTATCCGATCCGGGAGCTGACATTGCACCCACGGGTGCGTAAGCAATTCTACAAAGGTTCCGTGGACATGGAGATGTTCCGCTTCGCCGTCCAAAACAGCAAAAATCCCCTATGCTACAACGGCAATCTAAATTCTACAGATAACATTGCCCAATTTGTTCAGCAGTTCCCCTCCATTCAGTCCGTGATGCTGGGTCGAGGACTTATTGGCGATCCTGGTATGCTGTGTCCCGGCGGCACCACCACCGTCCTGCTGGAAGAATTTACCACCGAGCTGCTGGATACATACATAGAAGCCTTCGGCAGCCCACGCAACGCCATATTTCGCATGAAAGAAAACTGGGGTTTCCTGTTGCACCGATTTGAAGACAGCGAAAAACTGGGAAAAACCTTGCGAAAAGCCACGGACATTGACCAGTACCGTGCCATTACTGCCCAGATCATCCACACCCTGCCCCTGGCATCCAAGCTACAGGCGGATTGGTAACGATAGCACAGCGAGCGTGTTGCTTTGGCAACACGCTCGCTGTGCTTATGATTTGCTGGAAGTTCCGCTGTTCAGAGAAACCGCACCCAATGCGATCTTACCGTAGGACACCTCCGGTGTCTTTTCTTCCGTCAAGCTCTTTAGAAGTTCTGCGGATTTTTCCTGAAGCACACCATTGCGGCTGTAGACGATCCAGCCATCTTCACCGCTGACATAATACAGCACCACATAGCCACCGTCTGTCTTGACCAGTGTAGTGTCGCCTTCCTTGCGGTCACCAAAGGCCCACTGTTCAATAGCATCATCCCGATGAACGAAATACATGATGTGGTAACCAAACTCGGTCTCTACGATGGCATAGTCGCCTTCCTTGCGGCTGGCATTGAAGCACCAATCGTTAAAATTGGTTGCCATTTGGCCTTCTTTTACGTTCTCGTAAATGCCGCCATCGGTCACTTTACCATTCTTATCTTCGCTGTTCTTGTTTGCCAGCTGGATAAAATACTCCTCTGTGGGGTTTTCCAGCCACTTGTTCAAAATATCCTGCGCTTTTGCCTTGGCCTCATCCGCAGCTTCCTGATCTTTAAATGTGATGGTACCGTCAGCATTTTCCGTACCGTCTGCCTTGATCAGGATGTGGCGTACATCAACGGTCGTCAGGCTCAGCTTGGAAACATACTGCACCAGCCCACCGGAAGATGCTGTGTTCTTATCTTCCGACTTGCTTGTAGCCAGTTCTGCGAAGCTATCCTCCGTCTTTTCTCCCTTCAGCCACAGGTCCAGAATTTCCTGTGCCTTGCTTTCACAATTTTTCCAGGCATCACTGGTATAAATGCTGTTGCCATCTTCATCCTTAGTAGCCGTAGGCTTTACAAGGATCTGGCGAATATCCAGCAACAGGCCGCTGTCTTTGGTGATATCATTCTTTGCCAGTGTGGTTTCGTTCTCTTTGAAGTACGCTTCCAGTTCCTTGTCCGTAACTTCTACTTTTTCCATAAGGTCACTGAAATAGAGGTTACCCACATAGTAGCGCTCCAAATAATACATATAATCATCAAAAGTCACGCCTGCACCAAACTCGCCGGTCATCATTCCTTCCAGAGAGGCATAGCCGTTTTGGGTGGCGGAAGTTTTCATGCTTTCTTCCATTTTGTCCAGCCCCTGCTGAAACTCATCCGGAAGTTTGTAGCCGGCAGCATTTGCCTCATCATACAGAGCCTGATAGCGATTCCAGGTATACAGTGCTTCTTCCACGAAGTACTGCTGCCAGGTCATTTCTTCCTCTACCATAGTACATTGTTGCTGATCCAAAGGTGTGGACAGATCCATGATATAGGAGATGTAGTAGCTATACTGGGACATGAAATCATACACCTGCATCCAGTAGTAAACCTGCAGCTGTCCGTTGGTCAGTTCCGCTTCGCCCAAGGTTGCTACGACCACGTCAGCTTTTTTCTCTGCCTTGCTATCGGAAACGGTGTAACTATCCTGCTTATAAACGTTATTCTCTCTGAATATTTCCCAGTCAAACCAGCCCTTTACATCCCAGCTTCCACCGGAATCCCCGAAGCCCTTGATTCCCCAGAACAACACCAGTGCCAGCACTGCCATTACTGCAATGCAACCGGAAATCGCTGCCATACGCTTGGCTTTTTTTACATCGGGCACTGCCGTTTCCTCTGCCGGTGTTTGGGCAGGCTGTGGCGTATTTTCCACCACATGCTCATCGATCACGACCTCTACACTGTTGTCCATGCCGCAATAAGGGCAAAATCTGCCATTATCCGGCATTTCCTCGCCACAGAATTTACATTTCATAAATTTTCCTCTTTCTGCAATGCTTGATTAAATGAATATCTTAGTCATTTTAACATGTGAATCGCTTAAATGCAAGGGCAACCAAAGATTATTTACAATTTTTCCACATGGTGAAAGCCCTCCAAAATACTTGCAAAAAGACTTTTTCAATGTTATAATAAATTATTAGGATTTTACCCCAAAAAGGAGCAAAAAAATGGAAACCAAGACAACTGTGATTTCTCAGGAACAGCTGCAACAGCAGCATACCTATTGCGATAAAATCAGCGCTTATTGGCACGGCACCGGCCGCACCCCCGTGGCCTATGTGGAGACCTATGGCTGTCAGCAGAACGAGGCCGACTCCGAGCGTATTCGGGGTATGCTGAAAGAATGCGGCTATGATATCTGCAACGAAGCAGAGGGTGCTGATGTTGTGGTAATGAACACCTGTGCTATTCGGGAACACGCCGAAATGCGTGTTTTCGGCAATCTGGGTGCATTGACCCACACCAAGCGCCGTCACCCGGAGCAAAAGATCTTCCTGTGCGGTTGCATGGCCGGTCAGGAAGTGGTGACCACCCGGATCAAAAACAGCTACCCCCACGTGGACGGTGTATTCTCTACCCACCATCTTTGGCAGTTTGCTGAAATTCTATACAAGGTGCTGACTACCTCCAAACGGCAATTTTATATCGCCGATGAAGCCGGTTCTATTGCCGAGGGGCTGCCGGTCGTGCGCAGCAACACCCTGAAAAGCTGGGTGTCCATCATGTACGGCTGCAACAATTTCTGCACCTACTGTATTGTTCCCTACGTCCGTGGGCGGGAACGCAGCCGTAAACCGGCCGATATTTTGGCTGAATGTCGAGAACTGGTGGCCAACGGCTGCAAAGAGATCACGCTGCTGGGTCAAAATGTAAACTCCTACGGCAAAGATCTGGATTGCGGTGTGGATTTTGCTGATCTGCTGGCCGAAATCGCTAAAATTCCGGGCGATTTCCTGATCCGGTTTATGACCAGCCACCCCAGAGATGCTTCCTACAAGCTGTTTGACACCATGGCTGCCTCTCCTAAGATCGCCAAGCAGCTGCATCTTCCCTTCCAGTCCGGTTCTTCCAGGGTGCTGAAAGCCATGAACCGCCACTACGATCGGGAAAAATATCTAGACACCGTCCATTATGCAAAAAAAGTTATGCCGGATCTAGTTTTGACCTCGGATGTGATCGTCGGTTTCCCCGGAGAAACTGAGGAGGAATTTGAAGAAACCATTTCTCTGATCGAAGAAGTTCGCTACGACTCCTTGTTCACCTTTATTTTCTCTCCCCGTCCCGGTACCCCTGCCGCTTCCATGGAAGATCTCACCCCAAAAGCTGATAAGAACCATCGTTTTGACCGGCTCTGCGCTGTACAAAATCAAATCTCCGAGCAGGTCCACGCCGGTTATGTCGGCCAAACTTTCCGTTGCCTTGTAGATGGCCGTGACAAGGAACATCTGACCGCCCGTACCGAAGGCGGACGTCTGGTTCGATTTGAAGGAAATGACGAACTGATCGGCACTTATCAGAACATTGCCATCACCGGCTCTAACACCTGGAGCTTGTTGGGCGAATTAAAATAAGGCTATTGGCCAAAAAATAAGAGAAAGAGGTTATGCCCTATGGCGAAACCTGAAAAAGAATTGACCCCCATGCAGCGGCAATATCACGCCATCAAGTCAAAAAATCAGGACTGCATTCTGCTTTTCCGATTAGGTGACTTCTATGAGATGTTTGACGACGATGCCCGTGTTGCCGCTCAGGAATTGGATCTGACCCTGACCACCCGTGACCGGGGCAAGCCCAAAGAGGAGCAGACCCCCATGTGCGGTGTTCCCTTCCACAGCGTGGATGCTTACATTGCCCGTTTGGTTGCCAAGGGGTATAAAGTTGCCATCTGCGAACAGATGGAAGATCCTGCTACCGCCAAAGGTCTGGTCGAACGGGAAGTGACCCGAATCGTCACTCCCGGTACTGTTACCGAAAGTTGTATGCTGGAGGAAAGTCGCAACAATTACTTCGCTGCACTCTACGGCGACAACGGAAAATTCGGTTTGGCTTTCTGTGATATTTCCACCGGCGAATTTTACACCACCGTCTGCGGCAGTACAGATGCCGCCGTGTCTGAATTGGGACGGTTTTCCCCTGCTGAGGTGATTCGATTTGGCACCAATGTGGCAGACGACACCATCAATGATGCCCTGTTCCGTCGCATTCACTGTTGTGTTGACGAGGGCACTGCCGATGTCTTTACATCCGATAACGCCGAAAATGCCCTGCAACAGCAATTTGGTGTCACCATTGCCCAGATGGGACTGGGTGGTTTGAATTTGGCTGTTGTGGCAGCAGGTGGACTGTTGCAGACCCTCCTGCAGCTTCAAAAGAACAATTTGCCCCACCTTCGCAGTGTTCAATACTACACCACCGGCCGCTTTATGGAACTGGATCTGGACGCCCGGCGCAATCTGGAACTGACAGAAACCATGCGTTCCAAAGAAAAGAAAGGCAGCCTGTTGTGGGTGCTGGATAAGACTCGCACCGCCATGGGTGGCAGAATGATCCGTTCCTGGATGGAAAAGCCCCTGCTTGATCCATTGGAAATCACCCGCCGTCACACGGCTGTGGAAGAACTGGTCAACAGCCCCATCAACCGGGGAGAGCTGGAGCAGGCACTTTCTGATGTAACGGATTTTGAGCGTGTAATGGCGCGCATTACCACCGGCACTGTGAACTGCCGGGATCTGCTGGGCTTTGCCCACGGTCTGCGTGCCCTGCCCCAGGTGAAGGCTCTGCTGTCAAGCATGGAAGCACCCATGCTGCAAAAGCTTTCAGAAGCCATTGATCCACTGGAAGAATGTGCCCAGCGAATCGAGTCCACCATTGTGGACGATCCTCCCCTGACCATTCGGGAGGGCGGTATCATCCGCCGGGGTGCAAACGCCGATGCCGATCGGCTTCGTGATCTGATGGAAGGCGGTGCCAGCACCATTGCTGCCATTGAAGCTTCTGAAAAAGAAGCCACAGGTATTCGCACCTTAAAAGTTGGTTTTAACCGGGTATTTGGTTACTATATTGAAGTTTCCAAATCTTTTATCGATCAAGTTCCCGGACACTACATTCGCAAGCAAACACTGGCCAACTGTGAACGATACATCACCCAGGAGCTGAAAGACCTGGAAACGCAGGTTCTGACTGCTAAGGATCGATTGACCGCTCTGGAGTACCAGATTTTTACTGATTTGCGTCTGTATCTTGCGCAGCAGGCCACCCGTGTGCAATTCACCGCCGCCGCTGTAGCTGCCGCAGATACGCTGTGTTCTCTGGCTGCTGTGGCCGTTCAACGAGGTTATTGCCGACCGGAGATCACCCTGGGCAGCGATATTTCCATTGTTGATGGTCGCCATCCGGTGGTGGAGGTCATGCTCAAAGATGCCCTTTTTGTCCCCAACGATACCAGTTTGGGAAGCAATGACAATCAGGTTTCCATTATCACCGGTCCAAACATGGCCGGTAAATCCACCTATATGCGCCAAGTTGCATTGATCGTGCTGATGGCACAGATGGGTTCTTTCGTTCCTGCTCGCAGTGCCCGACTGGGCATTGTAGATCGGGTGTTCACCCGAATTGGTGCCAGCGACGATCTAGCTTCCGGCCAGTCCACATTTATGGTGGAAATGGCAGAAGTTGCCTCCATTTTAAAGCACGCCACCAGCAGAAGTCTGCTGATTTTGGACGAAATTGGCCGTGGAACATCCACCTATGATGGTATGTCCATCGCCAGGGCGGTACTGGAATACGCAGCCAATCCCAGGAAGTTGGGCGCAAAGACCCTTTTTGCCACCCATTACCACGAGCTTTCCACCATTGAAAACGAACTCCCCAACGTAAAAAACTACAATATTGCAGTAAAAAAGCGTAACGACCAGATGATTTTCCTGCGCAAGATCATTCCCGGTGCTGCGGATGACAGCTATGGCGTGGAGGTGGCTAAGTTGGCTGGTCTTCCTGATTTCGTCATTAATCGGGCAAGGCAGATCCTTGCCGAATTGGAAAATGGCACTGCCGCTCCGGTTACTGCTCCTCCTCAAGAGGCCGACGATCAGCTGAGCATGCTAGATCTGCGTTATCAGCAGGTTTGCGATGCACTGTCTGCAATTACGGTGGAAACTCTGACCCCCATTGAAGCTATGAACGAACTTTATAAGCTGAAAAGGATGTTGAACTGATGGATCTACTGAAAAATTCCCTGCCCACAATGACCGCCAGCGAGAAAAGTCTGGGAGTACGATACCTCCTTTTTCAAATATGTTTTCTTGGGGCGCTGTTGCAGCAGGTGAACGCACTGCTGGCTCATCCTTTGAGCATCGCAATGGTAAATTTTCTGTATTATGCCATCAACGCCATTGCTACGCTTGCGATTTTCAGCCGATTTATGAAAAAAAACCTGCTGCGCACCCTGCGTTTTCCTAAGGAAACTTTTTGGGGAGCCGCCATCGGCTTTACCGTCTACTGGCTGTGCAGCAGCTTGGTAACCACGGCCATCACCGTCCTTTTTCCTGACTATAGCAACCTGAATGACAGTCAAATTTGGGCGCTTACCGGCAGCGACCCTGTATTCATGGTCTTAGGAACGGTATTACTTGCGCCTATCGCCGAGGAGCTACTTCACCGGGGATTGATTTTTGGCAACCTGTATGTTAAAAAACCGGTCATGGCTTACGCGCTTTCCGCTCTGACATTCAGCGCCATTCACGTGGTATCCTATATAGGTATTTATCCAGCAGGATTTTTGCTGCTGGCTCTGGTGCAATATCTTCCTGCCGGATTGATCTTTGCCTGGAGTTATCAACGCAGCGGTTCTATTTTTACCCCCATGCTCATTCACATTGTCAACAATGCTGTTGTCTTTATCACAGCGAGGTAATGCCATGTCTAAAATCATTCAATTATCTCCCCATATTGCCAATCTTATCGCCGCCGGCGAGGTAGTAGAACGACCGGCTTCTGTCGTTAAAGAATTACTGGAAAATGCAGTCGATGCCGGTGCTACCAAAATCACCGTCGAAATCAAAGATGGTGGCATGACCTTTCTGCGTGTTACCGATAACGGCTGCGGTATGGCCGCTGATGATGCTCGTACCGCTTTCCTTCGCCATGCAACATCCAAGCTGCGCACCGCCGATGATCTGGCCGCCATCGATACCATGGGATTTCGAGGCGAGGCATTGGCAGCCATCGCTTCTGTCAGCCGCATTGATCTGATGACCAAAACCGCTGACACCCTCAGCGGCACCAGTCTCCATCTGGAAGCAGGCGCAATCATCGATGACACCGAAACCGGTTGTCCAGATGGTACAACGATCATTGTCCGGGATCTGTTTTTTAACACACCGGCTCGGATGAAATTTATGAAATCCGACTCTGTGGAAGGCAGTCGGGTGGCCGCTGCCGTGCAACTTCAAGCGCTGGCACATCCTGAGGTTTCGATTACTTTCCTGCGGGATGGAAAGCAGATTCTTTCCACGCCCGGCTCCGGTGGTCTTCAAGCCGCCGTATACTGCATCTACGGCCGGGAAAGCGCCCAAATGGTGCCAGTAGACAGTCATTGGGACGGCTATCACTTGACCGGCTATATTTCCAAGCCCACCGATGCACGCCCCAGCCGGAGTATGCAGACCTTTTTTGTCAATGATCGGCCTGTCAAATCCCGAATTATGATCACCGCTCTGGAAGAAGCCTATCGCAATCAGATCATGGTCGGTAAATTTCCGGCCTGTGTGCTGCATTTGCGTTTACCTGCCAATGCAGTAGATGTAAACGTACATCCAGCCAAAACGGAAGTGAAGTTTCTACAGGAAAAGGCCGTTTTCGACTGCATCCATTACGGCGTACTGGGGGCACTGAATAAGACCCCGGATCGTCCTCAAGTACAATTTAAGGCCAACACCACATTCTCCCCGGCACCTTCCCCGGCACCGGCTTCCGCTCCCAAAAAACAAGATAATTTTTTCCGCACCATGGATGCGGAAAGTTATAAAACATTCACTGCCACCATTCTATCTGCCCCTGAACCAAAAAAAGAAGCTGCTGTCGCCACCTATGGTGCAGTCAAGCAAACGCCTGTTCTTCCCCTGCGTCAGACGGTTGCCACTCCACAGATCCCTCCCGTTGCGCCGCCCCCCGCTCCGATTTCTGCTCCTGTGGTAGAGAAAAAGCCGGAGCCGGAGATCATTTGCACCGTTCCCCCTGAAGAAGTGGAGCAGACCGTTCTGGATATGCCTCCGGAAATTCCCTGGCGGATGGTTGGCGAACTATACAACAGCTATATTCTGGTAGAACAGGGCGACGAAGCCTTTTTGATTGACAAGCACGCCGCCCACGAGCGTATTCTTTTTGAAAAACTGAAAGCCAATCAGGAGAAAATCTCCTCGCAGGCTTTGCTCACTCCCATCTCCGTCCGTCTGGCTCCGGCGGCAGCAGCAGAATTGCTGTCAAACCGTCCCATGTTGGATGAACTAGGCTTTGAAATCGACGAATTTGGCGATAACACAGTTCTTTTACGGCAGATCCCCATGGATCTAAGTCCGGAGAATGCAACGGATGCAGTCGAAACCTTAGCCGCCGATCTGCTGAATGGTCGTCACGAAAAAGCCACCACCGTCCGGGATGAACTGCTGCACACCGTAGCCTGCAAAGCAGCCATTAAAGCAGGCTGGGTCAACGATGAACAGGAACTGCTTGCCATCGTCAAGGTCGTCATGGCAAATGAAGACCTGAAATACTGTCCCCACGGCAGACCCATCTGCGTGACCTTGAGCAAAAAACAGCTGGAAAAACAGTTTAAGAGAACGTAATACAGGAGGTTTTCTCTATGGCACGAAGCGAACAGGCAATTTTCACCAATCTGTGCCTGATTTACGATGAGAATGGAAATATCCTTGTAGAAAACCGGAAAGATCCCAGCTGGCCGGGCATTTGCTTTCCCGGCGGTCACGTGGAGCCAGGGGAATCCTTTGTGGAAGCAGTCATTCGGGAAGTCAAAGAAGAAACCGGACTGACCATTGAAAAGCCCCAGCTTTGTGGCACCAAACAGTTCCAGACAGAAAAAGCAGAGCGATATGTGGTGCTGTTCTACAAGACCCACCGCTTTTCAGGAGACATCCAATCCTCCGATGAAGGCGAAGTTTTCTGGATTTCCAAAGCAGAACTGAAAAAACGCCTGCTCTGCGACGATTTCGAGTCCATGCTGGAAGTGATGGAGTCTGATGACCTGAACGAATTTTACTACTACCAGGAATCCGACGGAAAATGGGGGCTGAAATTGCTATGAGTCCTATGGCCAAGGTCATTTTTACCGTTACCACTGTCACAGGTTTGGCAACAGCAGCATTCACCGTACTATACCAAAACTGTGGTTTTGCATGGTCATTGACCACCGCCATTACCTGTGGCACCACCTTTTACCATTTTGCCATGCGGCTATTGGTCGGTGCTGTGGTTCCAAAGCTGGTAGGAAATGCCAATGGCCGATGGTTCCGGCAACGCCCCTTTGAGCCTGCACTTTATCGTTTTCTGTGCGTTCGGCAGTGGAAAAAGTATATGCCCACTTATAACCCGGATTCCTTTTCCCTGCGACATCACACACTGCCCCAGATCATCCAAACCAGCCGCCACTCCGAGGTGGTTCACGAAGTAATCATAGTATTCAGTTTTCTGCCGCTTCTTTTCATTCGTCCCTTTGGCGCCGGGGCAGTGTTTGTGACTACCTCGCTTCTGGCTGCCCTGTTTGACAGTTGCTTTGCGATCATACAGCGCTACAACCGTCCTCGTTTGGAGCGGCTTTATAAAAAGGAGGAAACCCGTCCGTGAACAATATCATCTGCATCGCCGGCCCAACTGCTTCCGGAAAAACCGCTCTGGCGGTGGAACTGGCAAAAGAATGGAACGGCGAAGTGATCTCCTGTGATTCCATGCAGGTCTACCGCCGGATGGATATTGGCACAGCCAAACCCACCACCGCAGAAATGCAGGGGATCCCCCACCATATGATCGATGTGGCCGAACCGGATGAGGATTTTTCTGTCAGCCGATACTGCGCCATGGCTACCCCCATTTTGGACGACATACTCGCCCGTGGGAAGACTGCCATCATCGCCGGCGGTACTGGTCTTTATATTGATTCCCTGATCCGGGGTAACGACTTTGCCCCCTACCCTGCCACCGGAGCAAGAGAGCGGCTGGAAACCCAGGCGGACGAATTTGGCATGGAGTTTATGCTCAACAAGCTGCGCCAAATCGACCCCGATTCTGCTGCACGATTGCATTTGGCCGATCGAAAGCGTATTATTCGTGCGCTGGAAGTTTTTGAAGAAACCGGCGAAACCATTACAGCCCACAACAAGCGTACCCAGGCCATTCCTGCCCGATACACCCCTTTGTGGCTGGGTCTGGATTTCGAACCCCGGCAGGCACTTTACGACCGTATTGACCTGCGTGTATCCATGATGATGGAACAGGGATTGGAGCAGGAGATCCGTGATTTACTATCCAGCGGCATTCCTGCCAAGTGTACCGCCATGCAAGCCATTGGATACAAAGAATTCGTCGCTGCGCTGGCCGGTCAGATCACCATTGAGCAAGCCGCTGACGATGTTCGCAAATCCTCCCGGCACTATGCAAAACGGCAACTGACCTGGTTTCGTCGAAATCCCAGCATGAATTGGCTGACCAGAACCCCCACCGACGGTTTTGAAGAAATATTCCAAAAGGCTCGACAGGTTTTAGCCAATTGCGACAACTGAATTTGCTAAGATATAAGTGTCCTCAAAACGAACAGAAAGAAGGTATACTTATGTCTGAAACAACAAATCTCCAGGAAGCCATTTTGAACGAGGTTCGCCGGGACCATGTACCTGTGACCCTTTTTTTAATGAACGGTTTCCAGCTCCGAGGTGTGATCACCGGTTTTGATAGCTTTGTGGTGGTACTGGTCAGCGATGGCAAGCAGCAAATGATTTATAAACATGCCATCTCAACCCTTGCCCCCATGAAACCGCTGAAAGCCGCCACCGGTGCTGCATAAGTTCAAGGGGCGACGGAGTAACCCGTCGCCCTTTGGCTATTTTAAAGCACTTTCATCCCTAAAAAGAAAAAGAGGATAATGTTTCATATGTCTATTGCTGAAAATATCGCATTGATTCGCTCTGAAATAAACGCTGCGGCTGAGAAAGCCGGCCGCAATCCCAGGGATATCACGCTCTGCGCTGCTACCAAAATGAATGACGCCGATCGGGTTCGCCAGGCCATCGCCGCCGGCATCACCTGCTGCGGCGAAAACAAAGTTCAGGAATTAACCCAAAAGCTTTCTGAAAATGCCTATGACGGAGCAGATGTTCAGTTCATCGGTCACTTGCAGACCAACAAAGTCCGATCTGTGGTCGGCAAGGTCAGCCTCATACAAAGTGTGGATTCCAAAAGGCTGCTTTCTGCCATTTCCAGAGAAGCGCAAAATCAGGGGATCACACAGAATGTTTTGCTGGAAATCAACATCGGCCATGAAGAAAGCAAAACCGGTTTTTCCACAGAAGATATTCTTCCTCTGCTGGATCATTTGAATGACTACCCCCATATTTTCGTCCGAGGATTGATGGCAATTCCCCCTGTTTGTGAAAATCCCGGTGACAATAATAAATTTTTTGAAGAAATTCGCAACCTTTCTGTTGACATTACGGCAAAAAAATACGATAATATATCCATGGAAATATTGTCTATGGGTATGTCCGGCGATTTTGCAGATGCCATCGCCCACGGCAGTACCATGATTCGTATCGGCACCGCCATCTTTGGTGCCCGAAATTACGCTGTCCATCCCCAGGGATGAGTTTACACAAGGAGGATACGAACCAATGAGTTTTTGGGATAATGTTAAAAAATTCACGCAGCCCTATGCGGACGACGATTACGATGATTTTGATGACACTGATGACCTGTTCCCCAACGAAAATGTCCGTGTAAATCGTCACAGTTCCGCCCCTTCCGCTGCATCCAGTTTCAGTTCCCCCAGCGAGGAACCTTCCTTCAACGGAAAAGTTCTGAACACCAGCTCCAACAAGCCCGGTGTTGTGCTGTTCCGCCCCATCAGTTTCAGCGACGCTGTAAAAGCGGCAGATGAACTGCGGGAGCGAAAGGCTGTGATTGTCAATCTGGAAAATCTGGATAAGACCATCGCCCGTCGTGTGGTAGATTTTCTGTCCGGCTGTTCCTACGCTCTGGACGGCAGTGTGAAGAAAGTTGCCGGAGGCACCTATCTGTTCTGCCCTCATAACATGGATGTGGCAGGCGATCTGGGCAATATTCACTCAGAAACAGAGCTTGGTCTATAATTGATCAGAGGGGGTAGCACCATGTTTACACCTCAACAAATAGAAGAAGTCTCCTTCAAAAAAGCCACTTTTGGCGGCTATGATATGCAGACCGTGGACGATTTTCTGGAGCCTTTGACGCAGGATTATATCACCCTCTACAAAGAAAACGCCCTGCTCAAAAGCAAAATGCGGGTTCTGGTAACCAAGCTGGAGGAGTATCGTGAAAATGAAGCCAACATGAAAGATGCCATGGTCAACGCACAAAAGACCTGCGACATGATGGTGAAAGAAGCTGAGCGCAAATGCGCCCAGATGTTGCGTGATGCCAGCCAAGCCGCCACAGAAAACGCAAAAAACGCTTCCGCTCTGATTGCAGACGAGCAAGCTCGTGTGGAGGAAGCACGACGTCTGGCAGCTGCCAAAATCAGCGAATTACAAATTCAAATGAACAATTGCATTGATCAGCTGGAATCCATCAAAGGATCCAACCGGCCTGCCGTTTCCCGGCACACACGCAACCGCCTCTTTGATCCCAATGCCGCCGAGGCCAAAACCGGCGCACTGGCTGACGAAATTGCCCACAATCTGGCCATGATGATTGGCGATGCCGATGATTCTGACATGAAAGTGGCTCCTTAACAGAATAAGCATTGACGAGGACAGGTGAACATCCCCTTCCGCTTTCAGAGAGCTGCCGGACGGTGCAAGGCAGTAAGCGATGATGATTCATATCCCCTCCGAGCTGTGTACCGAAGCCCAGAAAGGGTGGTAGACTACACCGGGTTCGCCCGATAACGCGAAAAACGAGTGCCGCCGAAAGGCGGAACGAGAGTGGTACCGCAGAGGTCATGCGCCTTTGTCTCTTGCAAAAGGGACAAAGGCGCTTTTTATATAGAAATATTAAATGGAGGTAACATCCAATGGAATACAAAAATACGATCATCACCCCCAAGACCGATTTTCCCATGAAAGCCGGTCTGCCTGCCCGGGAGCCGGGTATGCTGGAAAAGTGGCAGGAACAGGATCTGTACAACGCCATGCTGGAAAAGAATAAAGATCTGCCCCCCTTTATTCTCCACGACGGCCCTCCCTTCTCCAACGGCTTCATTCACATGGGTCACGCTCTGAACAAGACCCTGAAAGATTTTATCATTCGCAGCCACGCAATGATGGGCTTCTACACCCCCTATGTTCCCGGCTGGGACAACCACGGTCTGCCCATTGAACGTGCCATCGAAAACTCCAAACGCAAACTGAACAAGGATATGTCCATCACAGAATTCCGCAACGCCTGCTCTGACTTTGCAGAGGACTTCATCCAGAAGCAGATGGGCGGCTTTAAGCGGCTGGGTGTTGTGGGCGACTGGGAGCATCCCTACCGCACCATGGACAAGCACTTTGAAGCCCAGGAAGTAAAGGTCTTTGGCCGGATGTTTGACAAGGGCTATATTTACAAGGGTCTGAAGCCCGTCACCTGGTGTCCTTTCTGTGCAACTGCTGTGGCAGAGGCTGACATTGAATATCAGGATGATCCCTGTACTTCCGTATATGTAAAATTCGCCATGAAGGACGATCAGGGCAAGCTCTCTCAGTTTGACCTGTCCAAGACCTACTTCGTCATCTGGACCACCACCATCTGGACTCTGCCCGGCAATATGGCCATCTGCCTGCACCCCCGGGATAGCTATGTTCTGGTGAAGGCTGAGAACGGCGAAACCTATATCATGGCAGAAGCCCTGATGGAAAAGACCATGAAGATGGGCGGCTTTGAAAACTACCAGGTTCTGACTCGCTATCCCGGTGCCTTCTTCGAAAATATGCTGGCACAGCATCCTTTCATTGACAAAACCTCCCGTTTGGTCAACGCCGAGTATGTCACCATGGACTCCGGTACAGGCTGTGTTCACACCGCCCCCGGCTTTGGTGCTGACGACTATCAGACCTGTATGCGTTACGGCATGGATCTGGTGGTTCCCGTGGACGACTACGGCCGCCATACTGACTACGCAGGCAAGTACCAGGGTCTGAAAACCGAGGAATCCAACCCCATCATTCTGGCAGATATGCAGGAAAGCGGTGCTCTGTTCGCCTCCGAGCATATCGTTCACTCCTATCCCCACCATGACCGCTGCAAAAAGCCGGTCATCTTCCGTGCAACTCCTCAGTGGTTCTGCTCCGTGGAATCCTTCAAGGAGCAGGCGGTTGCCGCCATCGAAAATGTCCAGTGGTATCCTGCCTGGGGTGAAGATCGGATGACCAGCATGATCCGTGAACGTGCCGACTGGTGTATCTCCCGTCAGCGCCGTTGGGGTCTGCCCATCCCGGTATTCTATTGTAAGGATTGCGGCAAGCCCGTTTCCACCCCCGAATCCATTGCCAAGATCTCTGCCCTGTTCGATGAGCATGGCTCTAACATCTGGTTCGAGAAAGAAGCCATGGAGCTGATCCCCGACGGCTTCACCTGTCCCCACTGCGGTGGCAAAACCTTCGACAAAGAAAAGGACACTCTGGACTGCTGGTTCGACTCTGGTTCAACTCACTTTGCATCCCTGATGCATCGCACACCGGAATTGTGGCCTGCTGATGTATATCTGGAGGGTGCCGACCAGTATCGTGGCTGGTTCCAGTCCTCCCTGCTGACTTCTGTGGGCGCACTGGACAAGGGCGCACCTTTCAAACAGGTTTTGACGCATGGCTGGGTTGTTGACGGTCAGGGTCGTGCCATGCACAAGAGCCTGGGTAACGGCGTAGATCCTGCGGATCTTATCAAAGATTTTGGTGCAGATATTATCCGTCTGTGGGCCGCTTCCTCCGACTATCACGCCGATGTGCGCTGCTCCAAGGAGATTTTCAAGCAGATCGCTCAGAACTATCTGAAATTCCGCAATACCGCCCGTTATTGTCTAGGCAACCTGGCCGACTTTGACCCCAATACCGACATGGTTGCTGCATCCCAGTTGGAAGAACTGGACAAATGGGCTTTGACCAAGCTGGATGCACTGGTGAAAGCCTGCCGTAAGGCATATAACGGCTATGAATTCCACATCGTCACCCACCTGATCAATGATTTCTGCGTGGTGGAGCTGTCCAGCTTCTATCTGGACATCATTAAGGATCGTCTGTACTGCGAGGAAGCCACCGGCCTGCGCCGCCGCTCCGCTCAGACCGCCCTGTACCTGATCGTGGACGCCATGGCCAAGATCTTTGCTCCCATTCTGGCCTTCACCTGTGACGAGATTTGGCAGGCAATGCCCCACCAGACTTCCGATGACAAGCGGAACATCTTGCTCAATCAGATGCCTGCTTCCTTTGATGGCTATATGCTAGATGAGAGCGCCATGGAAAAATGGTCTACCATCATGCGTCTGCGTCAGGATGTAAACGGCATTTTGGAAAAAGCCCGTGCCGACAAGAGAATTGGCAAGGCTTTGGAAGCCCACGTAACGCTGGAAACCACGGATAACACCATTAAGCGTGCCTGCGAGGGTGTGAATCTGGCCGAAATCTGCATTGTTTCTGCTGTGGATTGGGCTGCCGCCGAGGAAGGTGCCGAGGTTGGTAACGGAGAAAACTTCCCCACTCTGACCATTGGCGTATCCGAGGCAAAGGGCACCAAGTGTCCCCGTTGCTGGATGCACTCTCTGGATGCCAACGCCGAGGGTCTTTGCAAACGGTGCGCTACCGTCATTTCCAAAATGGATATCGAATTCTGATTCTACAAAAGGGCAGCTGCCAAAAAGCAGCTGCCTTTTTCGTGTATTTCGCACAGAAAAAACTTGTTGCGCCCGACCATTTTAGGCGTTATAATAGTGGGTGGAATTAATAAAAAAGGAGTTTATACCATGTCTCAACAAATGATGGATGCTCTTGTAAAAACAGAGGCAGGCATTGGCCTGACCCTCATGAAAAAACCCATTCCCACTCCCGGCCCCGGCGAAGTGCAGATCAAAGTGCATAAAACCGCCATCTGCGGCACGGATGTTCACATTTACAACTGGGATCCCTGGGCACAGCAACATATTAAGCCGCCCATGATCATCGGCCACGAATATGTGGGCGAAATTTCCGCTCTGGGCGAAGGTGTCACCGGTTTTACTGTTGGCCAGCGAGTCAGCGGCGAGGGGCATATCACCTGCGGCCACTGCCGCAACTGTCACAACGGCAACATTCAATGGTGCAAGGACACCGTCGGTGTAGGTGTTGATCGAGATGGTGCCTTTGCCGAATACCTGGTCATCCCCGCCACCAATGTCATTGCCATCGACGAATGCCTGGATGAGGAAGTTGTCTCTTTCTTCGATGCCTTTGGTAACGCCACCCACACCGCCCTTATGTGGAATCTGGTCGGCGAAGATGTACTGATCACCGGCGCAGGTCCCATTGGCATTATGGCCGCCGGTATTTGTAAATACGCCGGAGCTCGTCGAGTAGTCATCACCGATTTGAACGATTATCGGCTGGATCTGGCTCGGAAAATGGGCGTAGACGCCGCTGTAAACACCGGCCGTGAGGATCTGGAAGCCGTAATAAAGCAGCTGAACATCGTGGAAGGTTTCGACGTAGGTTTGGAAATGAGTGGCAACGGCCATGCCTTTAACCAGCTACTGAGCGTCATGCGTACTGGTGGTAAAATTAGCCTGTTGGGTCTGGGTAATAAGCCCATCTCTGTGGATATGAACTACATCATTGGCAAGGGCTTGACCTTGCAGGGCATTTACGGCCGCAAGATGGATAATTGGCACCAGATGAGCTATATGGTGCAGGGCGGTCTGGACATGACTCCTGTGATCACCCACCGCTTCCACTATACCGACTTCCAAAAGGGCTTTGACGCTATGATGAGCGGTATGTCCGGCAAGGTCGTGCTGGACTGGACCACCAAAAAGGAGGAAAACTAAATGAAATCTGCACTCAATGCCATTAACGCCGAACTGGATGCCATCCGGGAAGCCGGCACTTGGAGAGAAGAACGTATCATCACCACCC
>CAZHPO010000008.1:0-24262 GCA_964534615.1 uncultured Oscillospiraceae bacterium
GGTAATGGCAGTAATGGCAATGCCTATGGGTGCATTTGCCGCCGCAGCAAGCGATCTGCCCGAGGAAATGCTGGATCATTCTATCCTGCGCGCACTTGCCTATACAGGATATGATGTTGATCAACAGATCAAGGATGGAACTTTATATCAGTCTGGCAGCTATGGCTCAAGAACACCCACAGGTGTGCTGTCCGGTATTAACTATGGGACATCCACCTCAGGATTTGAAACTGTTGCAGACAATTCGACAGTTACTGGGCTTGCTCCTAATATCGCAAGATATCAGGATTATGGCCTCTGCTGTGCATCTTTTGTAACTTACTACATCTGCAACTATTTGCCGAATATCGAAGGCGTGGATACGCAGTTTATTACCGATGCAATCAAGGCAACAGGCTGGAACTCTCAAGCAGTTGTCACATGGCAGAAAGCACTTAACGAATTGGCAGATGAAGGCAAGATTGAGAAAATCGGCACAAGTTCCTCGAATGTAAACAGAAGCAAACTCTCCCCTGGTGACATTATCATCTTTGGAGACTCTGAGAACAGCCATAAGCATGTGGCAATCTATTCCGGCACTTATAAAGGTGTCGATTTTATTATCCATGTCGGCAATGATCGAGGCCCCGAAATCTCTCGTGTTGACTGGATGGGACAAGCAGGCGACAAGTCTTCCTATCCCAATGCATACTTCCATCTGCCCGATGACATTTTCGAGAATGATGGTAGTATCGAAGTCTATAAGAAGGATACTGATGACAAGGCTCTTGCCGGTGCATACTTTACTGCGGTTAACACCGAAACAAGCGAAAAGTTTGTAATCGGCCCCACCGACAGCACCGGTTATGCAAAGAGCGAGGATCGGATTCCGTTCGGCACTTACACCATTACCGAAACAGTATTTCCGACAAATTATCAGTCCTATGGTACAACTTCATGGACAAAGACCTTGGATGCAAATACGCCCAATGCAACGATCACAATCGAGGCAGTCAATGAATTGATCCCCGGCTCTGCCAAAATCGTGAAAACCTCTGAGGATGGTTTGGTCGAAGGGATCACTTTCAATATCAAGGGTAACGGCATTGATAAAAATGTTACTACTGGCGTAAACGGAGAAATTAGAATTGATGGCCTCAAGCCCGGTAGCTATACTGTGACTGAGGTGGTTGCGGATCAGTATGAGCCGCAGGAGGTCAGAACGGTAACTGTTGTAAGCGGTCAGACGGCAACCGTTACCTTCAATAATATCCTCAAGCGTGGTTCTTTGCAGGTAACCAAAACATCCGAGGATGACTTGGTAGAAGGTATCCAGTTTAAGCTGTCCGGCACATCTCTCGCCGGTTTGTCCGTGGAGCAGTATGCGATCACCGATAAAAATGGCGTTGCCACCTTCGAGGATGTACTCATCAGCGGTCATGCTCCCTATGTACTCGAGGAAGTAAATACAGCAGAGAGATACATTGTCCCCAAGAATCAGGATGCGATTATTGAGTGGAATACCGTTACAAAGAAGGCCGTATATAACGAGCTGAAGCGTGGTAATCTCAAGGTAACCAAAACTGCTGAGGACGGCATGGTGGAAGGCGTAAAATTCCACTTATATGGCACTTCTCTGTCTGGCATCAAGGTGGACGAATACGCATATACAGATGCCAATGGCGTTGCGTCATTTAATGGTGTATTGATCGGAGAGGGATACAATCTTGAGGAAGTGGATACAAATATTCGTTATGTTGTCCCTGCAAAGCAGGCGGCCGACATCGCATGGAACGAGGTAACCAATAAGTCCTTTGAAAATATTCTCAAGAAGTTCCGTGTGAGTGTTTTCAAGGTAGATGGCTACCTCTATTGGGGCGATCCCGATGAAGATGGTGGTCTTGTTCCTGTGTCGACAGTTCCCATGTCCCTTGCGGTAGATTCAGATAAGATGGTCAACGAATATGGTTGGCCTTACGGCATCACGCAGGGTGATGCATCCCTCGAGGGTGCAATCTATGGACTGTACCATAATGGTGTGCTCGTGGATGTCTATACGACAGACAAAAACGGCTATTTCCTAACCGATTATTATGTCTGTGGCGAGAACTGGTACTTACAGGAGATCACGCCGAGTGAAGGATACCTGCTCGATGATACAAGATACTACATCGACTGTTCTGCCTATGAATACACCGTGGAACTGAATACGGAATATGTGGATGTGTACGAAGCCATCATTCGTGGCAAAATCGCCATTATCAAGCATTGCGATGACGGCAGTACCAAGATCGAAACTCCCGAGGAAGGTGCAGCTTTTGCCGTGTACCTCAAGAGTGCAGGCTCTTATGAAAACGCAGAGGAAAAGGAAAGAGCAATCCTTGTCTGCGATGAGTATGGATTTGCTGAAACCTCTTGGCTGCCCTATGGCACTTATGTTGTAGAACAGATTGATGGTTGGGATGGTAAGGAAATGATGCCGGCATTTGAGGTCAATATCAATGCGGACGATGAAATTTATCGCTATCTCATTAACAACGCCACATTTGAGTCCGAAATTGAGATTGTCAAGAAAGATGCCGAAACCGGCAAGATCATCCCTGCCGCCGGTATTGGTTTCAAGGTTCGTAACACTGACACCGGCGAATACGTCATTCAGCATGTGAACTATCCGACTCCCGTGGATATCGAGATTTACTATACCTTAAGGTTGATGGTTCAACCGATCTTGTAACTGTGGTCAAGTCCAATATCGCGCAGAAAGGCAAGATCACCATTGAAAAGATTGGAGAAGTCTTTGCTTCCGTCCGTGAAAACAATGGAATCTATCAGCCGGTCTACAAGGTTCAGGGCTTGGCAGGTGCAGTTTATGAAATCATCGCAGCCGAGGATATCGTGACACTCGACGGTACTGTCCGCTATACCATGGGGCAGGTCGTGGCGACGATTACCACAGGTGCAGATGGCAAAGCGACCACCGCACCTCTCTATTTGGGCAAGTATACCATTAAGGAAATTACTGCTCCTTATGGTATGGTGCTGAATGCAGAGCCGATGGATGTCGAAATCAGATATGCCGGTGAAATGGTGAAGGTTACCACCGTATCCGCTTCTTTTGAAAACGAGCGACAGAAGGTCGTACTTGACCTGCTTAAGACTCTTGAAAAGGACGACACTTTCAACATCGGCAATGGTGATGAGATCACCCGTGTGCAGTTTGCACTTTATGCCTCCGAGGATATGGTTGCTGCTGACGGAATGGTTATTCCTAAGAATGCACTCATTGAAATTGCTTCTTGCAATCAGGATGGCAAAATTACCTTTGCAACTGATCTGCCTGTAGGCGCAAAGGTCTATGTAAAGGAATATGCCACTGACAGCCATTATATTCTTTCGGACAAAGTCTATACCGTGACTTTTGAATATGCAGGACAGGATATTGATACGATCAGAAAGGACATCAATGATGGCACCACAATCGAAAATGAGATGATTCGTGGTAGCATTGTGGGCAAAAAGCTTGATGAGGACGGTTTCACCATCGGTGGGGCATTATTCGGTCTCTTTGCAGAAAACGAAACCGAGTTCACCGAGGAAACTGCCATTCTCACTTGCAAGTCCAACGAAGTCGGTATTTTCTATTTTGAAAATGTTCCCTTCGGCAGATGGATCATCCGTGAGATCAAGGCAGCACCTGCTTTTGTACTGAACGAGAACAGCTATGCGGTTACCGTGGCAAGGGATGAACAGGTTATTGAGATTGTCATTGAAAACGAGTTCATTACAGGCTCTGTCAAAACCACGAAGGTTGATAAGGAATATCCCGAAAACACCCTCGGCGGTGCGATCTTCGAAATCTATGTGGATGTAGATGGCGATAAGGAATTCAATGCAGAAATTGATCTGTTTGTGGGTGAAATGACCGAGGGCGAGAATGGTGTCTACACAATGGACAATCTTCGCTATAACGGTTACTTCCTGCATGAAAAGACTGCTCCCGATGGATTCCTCAAGGATGATGGTTATTACTATTTCGAAATCAGAACCGATGGCGAAATGGTTATCGTGGAGAATGAAGCCGGAGTTGGTTTTGTCAATCAGCCCATCAAGGGAAATGTCACAACCACCAAGGTTGATGTAAATTACCCCGAAAACAAGCTGACCGGTGCAGTATTCCACATCTATGCCGATACCGATCAAAACGGTGAGTTCGACGCAGATATCGATACTTTCGTAATTGCATTGAATGAAACCGAAATCGGCATCTATCTTGCAGAGGGCATCCGATATGGTGGGTACTTCCTTTACGAAGAAACCGCTCCCGAGGGTTATGTCAGGGATAATACCTACCACTATTTCAAAATCAGCAATGATGGTGAAACGGTCACAGTTGAGAACATGGCCGGTATTGGGTTCACAAACAAGCCCATCACCGGAGAACTGGAACTGACCAAGACTGATGTTACAGATGGCACTCCTCTTGCCGGTGTCGGCTTCCGTATTAAGGATGCAGATGGAAATGTTGTTGCAGAAGGTTATACCGACGAAAGTGGCATTGCCAAGTTCACACTTAGATACGGAAAGTACACCTATTCTGAATTCGATCCCCTTGAGGGCTATATTGCAAATACCGACGAGTATCCCTTTGAGATCACCGAGGATGGTCAGATCATTAAGGCAAGTGTAACAAACGAGAAAATCCCTACCCCCGACATTCCGCAGACCGGTGATAACTCTAACCTTGGCTTCTGGATCGGACTTGGCGCAATCGCCATCGGCGGTTTGGTCGCTACTGTAATGATCGGTTTGAAACGGAAGAAAGATGATGAGGATTGAGCATGATGAAAAAGGTATATATCTGCGCGCCCTTGGGTGGCGATGTCGGCGGAAACCTTGAAAAAGTTAAGCGATATACCCGATATGCATTGATGTGTGGCACGGCTCCGGTCGTGCCACATTTTTATGCGCTCTGCCTTGATGATAACATCGAAAAAGAGCGAGAAATTGGGATTGCTGCTGGGCTTGGAATGCTATGGTTCTGTGACGAGCTGTGGGTATTTGGGGACGAGGCAACAGAAGGTATGCTCACCGAGATTAACTTCTGCAAAAACCTTAATGTCCGTATTCGAAAAATCAATGAAAAAGATATCAAAAAAGTGATCGGAGGATGATTATAATGAAAATGAAAACAAAACGAGTTTTAATCTGCTTGTGCCTTGCCATTATGCTGACGATGTCGTTCTCCATGACCGCATTTGCAGCCGGCGATGTTGCCGGAGCAATCGAGCAGACATGGAACACCGCAAAAACACAGGTGCAGTCCGTGGTCAATAATGTTGTCTTCCCTGTGGTGGATATGATCCTTGCCATACTCTTCTTCGTGAAGCTGGGGACAGCATATTTTGATTACCGAAAGCACGGACAGTTTGAATTTGCAGCTCCTGCAATTCTTTTCGCTTGTCTGATTTTCACCCTAACCGCACCTCTCTATATTTGGACAATTCTATAAGCGGATGTCTATAAGAGAGCCTTCAACCCAGGCAGGGACGGCGTATACCGTCCCTGCTTTCTTATGATTAGGAGGTGAACGATAATGTTTGATTGGATCGGCGATCTTATTGATGCCATAGGCGATGCAATTCGAGAATCATTCGAATTTCTGGGGACACAGATTACAAATACAATTTGGGACACCATGCTGAAATGGTTCTATGAAACTATTTATAATGCGGTTGCCGATTTCTTTACCTTGATGGGAAATATGGGCGCAGACATTTTTGATCTGGATTGGGTCAAGGCAACCATACTGCTGTTCACCTATTTCGGATGGGCACTGTTTGTTGCAGGAGTTGTGGTTGCCATCTTCGATGTCTCCATTGAATATCAGAACGGCAGAGCCGATATCAAATCCTGTGCAATCAATATTCTCAAGGGCTTTTTCGCCTGTTCGCTGATAGGCGTTGTACCGGTGGAATTATACAAATTCTGTATTAGTCTTCAAAATACTCTTTCCCATGATCTATCAGCACTATTTGCCGGAGGTCAATCTCTCGACCTTGCCGGTACAAGCACCAGTGTTCTTGTAGGCACTTTCTCGGTAGCAAATAATATTTCATTCAATCTGTTCAACATCCTTGTGCTTATCGCATTTGGATACTGCGTGGTTAAAATCTTTTTCCAAAACATCAAGCGAGGTGGCATCCTGCTTGTTCAAATGGCTGTAGGTTCGCTGTATATGTTCTCTGTTCCAAGAGGATATAACGATGGATTCGTCCAATGGATGAAACAGGTGATCGCAATTTGCCTCACAGCGTTTATGCAAACAACGCTGTTGTTCCTGGGATTGCTGACCTTTCCAGGAAATATGCTACTCGGCCTTGGTATTATGCTTGCAGCCAACGAAGTGCCTCGCATTGCACAGCAATTTGGCCTGGACAGTTCCGTTCGAGTCAACATGATGTCGGTTGTCCATGCAACTACGACCGCTGTTAATCTGACTCGTTCTATTGCAAGGGCAAAATAAGGAGGATAATCGTATGAAAGAAAATATGGAACTTGAACGCAGTGATATATATGTTGACCGTGATATTCAGATTGATGATGAAAACAGGCAGCACATCGTGGCATACATTGAAACGATCTTCGATGTAAACGAAAAATTCAATTTGCAACTTGATCCGTCTGCCGGTGAGTGGGTAAATATGTACGGCATATATAACCCTTTGAGCGATTTCCTTACGGTCGAATGCGTTATCTGTAAAGATGACAGCAGTGAAAGTTTTTTCTACACCCCCACAAAGGATGAAGCCAAGCTTATTAAGGAAATGATTGCAGAAAGAATCAAGGAGGTCAACGGACAAACGCCCAAGGAGTTTGTCCTTGATCCGATAGATCATGAAGAAAAAGTATATCTTTACCACAATAGATCCGAAAGCGTGTCAGGAAAGCAATCTGCAAAGTATGCGCGTATAAAGAAATACTGCTCAGATAACGAATACACAGTAGATGGCAGTACCTCTATAAATGCACCGATGAGTAGAAGCGGTGATGAATTGCGTAGCATGGTTGAACATTGCAAAGCCAGAGGTATTGCGCGAATTGTTGTGGATGAAATGATGGATGTTGCTGACTCACCGTGGGAAACGGCACGTATTCTGAATTACCTGCAGGATAATGGTCTGATCTTAGATGTGGCGCATTGCGAAATGGTGTTTGGACGGCAAAATCAGCAAGAATACGAAAATGGTGACATGGAATTTGGAGGTATGTAAATGACACAATACATCTATCCGCAGAACCTCAAGGCCACAGCAAATCTGTGGCTTTGGGGATTGCGGGATTTTTGTATCATCGGCATTGCTGCCTTGCTTTCGGTGGTGATGTTGGTGTATACGCAGTTGTTTCTTCCAGCGGCGGTAACTTTGTGCTACGCATTTCTGACCATTCGCATGGATGATACAACCGTGCTGGACTATATGAAATATGCTATGAAATTTTTGATTTCGACACAGCAATACTTTGAATGGAGGTGAGTCAGATGGCAAACAACAAACAGAAAAAAAGAAAAGGCGTTTCGGTTCAGGATCTCATGGGAATCAAGACCTTTACAAAATATGGACTTAAAACGAATAAGGCAGAACTGCTCTTCTATCTGGTAGCACCAACCAATATCTCGGTTCTGTCCCATACGAATATTGAAATCAAAGTTCGACACTTGATGATGGTACTGTCTGCGATCCCCGATATCGAAATTGCCTGTACAGACTCTTCGGAATGTTTCGATGATAACAAAGCATATCTGCATATGCGCTTGGATGAGGAACAGAATCCGAAGGTGAAGAAAATGCTGAAAAAAGATATGGAATTCTTGGATCAGGTACAGGTGGAAATGGCAACAGCCCGACAGTTTCTGTTCATTGCGCGATGCAAGGCAAAAAAGCCTGAGCAGGTTTTTCAAATGGCGAATCGGGTGGAGAAAATCATTTCGGAGCAGGGATTTGAAGTTACGCGCATGAAAAAAGAAGATATCAAGCGTTTCCTTGCACTGTATTTTGATGCAAGTCTTAATGGTGAGCAGCTGCCCGATGCAGATGGAGAGCAGTTCTTTGAGGTTCTTGAGGATGAAGAAGATTAATATTTTTCTTGTCTTTCTGCTGTCGGCGCTCCTGCTCCTATCTTCCCTCATGATTTGCAGAGAGGTACATGGACAGCAGCAAGAACAAAAGAAGTTCGAGGAAATGATTGAAATCATCGAGCCAACTTCGGAAGCCACTAAGCCTACTGGCATATGTGCAGAAACAGAGCCGGATATGACTGAGCCAACTGATCCGGAACTGACCGAACCGGAGGTTCAGAAAAGGAATCTCGAACCGATCTTTGCTCAAAATTCGGAGTGTATTGGGTGGATCTATATTGAGGGAACAAATGTGAATTACCCAGTAATGCATACAGCTGACAATCCACAGAAGTATCTTCGTAAGAATTTTGATGGCAAGTACAGTCAATCCGGTGTTCCGTTCCTTGATGCAAGGTGTAGCGTAGATGAAGGAACGGCTATCATTTATGGTCACAACATGAAAAATGGGACGCAGTTCGGAAATCTTCGAAAATATTTGGATAATGATTTTCGAAGAACGCACCCGACCATCGAATTACAGACGAAATCGGGAGTTCATTTTTACACGGTTGTAGATGTTATCCGCACCGATATATACGATGAAATCTATAACCAAATCAAAGCAGAAGACAACACGCTCATTCTCTCCACCTGCTATGGCAGTGCGAAAAGCGGTCGTCTTTTAATAATCGCAAAGGAGGTCAAAGACTAATGGCAATAAGAAAACCCAAGGTGCTGACTCCGGAACAGGTTGAGGAAATCCGTACAAAGGACTTCTTTGACTGTATTCTGCCCAGTACCATTAAATTTTTCAGCGATCATTATATTGTTGGTGACGGTTACCGATCTGTATGGGCAATCCGTGAGTATCCGCCGTCTACAGAGGAACAGGCGATCCTCTCTCAGCTTGCCGACAGAAATGGTGTCACTCTTCGTATCTACCATAGGCTTGTGGAGTCTATGGAACAGCGAATGATCATCCAAAATGCGACACGCCGAAACACACTCAAAAGCGGTGGCAACGATATGAATGATACTATCGAAGCAGAAGGAAACTTACACGATGTAATTGAACTGCTTGCAAATCTACGAAAGAACCGAGAGCCACTACTCCATTGTGCTGTGTTCATCGAACTGAAAGCAAAGGATATTGAGGGACTCAAAGAATTGCAGAGTGAAATTTCGATGGAACTGACACGCTCTAAGATATCGGTGGACAGGTTGACGCTCCGGCAGAAAGAAGGTTTCCTCTCTGTTCTGCCCGTGGGATTCAATCAGTTCGGCGCACAGTTCGAACGAGTGCTGCCGGCTTCAAGTGTTGCAAATCTTTATCCGTTTAACTTCTCAGGTAAAACAGATCCCGAAGGCCTATACATCGGGCGTGATAAATTCGGCACAAACATCCTTGTGGACTTTAACCGTAGAGCCGAGGATAAAACCACAAGTAATATCTTGATTCTGGGCAACTCAGGTCAGGGTAAATCCTATCTTTTAAAATTACTCCTCACCAATATCCGTGAGTCAGGCAAGAGCATCATTTGTCTTGATCCCGAAAGCGAGTATGTCGATTTATGTGCAAATCTTGGCGGCTGTTACATTGACTTTCTGTCCGGCGAATACACCATTAATCCTCTCGAACCGAAGGCATGGGCAGATAGCACGGATGAGATCGATGCGACTACGCCCGAGGCATTCAGAAAACAGACACGACTCTCTCAGCACATTGCTTTCTTAAAGGACTTCTTCCGCAGCTACAAGGATTTTACTGACAGTCAGATTGATACCATCGAAATCCTGCTTGCAAAGCTGTATGCAAGATTCGGAATCACCGACTCCACCGATTACAGCAAAATGAAGCCTACCGATTATCCGATTATGGAAGACTTCTACAAGCTGTGTGAAGAAGAATTCATGACCTACGACAAACAGAGAAAATACCTCTACACTGAGCAGACGCTCCAAGAGGTGTGTCTCGGAATCAACTCCATGTGCGTGGGTGCTGAAAGTCGATACTTTAACGGCTACAGCAACATCACAGACAGTGAATTTCTGGTGTTTGGCGTAAAGGGATTGATGGATACCAACAAGCGGCTCAAGGATGCCATGCTCTTTAATATCTTGTCTTTTATGAGCAATCAGCTTCTCGGGAAAGGAAACACCGCAGCCTCTATTGATGAGCTGTATCTATTCCTCACGAATATGACCGCAATCGAATATATCCGCAACGCAATGAAACGAGTGCGTAAAAAGGACTCCTCGATTATTCTGGCATCTCAGAATATCGAGGATTTTTTGATTCCTTCGATCAGAGAGTTCACCAAGCCGCTGTTCAGCATTCCGACTCATCAGTTTCTGTTCAATGCGGGTCAGATCAATCCCAAAGAGTATATGGACGCATTACAGGTTGAACTGAGCGAATTTGAACTGATCAAGTATCCCGAGCGAGGAACATGTCTATATCGATGCGGAAATGAAAGATATCTGCTGCAGGTCATTGTACCCGAATACAAGGCGGCACTCTTTGGTAAGGCTGGTGGTCGATAATGTCTGCGACTGTGGGTGCTGCACTGAAAAAGGTAGCCACATATATTCTAACCGACAAGAAAGCGCTGAAAACTGTGGGTGTCATTCTTGGCATCGTAATCGTGATCATTATTATGCCAATCATTACGCTCCTCGGCATTTTTAATGGGACGATAGATGTTGATACAGACCGATTGCATCAGTTGATTCAGGACAACCAATCTGCAATGGTTGAAAATTGGACGAAGGTGGAAACAGCAATGACAAATGCAGGATATGACAGCATGCGCATACAGGAAGCTCAGACACTGTATGTATTTGCGCTATATGAGCATGCCGATGAAAGCGGATTTGTAACGAAGTTTGTAGACTGCTTTTCTGCCGGACAAACGGATGCCGATTTGATTAGAAAGGTCAATTCGGCTTTTGGAACAAGTATTGAGGTGCAAGATTTCACGAATGCAATGGCCAGTACGCGCAATGCGTATATTAAGACATCGGATTATATAGATCCTGCCACCAAGAATAACATCGACCTGGTTAAGTGGTCAGAATTTGCTGCGGATAAAGAATGGGGTTATGTATGGGGCACATACGGAACGGTGCTGGACAAGGCTTTCCTTGAAAGCAAGATCGAACAGTACCCCGATGAAGTCGGTGGCAAGGAAGAATTCATTCGAGCGAATTGGCTTGGGAAAAGAACGGCCGATTGTGTCGGACTGATCAAAGGCTATTCCTGGTACGATGTTGAAAGTCAGAAAACAATTCTCATATCCAACGGTATGCCGGATATCGGTGCGGATACCATGTACGAAAACGCAACAGAAAAAGGAACGATTGATACGATCCCCAAAATTCTCGGACTCGCCGTTTGGAAATCGGGACACATCGGCGTGTATATTGGAAATGGTCAAGTAGTAGAAGCATACGGCACAACAACAGGAGTGATACGCTCCCAACTTGCTGATGGTGGGTGGACGCATTGGTTGAAAATACCCTATATCACTTATATCGAACAGGAGGAAACTGAGGAATGATATATAACATGAGAAAGAAAAATATTGATTTACCCCAAAAGGAACACGAAGAAAAAATTGCGGAAACTGCCGATATGATAACTTCGGAAGATTTGGTTGAGCAAGCAATATATGCAGCTCATGCACCCGAGTGCTGCTCCGGCAAACAGCAAGCTGAAAACATGCTTGATATGCTCGGTGCGAATGTTATAGATGCGGATATCTACCACACTCCCGAAGAACACAGTATGGAAATGTGAGGTGAACAGAAACATGGTGAATAAAACCATTAAAGATTTTAATGAGACCAATCAGCCGTTTTATATTGTGGATCATGAGAATGGTGAATACAGCCTGTGCCTTGCATTCTCCTTTCTCCGTGGAGATCTAAGAGATTATGGTCAGGAAGCGTTCAATGCTTATGCCCGAGAAATCGGAGAACCCGTTGCAGATGCCCGTGGCTTTTATACTCACGGCGATGGTTATGAATGGGAAGCCGCGTTTCGTAAGGCGTTTGAAAATGATCCGAATATCGGTGAGATCGAGTATGATTGCGAAGCCGGTGGGTTCTTTTGTGGCAGTAAAAACCTTTCTGCCCTTGCTGACTTTGGCAGCAGGTTCAAAGCATTGGTGGATGATACCGAAAAATTCACCAAGGTAGTATCCGAAGGAATTAAAGCTGAGGAACAGCAGCAAAAGGTATTCGATGAAATAAAAAACAAAGTGAAAGGTCGTCTCATTAGTAATAAAGAATCCCACTTTAACATTCGCACGATTCATGGTGACATCCATCTGTCCCCCGGTGATATCAAAGATATTATGGAAGGCAGCGTAGAAAGAATTACAGTTGGTGATACGATTATGTCAATCGATGATTTCTTAATGCAGGATGCATCTAAATTTCAGGCCGACTTTTTTAATCCTAATACTTATCAGCTTATCACAAACGACGCCTTCGAGCAGCAGGTGCAGCAAGTAGTGTTGGATGAGCAAACCGCTCAAGAATTTCAAATGATGTAACCGTTCGAAAAAACACAAATGAGAGGTGACCCAAAATGAGAAAGACATCAATTACGATTTCCTTTGATGAGGAAAGACTCTCTGCTCTTAGGATGTACTTGGAGCAGAAGAATATGAAGGTCGAGGACGAACTCGAAAAGGCTCTCGAAGCCCTGTACACAAAGAATGTCCCTGCCGGAGTTCGGGATTTCCTTGATATGAAATCAGGAACTCCCACACCTGCACCTCCCAAGCAGCGGAGACAGAAACCTTCTATTTCTTCTGCTGTGGGCGCGCCTGCGCCGGAAGAACAGAAACCCGAGTCGGCAAATGATATATAAATCAATATCCCAACGGTAATGGCAGGCCCCGTTGCCGTTGGGACACTTTGTGATGGGGGCTAATAACAGGTCGGTTTGAAGCCCTGTTGCCCCCTGTGTGGCTTGCAAGAACCGCATCCCGAGAAAGGATACCATTGGCGAAGAAAACGGCACAAAAGCCCCCTTGTGCGAGGTGTGAATGGCAGAGAAAATCGGCGGCCAATGCCGTCCGATTTTACTTGCAGGAATAAGTGTCGGGGTCGCAAGGCTTCCCCGACACGGTTCACAACGGCCGGCAACGCCTACCGTTCAAGGACTTTTCGCACTTTCGCCCATCGGGGTCAGAAAATGCCCGTTTTTCTCTCTTCGGGTTCGGCTTTGCAAATGAGCCCCACCATGCACGGAATTGTATAGGCGTTGTGACGACAAAAAGGAGGTTGCGCATAAAATGTATGCGCAACCTCCAATGCGTAAAAGTCCTTATTTCATGCGGGTTTTCGGGCTTTCTGGTTTTATAAAAATGATCAGGTTTTTCTGCAAATTACAACGGAAGGATATGCAAGAATGGACGAGAATAAAAAGAAATTTGCACTATGGATTCATCCTTCGACTATTGAAAAAGTGGATCGGTTATATCAGTTAGATAACTGCCGGAGCAAATCTGAGTTCATAGAGAAAGCGGTACTGTTCTATGCCGGATATGTTTCTGCGGAAGACTGCCGTGAGTATTTCCCCGAGGCCATTGTCAGTACCATCCAAGGCTCGCTCAACACATTTGAAAACAGAATGGCATCGTTGCTTTTCAAATATGCGGTGGAGCTTGCGATGACGATGCATGTAGCAGCGGCAAATTTCCGTGTGGACGAGGACACACTTTCTCGACTGCGAGGAAAATGTGTCAATGAAGTCAAAAGACTGAACGGAAGTATTACATTCGATGATGCTGTTCGCTATCAGAAAGGCAAATAACGATGGCAAGATTTATTTTGAAGTGGCGATACATTAAATCCAGTTCTGCAAAACACAGCGAGAATCTCGTAAAATACATTGCCACCCGAGAAGGTGTTGAGAAATGTGATGAGTCGTGGAAACATCAATCTGCAACCAAGGAACAGCAACGATTGATCAGGGAACTTGTAGATGATTTTCCGGATTCGGTGCAGAGCTTTGAATATCAGGACTACATTGCAGCGCAGACAAAAAGCACGGCCTCGGAATTTATCAGCAGAACCATTGAGGAAAATGTTGATCTCATTGGTAAGAAAGAAAACTATGTTGGCTACATTGCTATGCGCCCGAGGGTTGAAAAGCAAGGCTCACATGGTTTGTTCTCACAATCTGATAAGATCATAGATCTCGCAGCTATATCAAAAGAAGTTGCCGAACACGAAGGCGCAGTATGGACAACGATTATGTCTCTTCGCAGAGAGGATGCGCAGAAGTTGGGTTACGACAACGCAAAGGCGTGGAGAGATTTGCTCCGAGGTCAATCGAATAAGTTAGCTAAGGCAATGGGCATTCCTCTTGGTGACCTGCGATGGTATGCAGCCTTTCATAACGAAGGCAACCATCCACACATACACTTGGTTTCCTATTCGGTAGGAAAAGAGCCGTACATGACAGAACAAGCTCTGCACACCTTCAAGGCTGACTTCGCACATGAAATATTCAAGAATGATCTCTTCCATGTGTATCAGGATATGACTGCTCACCGTGATGAACTCCGAAGAACCGGGCGAGAAAAAATTGCGGAGATCGTCCGTCAGATCAATAGCAGCGCATACGAAAATGAAACAGTTGTGATGATGTTGCAAGAACTGTCGACAACACTTGAAGGATACAAAGGGAAAATGGTCTATGGCTATATGCCGAAGAAGGCTAAAAATCTTATAAACGGAATTATTGATGAGCTTGCCAGGGATGTTCGGATCGCTGAACTCTATGGCCTGTGGTACGAGCAGAAAGAAAGTGTGATCCGCACCTATCAGGATACGATGCCACAGAGGATTTCGCTGTCGGCAAACAAGGAGTTCACTACCATCAAGAATGCTGTGATACAGGAAGCACTCAATATCCTGCACGACGACATCACCTTCGAGGACGATGTAGTAGATCGGGAAATCGATCCTATGAGCAGCTCTCATTCTGAAGAAGAATCTGCACCCGTGATGGGAGCATCGCCCAAGAGAAATCCGTGGAGTGATCCTAACGATATGCATTGCCAATATATACGAGGCCGTGATCTTTTGAATATAGAATCGGAAAACTTCAATCCCGAAGAAGGTCTGCGATGGCTGACCCTCTCTGCAATGCAAGGCTTCGACATTGCCATGTACCGCCTCGGCAAATTGTATTTGCAGGGTGGCATTCTCGAAAAGAACATCGGTGAAGCGTTACGATGGCTATGGGAAGCAGATGCAAAGGACAATCCCTATGCGCAATATCAGCTTGGAAAACTGTATCTCAAGGGAGAAGATGTACCTGCAGATCATGTAACTGCAGAGCGTATGTTTGAAAAGTCGATTCAGCAGGGCAATGCCTATGCAATGTATTCCCTTGCAAAAATGCACATTCAAGGACTGGCACAGTTCGGCAATATCCAAACAGCAATTCAGTTGCTGACTAAAGCTGCAGAAATGGGAAACCAATGGGCTGAGTATCAGCTCGGGAAAATGTATCTCTACGGTCAAGGCGTTGATAAAAATTATGAATTTGCTGTGCAGCTATTGACATCTGCAGCCGGCAAGGGCAATGAGTATGCACAGCATTTGCTCGATAACTATCGCCCATATGCACATAACGGCTCGGCAACGGTGCTTGCATCAATGAGATTGTTAGCAAAGCTATCGCAAATCATCCGTGATGATGCCGATAAAAGAGATACTTCAAGGCGCACTATTGACCGCAAGCTCATGCGGAAAATCGAGCAAAAGAAACAGGCGCAAGGCTTAAAAATGGGCTAACAAATACTGAAAGGAGTATCTATGTCTACTTACATTCATTACACCCAGGAACAAAAAGATCGAGCAAGGATGACAGACCTTGCGGATCTGTTGGAGCGACAGGGCGAACATCTGAAACACTCCGGCAGGGAATATCAATGGCGAGATGGTTCAAACAAAGTGACCATCCGAGGGAATTTGTGGTATCACCAATATGAAGAAGTCGGTGGAGATGCGATTGACTTCGTTCGTAAGTTTTATAATATGGAATATTCCGGGGCAATGGAATATTTGCTTAATGGATACGGCGGATCGCTTTCTGCTGCACCTCCGATACAGCGAGAAGAAAAACCATTTGTGCTTCCACAGCGAAATGATAATATGCGCAGAGTCTATGCCTATCTGCTCCACCAGAGAGGGCTGGATAGAGATGTGGTGAATGCTTTTGCCCATCGGCAGATGATCTATGAGTCATTGCCCCACCACAATGCCGTATTCGTTGGTTACGACACAAATGGAGTTCCGCGCCATGCACATAAGCGAGGGAGTGGTTCACAAAGTACATATAAAGGAAATGAAACAGGTAGCATTCCGGAGTACAGCTTTCATTGGAACGGAACAAGCAATAAAATATTTCTTTTCGAGGCGCCAATCGATATGCTCTCGTACATCTCTATGAACCCCAATGGATGGCAACAGAATACTTATGCGGCATCCTGTTCAGTAGCTGACAGGGTACTTTTTCAATGTCTCAAAGACAACCCCAATATCTGTGAGGTGTATCTCTGCCTTGATAATGATGAGGCAGGTCAAAATGCTGCCAAACGGATAGCGGATAAACTGTTTGTTATGGGTTATAAAACCGAAATCCTCGTTCCTGCCAATAAGGATTGGAATGAGGATCTGATTATTTCACAGAAAGAAGGTGAACAGAAATGGACGGCACAATCATTTTGATCATTGTTGCGGCGAGCATGTTCGCAATCATTGGTGGCATCACACTTGTGTCACACATCTACAATTTGAATAGTATTAAAAGCAAAACTGTCGGTGACGGACAGCATGGCACGGCTCGATTCTCAACCAATAGCGAACTGCGGAAGATATATAAACATGTTCCCTACGAACCGAAAATTTGGAGGAAACAAGCCAAGAAAGGCAAACTGAATCTCCCTCAGGGCGTTATCCTGGGTGTGAAGAAAAAAGGCGGCGTGGACTACGCAATGGTTGACGATGACGATGTCCATACGCTGATGATCGGTGCGGCAGGTTGCGGTAAGACCGCGTACTGGCTGTATCCGAATTTGGAATATGCCTGTGCCGCCGGAATGTCCTTTCTCACAACTGACACCAAGGGTGATCTGTACCGCAATTACGGAAATATTGCCAAGCAGTATTACGGTTATGATGTTGCAATTATTGACCTGCGCAACCCGACCAAGTCGGATGGAAATAATCTTCTGCACCTTGTAAACAAGTATATGGATGCGTATAAAAAGAATCCCAATGACATTTCTCTGAAAGTAAAAGCTGAAAAATATGCAAAAATCATCGGTAAAACTTTGATATTCAGCGATGGCGATGCAGCTTCCTACGGACAAAATGCATTCTTCTATGATGCGGCTGAAGGCTTAATGACGGCAGTCATCCTTTTGATTGCCGAATTTGCACCGCCCGAGCAACGGCATATTGTTTCGGTATTCAAATTGATCCAGGATCTGCTCGCACCAAGTGGTGTGAAAGGCAAAAACCAGTTCCAGTTACTTATGGAGAAATTACCGCCTGACCATAAAACAAGATGGTTTGCAGGTGCAGCGTTGAACACAAGCGAACAGGCAATGGCTTCTATTATGTCCACGGCGATGTCTCGACTCAATGCATTCCTTGATTCGGAGCTTGAACAGATCCTATGCTTTGACACGGCCATTGATGCGGAGAAATTCTGCTCAAGTAAGTGCGCCATCTTTATCGTTTTGCCCGAAGAAAATCCTGCAACCTATTTCATGGTATCTCTGCTATTGCAACAGTTATACCGTGAGATACTGATCGTAGCGGATGAGCGAGGCGGTGCGTTAAAAAATCGTGTCATGTTCTATATGGATGAGTTCGGCACGCTCCCTGCTATCAGTTCTGCAGAAATGATGTATTCTGCCTCTCGATCTCGAAAGCTGTCCCTTGTGAGCATTATACAGTCCTACAAACAGCTTGAGAAGAATTACGGCAGCGAAGGAGCGGATATCATCAAAGATAACTGTCAGGTAACCATTGCCGGTGGCTTTGCTCCCACATCCGGAACGGCTGACGAAATCTCCAAATCCCTGGGTTCAAGAACGGTAATGACCGGATCGGTATCCCGAAGCAAGAATGATCCTTCGCAGAGTCTGCAGATGACCGAGCGACCGCTCATGACTGCCGATGAACTGAAATCCATGAAGAAAGGCAATTTCATCGTCATGAAAACAGGCACACATCCCTTTGTTTCCAAGCTGAAGCTGTTCTTCAAGTGGGGCATTGACTTTGATACCGAGAAATATACGGTAGAAGATAAAGGTACACGCAAAGTACATTACACCAATAAGGAAATCATTGAAGAAAATATTCTCGATACTTTCCCAAGCACATATTCATCACCTGCGCGTCCCTCTCGCAGAGCAGCCACCGGTGGACAGACATTGTCACAGAGCGATGAGCCGTTGTTCAGAGAACCGGAGCAAAAGGTGCGCACGGACTAAGGAGGTGAAACAGTATGTCTTACTATCGAAAATTGTATAGCTGTGACGAGCTTCCCTCAAGGGCGAAGCTCGTCTATATCTATTTGTATGATCGCTGTGACAAAGAGAAAAAGGCATGGCCGAGTGTAAAGACAATCGCCAAGGAACTCTCTATCTCCGATAAAACTGTTCGCAGGGCAGTTAGGGACTTAGAAAAGGCTGGCCTTGTACGCAAAGAATACAAAAAGCGTGCCAACGGATCTTTTACAAGTAACCGCTATTATTTGACTTGAAATTCAATCGCCAATTCACCAAGGGGTTATTATGCCCTTTCGGTGTCAGTAGGACACGGTCACGATGGGAGATCAAAGAAGTACCCACTCTAAGATATATTACAGCAGAAGAAAGACAGAATAGCAAAGGCAACGGTAGATAACACTGCCGTTGCCTCTTTCACATAGTTACTTGTGCTTTTTGTTGAGTTCCACCAAGACTTTGTTCAAAAGTGCTTGCTGACTTTCGGAAAGCCCCGGGCAATTAAGTGTCGCACCCTTAAATTCATGGATCAGCGAATAGATTATTTCTTTCTGCTCGTCCGTCAGACCTTCAACGGAAACCATTTCCTCTTTGTCGATACCGACAAGATAGTCAAGCGACACATTGAAGAAAACGGCAATATCAGTCAACACCTCCAAGGGTGGAATTCTCAAATTGTTTTCGTATGCGCAAATCGATGATTTGCTATGGTTCAGTTTCTTGGCTAAAGCAGTCTGCGATAGATTGCGATTCATCCGAAGCTGCTGCAAGCGCATACCGAAATCAAACATTACTGCACACCTCCCGAAGTTTTGTATCAGTAATATTCTAATATGCTTGCGTTCCGTTCGAGTAAACGCTATAATATTATTGTTTCGTATTGGTGGAATTATTTGATTTTGTGTTTTGCAATTCGGAACAATTAGGAAAAAGAGGTGAAATCTAATATGAAAATCATTATTTGCGTGGATAAGGACACGGGAATGATGTTCTTTGGAAAACGGCAGAGTCAGGATAGTATGCTGCGTGAATGGATCATCAAGCATACCGAGGGAAGTAAATTGTGGATGAGCCAATATTCTGTAAAGCAGTTTGGCGATCACTCCGGCATTATCTGTGACGATGATTATTTCCTAAAAGCATCTGACGATGATTACTGCTTTGTTGAGGACAAGGGTTTTGAGCTTGAAAGTGTAAATGAAATCATCCTCTGCCACTGGAATCGTAAATATCAGTCCGATAAGAAATTTGATGTGGATCTAAAAGCCAACGGCTTCAAGAAAGTAAGCGTTGAAAACATCAAAGGATCTTCTCATGACAAAATTACGATTGAAACATACAGGAGATGATGTAGTTGAAAATATCAAAGAGATTATTTGCGCTGTTCCTAACGCTTGCAATGATGCTATCCTTTGCCGGATGTGACACAGATATTTATGATGGCACAGAAGAAACATCGACATCCATATCCGGTATTTTGGGTGAAACAGAATTTTCGAGTACATCTGCAACCATTACAGAAAGCACAACCGTACCATCGGAAAGCATATCAAAAGAAACTGATCCGCCGGAAACAACACAGCCGACACAACCGTCAATTGTAGGAACTGGCACAGCAACTCCGGTGAATCCTGCGGATCTACCTGCCTATTCCGGAAATGCTTATGTTGTCATTAATAATAATCAGCCGAACTTTAGCACTTCGGAACTAAGCAGCACCGGATACGAAAAGTATTCTCCCCTTGATAGTCTCGGGAGATGTGGCGTAGCGTTGGCATCATGCGGCAAGGATACAATGCCCGGTGCAGATGAGGAACGAGGAAGTATCAGCAGCATAAAGCCAAGTGGATGGGTACAAGCAAAATATAGCGGTATTTCCGGTGGATATCTTTGGAACAGATGTCACCTCATTGGTTGGCAGTTATCTGCAGAAAACGCCAACAAGCAGAATCTCATTACCGGAACACGGTATATGAACATTGAAGGCATGCTTCCGTTTGAAAATATGGTTGCCGACTACATAAAGGAAACCGGAAACCATGTTGCATATCGAATCACACCGATATTTGAAGGTGAAAACCTTGTGTGCAGCGGTGTGCAGATGGAGGCTTACTCCGTGGAAGACAGCGGTGACGGAATCTGCTTCAATGTCTACTGCTACAATGTGCAGCCTGGAATTACTATCAATTATGTTTCAGGTGAAAGCTCTGGACCAGGTAGTGAAACAACAGGAAACTCTAAGCCAACAGAAAACAATGGCAATGATTCTGCCCAGGGCTCAAGCGGAACAATTGTATGGATACCACAATCGGGTAGTAAATACCACAGCAAGTCCAGTTGCAGTAATATGAAGAACCCCGCACAGGTAACGAAGGAAGAAGCAGAACAGCGCGGATATGAACCGTGTAAAAAGTGTTATAAATAATTCCATAGCGCATTAACAGGAGGGATTATAAGCATAGTCCCTCCTGTTGTTATAGATTTTCGACAATATTAGCTCGAAACTTCGAATTTAATTCGAAATCTATTGTACTTTTCTGCCCTTTGTGCTATAATTCATTGTGTGTTTTTATAACATTCGCTAATGTGGTTGTTTCAACAAGAGGTGTTTAACATGTCGATCAGTTACAATAAACTATGGAAGCTTCTTATAGACAATAAAATGTCGAAAAAGGATCTGCGTGTAGCTACTGAAACAAGTCAGTATACAATGTCCAAGCTTAACCGAAATGAAGCTGTATCTCTTGACTTTCTCATCAAAGTCTGCAAAGTGTTTCATTGTGATATCGGCGACATAATGGAAGTTATTCTCGATGATTAAAATATGCAATTTGAGAAGGACAAGAATTGCACTTAAAAAACGGATATTGGATGTGTTGATATAAATGAGCCGTCAACAGCAATGGTCAACCACAGAAGGTGTTGTGTTATTAGATGGACTTCTAAAAATAATTAATGAGAAGGAGTCTCGTACCAAGGTAATTAGGCGTGTATCGTCTATATTGCGAAATATGGCAATATCTGATGGTCTAAAAATCGATGAGAAATATCGTAATGAAAACGGAATTGCTTTTCAACTTGCAAGCATGGAGTCTGCATATTACGGCCGGACGATCATGAAACCTGCATCAAAACTATTTCTTCAGGTCGTCGACTTATATCATAAAGACAGGAATGATTTTGAAAATATACTGAAAGGGGCGTTGAACATGACAGATGGGAATGGCATCAATCACAAAGAAAACTTCTTTGATTGGCTTTCCAAACAAGTTAGGCCATCGCAACTTTCAGAACTTTATGGGACATATGAAGAAATAGAAAATTTCTGCTTTCGAATAAATGTAATTCATACGCCATTGTTCTCAAGTGTAGACTATGAACGCGCAAAAAAAATCAAAAATGTAATTGAAGCAAACAAGGTTTTCAGATTCTCACATAAAAAACAAATGGCTAAATTTGTAGCTTCAGCAACGCATTTTATGCATTACTGTAAAATGCAATGCGAATCAAATAACAAAACAAATACAGATTCACAAGAGGGCAAAATTAATAACTCGGATGAAGCATTAAATGTTGACACGACGGCAGAAAATTTTGGAGAGAGAAATCAAATTGACAATCACTCTAAAAATTCTACAAACGACATTGTGGGATCAAGTACAGGTATGCCATGTGCATATTTTTCAATACTAAAAGCAAAATCGGATTTATTTGGCGAGAAAGCGGGAGAAACGATAAAAGACTGGAATGATGTGCAACTTATATCTGAGAAACTTGTTGCACATAACAAATTCCGTGACAACATGTTGTTTGTACTTTTAGTAAATACCGGATTGACTGTGGATACGGCGCTGAAATTCAAGATTTCAGACTTTATTAATCCAGATGGTAGTTTCAAAAATGTATTAAAGGTTGTAAAAGCGAGAAGCGCAACCAATAGCCGAGATGAAAGCGGAATATACCAACTGAATAAAGACGTGCTATCTGCCTTGTTCCTGTATATTCAGACAAAGCCTTCCTATGGATTTGATGACTTTCTGTTTACAGGAGAAAGCTCTAATGCCAACGGATTTACTCCGTTATCAAGGCAGACTGCTTTAAGAATCTTTGCAGGAATCACAGAAGAAATTGATAATAAGTATAACATTTCAGCCCGGACATTGAGAAAAACTTTTGACTATCATTTTAATGATCCCACTAATAAGTTTGAATATGAGGATATTAAATCCGAACCGCTTAAGCAACTGTCTGATATTATAAAGATTAAATCATATCTTATTAGTCAAGGTAGATATAGAGACAACCTCCTTTTCGCAGTAGGATTTGGATTTGGATTGACAACTCGTGAGTTAACTCAGCTTCGCTTCTCACATCTCCTTGATGAAAACGGTAGAATAAGAAATGAATTCCCAGTTTTTAGCAGCGATCTTGATGATTGTAATTGTGAATACTGTGTCGAAATTGGCGATGAGATTGTTAATGCGATCGAGCTGTATCGCAAGAATGTGGGCATAGTTGACCTTGGTGATTATGTATTTAGAAGCGAAAGCAATAACAAAGCAGAAAGCGCACTCGCACCAATGTCAATTCTAAGAATCATTAAAAGTGTAATAGTAGAGGTTGGAATAGAGATAAGTGTCACTTCGTTGAGCTTTAGAAAGACATTCGTATATCATCAGTTATGCATGAGTGGTGGCAGCGATCAAATGAAAACAGTTATCCGCAAGGCTTTAAAACACAGTAGTTTCAACCAAACTTTGATATTCCTATGTTCTGATACAAAAGAGTTTGAAGGAAATGGTGAACAAAATGCATCTCAGCAAACCATTCTACAAACACGAGCACAAACATATGCTGTGAATTTCAAGGCTACAGCGGATTACTCCTATTCTACACCAGAATACTTTAGCTATTTTGGAGAAAAATATCAGGAGGTTCGGTCGTGGACGGATTTGTATGTGAAACTCTTTACTTGCCTATACGAAGATTATCCGCACATACTGAAGCCCGGTATGAGCTTTTCAAAATCAACCGGCGGTAGAATTGAACTTGCAACAGAAGAACAAGGAATAAAGATGTTCGCACCCAAGCGAATTGCAAATACGAATCTCATCCTTGAAACTAATATAAGTGCATCTGATATAATTGGAAAAGTGCGGTATTTGCTTGAACTTTGCAATGTCGATTTTGAGAATGTCGAAATTGCTTATTCAAAGAAAAAGCCAGCAATCCGACACCCGCAGCGCCATGTTGAAAATTCTCAAGTGACTGTTTCCTCGGTGCTGCCTTCAGTCATAGACGAGCGTTACAAAGTCATTTTGAAAGATAGATTTGTAAAAGGGTATCGTCTTGCATCAGGACTTGATTTAAAAAAATTTAAGAGATATTATTTCGAAATTCATGGCAATGAGCTTGCCGAGGATGATGACATAATTATTTCGAAAATTCGTAATGCCGGTATTGTGCATGATGATAAGCTGTTTGTAGCAGAAACAATGCTTTCAACAGAGATCAAAGACAGATTGCTCTCCTATATAGCAGATGAATTTGCTTCAGGAAAGAAAGCCGTAAGCGTAAAACCTACCAGCGACTTGCAGTGAGCTCGCCGGTATGAGACAAT
>CAZHPO010000009.1:0-22066 GCA_964534615.1 uncultured Oscillospiraceae bacterium
GAGTTATTTCTATGACACAAATATCTTTTTTGGAATATTTGTCGATGTCAAAGCCTAAGCGTGCCTGGTACAAGTTCTACTCTTTTATTTTGAACATTCCATTTGCCATCCTTGCATTTTTGAAGGCGATCCCCGTCAAAATCTGGGGAATGCTGAAGAAAATCGGCGGTTGGTGTATGTCTTTTATAAACGCTCTGCGCTATGGTAATGCTGCCACACGGCTGTCTCTGCCGATTTGGGGTGCCGGATGCTTTACCCATAAGCAGATCGGACGAGGCATTATCTATTTGGGATATGAGATCCTGTTCATTGTATACATGATCTTGTTCGGCGTGCCTTATCTTTCTAAAATCGACACTTTGGGCGATACCCTGCAGGTTCGTGACGAGTTGGGCTTCGTGATTATGGAAGGCGACAACTCTTTCAATATCCTGCTTTATTCCATGCTGACAATTGTGATCATTGCATTCTCTGCCGTGATCATGGTCAAGTCCGTTAAGGACGCTTATAATGGTCAGTTGGGCAAGGCAATTGCCATGCGCAGCCCCACGCTGCGGGATGACGCTTCTCAGCTGCTGAACCACAAGTTCCATATTACAATTCTTGCAGCACCCATGACCACTCTGGCCATCTTTACCATTGTGCCTCTGATGTTCATGCTGCTGGTGGCATTTACAAACTTCAACAGAAATACACTGCCCCCTGCAAACCTGTTTACCTGGGTTGGATTTGATAACTTTGCATCCATGCTGACCGGCGAGGCTATGGGCGGTACTGCACAGGACGCTGCGCGTTGGTCCTACACCTTCTGGCATATCCTGTCCTGGACACTGACCTGGGCCGTGATCGCTACCTTCTCCAACCTGTTTATCGGCATGGGTTTGGCTGTGCTGATCAACAAAAAGAGCATTAAGCTGAAGAAATTCTGGCGTACCTGTCTGGTGACGGTTATCGCTGTTCCCCAGTTTATCTCCCTGCTGCTGGTTTCCAAGATGTTCCGTGACGAAGGCATTATCAACACCATCTTGCGTAATGTCTTTAATTTGACGGAGCCTGTGAAATTCTTAAATGGCACCACCAGCATGGCAAAGTGGATCATTATTTTGGTCAACGTTTGGGTTGGCGTTCCTTATACCGTGCTGTCCTGTACCGGTATTCTGCTGAACATTCCCAGCGACTTGTATGAGGCTGCCCGTATCGACGGCGCAAACCCCTTCAAGATGTTTACCAAGATCACTTTCCCCTATATGATGTTCATTCTGGGACCCTCTCTGATCGGTACCTTTGTTGGCAACATCAATAACTTTAACATCATCTTCCTGCTGACCGGCGGTCAATCCGGCACCATGGATCCCAATCTGGCAACATCTGCCGGTGACCTTGACTTGCTGATCACATGGCTGTATAAGCTGACAGTGAATAACTCTCAGTATGATATGGCTTCTGTTATCGGTATTATGGTGTTTATTGTGGTCGCCTTCTTCTCCCTGGTGGTTTACTCTCGCCTGGGCGCAGTTAAGAATGAGGAGGACTTCCAATGAGAGATTTGCGCAAAAACAGACGCAGTATCAAGGGCCATGTGGTGGATGGCTTCATCTACATTTTGCTGATGGTCATCAGCGTTGTGTGGCTTTTTCCCTTCCTGTATCTGATCGTCACTGCCCTGCGTGGTGAAAGCACTGCAATCGTTTCCTATATTTTCCCCAAGGAATGGTCTTTGAAGAATTTTGAGTGGCTGTTTACCTCTCCGGACTCTCAGTTTGGCAAGTGGTACATCAACACCCTGATCATATCTTCTGTGGTGGCTGTTCTGAATACCATGATCACCCTGCTGACGGCTTATGCACTGAGCCGTATGCGTTTCAATGGTCGTGTAGGATTGATGAAGTTCATGCTGATTCTGGGCATGTTCCCCGGATTTTTGGGCATGATCTGCATTTATCACATTCTGAACGCCATGGGTCTGATCGGTAACAGCTTGTCCGTGCTGGGCTTGATACTGGTCTATGTTTCCGGTACTGTTATGGGCTATCAGGTTGCCAAAGGCTTCTTTGACACCATTCCCAAGTCCCTGGATGAGGCTGCCATGATCGATGGTGCCACCAAGAATCGAATCTTCTGGTCCATCATCCTGCCCCTGTCCAAACCCATCATCATCCAGACTGCCCTGAATGCCTTTGTTGGCCCCTGGGGTGACTACATGATGGCAAACTACATCGTAGGTCGTGGTGCTTCTGAATACAAGACCGTGGCAATCGGCCTGTATTCTATGATTGACAGCCAGAGTAAGATCGTGGAACACTTTACCCATTTCTGCGCAGGCGGTGTGGTGGTTTCCATTGTACCCATCATCCTGTTCTTCTACCTGCAGAAGTACTATGTGGAAGGCGTGACCGGCGGTTCCGTGAAAGGATAAGCGATGGCTAACAAACGCTATGTTGCAGTTATTTGCCTGGTGCTGGCAGCAGTGCTGGCGTTGTCCGCCTGTAATAAAGCTCCGGAAGGGGATTTCCTGAACGCAGAGGTTCAAAAAACAACGGATCATATGCGTACCTATTACGAAATTTTCCCTTATTCCTTTGCTGACTCCAACGGCGATGGCATTGGTGATCTGCAAGGCATTATTGACAAGCTGGATTATATCGAGGACCTGAATTTCGATGGCCTTTGGTTGACTCCCGTTCACCAGTCTACCACCTATCACAAGTATGACGTGGTGGACTACAAGACCATCGATAGCCAGTTCGGAACCATGGAAGACTATGATAATCTGGTGAAGGCGTGCCATGACCGTGGCATGACCATCCTGCTGGATTTGGTGTTCAATCACACTTCTGTGGAGCATATCTGGTTCCAGGCTTGCTATCTTGCCCACAGCCGTGGACAGACGGATAACCAATATTACAATTACTACAATTTTAAAGAACTGAAAGATGGTGAACAGCCGGAAGCAGGCTGGCAGATCTACCGTGGAAACTGGGCATATGAGTGCCAGTTCTGGGGCGGAATGCCGGATTTGAACCTGCAAAATGTGCTGGATGAGCCCGAAGGCTATCTGGCAAATGATCTGAAAGAGATCATGCGTTTCTGGCTGGTGGATCACGATGTGGATGGCTTCCGACTGGATGCGACCGGTGAGTATTTTACGGCCGACAGCGAGCGCAATACCCAGTTTCTGACCTGGTTGAATAAAACCGCCAAGGAAATTGATCCCGATTGCTACATTGTCGGTGAAGCAAGCTGGGGCAATAAGGCTGAAAATCAACGTTATCAGGCATCCGGCGTGGAATCGTTCTTCTCTTTCCAGCATTCTCAGGGCTCCGGCAACCTGTCTTATGCGGCACGTCTGGATAAGGCAGCTTACCTGTACAAGCTCGATCAGGAGAATGCGGAATATGCAGCAGGCGGCATCCCTGCCACCTTTATTGCAAACCACGATACAGGCCGTGCCTATGGTGCTACCCAGGCAGCCAATGACATCAACAATCTGAAGATGGCCTATGGCCTGATGGCTATGTGCTACGGCACCATCTATCATTACTATGGCGACGAAGCCGGTATGGTCGTTCTCAACCGATCCGGTTCCGACAGTTACATCGACGAAGACAAGCGCCAGCCTATGCCCTGGGGCGACAGTTACACCTGTAAGCCGGTTACCGGCTCTACCAAGGGTGATGACTCCGCTAAGTATCCTTTGGGTACTGTGGCCGATCAGCTGGCAACGGAGGGCTCTCTGATGGATTACATCAGACAGGCCAATGCCATCCGTCGTGCGTTCCCGCAAATTGCCCGTTGTGTGGCAAAAAATGTTTATCTGAATGAAGACAGAACCGTTTGTATTGTTTCCAAGGATGATGGAGATGAGAAGATCTATATCGTTATGAATGCATCCCATGAATATAGCGATACCTACGATCTGAGTGAATTGGGCAATGTAAAGCTGGCAGCAACGCTGTCCACAGCAGAAGTGCCCAGCGTAAAGGGCAATACCCTGACCATCCCGGCGCAGTCCTTTGCAATATTAACGGAAGTGGAGGAATAAGTATATGTCTAACCTGAGTTTACGGCATTTATACAAAGTATATCCCAATGGGGTCAAAGCGGTAAATGACTTCAATATGGAGATTGAAGACAAGGAATTTATCGTTTTCGTCGGACCCTCCGGCTGTGGTAAGTCCACCACCCTGCGTATGATTGCAGGCTTGGAAGAAATCACCGCAGGCGAACTGTATATCGGCGACACCTTCTCCAATCATGTGGAGCCCAAGGATCGCGACATCGCAATGGTGTTCCAGAACTACGCTCTGTATCCCCACATGACGGTGTACGAAAACATGGCTTTCGGCCTGCAGCTGCGCCATGTGCCCCAGTCCGAGATCCACAAAAAGGTTCTCTGGGCTGCAAAGATCCTGAAGCTGGAAGAATACCTGGAGCGTAAGCCCAAGGCGTTGTCCGGTGGTCAGCGTCAGAGAGTTTCTCTGGGTCGTGCCATCCTGCGTACGCCCAAGGTCTTCCTGCTGGACGAGCCTCTGTCCAACCTGGATGCAAAGCTGCGTACTGAGATGCGTGCTGAGATCGCAAAGCTCCATAAGGAAATCGGAACGACCTTCATCTATGTTACCCACGACCAGGTGGAAGCTATGACCATGGGTACTCGTATTGTGGTCATGTCCATGGGTTATGTCCAGCAGATCGATACCCCTCAGAACCTGTACAACTATCCTGAAAACAAGTTCGTTGCAGGCTTTATCGGCACACCTCAGATGAACTTCTTCCCCGCAACATTGCGCCGGGAAGGGGATAAGGTCGAGGTGAAGTTCGAGGGCATCGAGCGCACCATCTTTGTTCCCTTTGAGAAGCTGCTGAAGGTTCGTCCTGAGTATCTCAATGGTGAGAAGAAGATCATCATCGGCCTGCGCTGCGAGCAGACCTCTGTGGATCCCGATGTTCTGAAAAAGTCCAACACCATTATGCAGGTCAAGATCTCCCACTTCGAGGAGCTGGGTAACGAGACATTGATCTATGGTGATATGAACCTGAACAAGACCCGTCTGGAAGACTCCGCTACCCGAATCATCGTCAAGCAGTACGGTGGTGAACATTCTTCCCGTGTGGATGATGTGATCGACGTGGCTCTGGACATGGAGAAGGCACACTTCTTCGATGCTGAGACCGAACAGACCATTGCACCTCGTATCCCCGCAGAAAATATCTTCGATTTGACCATCCACAATGGCTCCGCTGAGATTCTGGGCCAGAAAGTCCAGCTGCCTGTGGCTGTCTGCAATCAGTTGGCTGATGAGAAGAAGGCTGCTTCTATTCTCATTCCTACCGATGCATTGCGGGAAGGCGGCAGCGATCTGAAGGCACAGGTCGTACGTGTGGAGACCATCAAGGACACGGTTGTTACCCACATGTTTACGGCTGGCCGTACCTTCTTTATGGTTGGCAAGAAGCAGCATACTGTTGGTGAAGAACTGGGCCTGGATATCGATTTTAAGAGCGTTTGCATTTATGACAGCGCCATGAATGAACTGGCTAAGCCTCTGCCCAAGTATGATACTTTCTACGGTTCTTACTTCGATCGCTCCAATGCAAAGCGCTCCAATTCCTTCTTTACTCAGCACAATGATGAAATGAAGAAGAAGACCATCGAGCAGATGGATCGTGAATTTGAGGAGAAGCTGTCCGAAATGCTGGTACAGCCCTCGCTGCTGAAGAAGATCAAGGCTGCTTATGCTGAGCAGTGCCAGAGCATCAAGTCCAACCTGTCCTACCGCCTGGGTACCGAAGATCTGGGTAAGGAAGGCAAAAAGAAGGTCAAGCAGGAAGCTCAGAAGCAGCTGGCTGAAGCCAAGGCTGCATATGAGGCAAAGGTGGCTGATTACGAGCGTAAGAAGGCTGAATACGCCAAGCTGTCTGAAGCTGAAAAGCAGAAGATCATGCCTGAGGTCGATGCCCTGCGTGCATCTCACGATGTGCGTAAGAAGCAGATCGAGGCCAAGTATACAGAGCTGAACCGTCTGGCTGAGGCTGGCTTGGACGAAGCTTGCAAGAAGTTGCTGCCCCTGGAGGAGGTCAATCAGAAGACCGCTCAGGACGCACTGATCGTTGCAAAGGCAGCCTATACCGAGCGGAAGCAGCAGCGCACCAACGAGCTGGATGCCGCCATTGAAAAGGCAAAGGCAGAAGCTGCCACTGCTACCGGCGAAAAGCGTGATAACGCAGCACTGCTGTGCAAGGAAGCTCGCCGTGCAAAGACCGATGAGCTGGAGAAGCTGGATGCCGAGTACAACGCTGAGATCGAGGAGATTTCCTTCAACTCTAAGGTATTTGCCCTGTACATCAATGGCCAGATCTTTGTGACCAGCCAGGACATCAACAAGAAGATCGTTAAGGGTCTGGGTGCCCAGCTGTTTGTTAGCCACTACCGTTTTGAGGCTCCCCACGAAGCCTACACTATCGGTAATACTGGCATTGAACTGACGGTCGACAGTATTATTGACTATGGCAAGGAGCGCTATATCAAGTGTACTTGCTATGACGAAGTGATCTACGTTAAGGCTGACAAGAACTGTAAGCCCGGAGACAAGATCCGTGTTACCGTAGATGTGGAAAAGCTCCGCATTTTCGAGAACAAGTTTGATATTCGTCTGTACTAATATATCCAAAAGCAATGTGTGCCTCTGCCATGAATTTGGCAGAGGCACACAGTCCAGAGAAATGGAGATTCCAGCAATATGAAAATGAGAGTTTTGGCTATTGTTGCAGTGATTGCATTGCTGTTTTGCACAGGATGCAGCAGGCAAACAGAACCTGATCCGGAGGTTGAAGCATTTCTCAATACCGGTATCAGCGCAGAAAAAGCCTATGAGTCTGTGACAAAGGTGGAATATACGGTTCACCAGAGCCAGCAGAACAAAGCCGGTGAGGAAACCGGTGGCTATGATCTTCATGTGAAGATCGATAAGTCGAATCCGGATGCGCTTTATCTGGAATATGAACAGAAACTTTTCGGTGATGCCATTGAAGATGGCGTTTCCGTTAAAGGGGCAACCATTGCGCTGGTGGATGGAAAATACATCTACACCACGGTCAACGGTGAGCAAACCAAGCAACAGGAAGCAGAGGAACAGTTTGTTAAGGACTACATTACTTCCTTTTTCTACAAGAATAACGGTGCATATAACGAAGGCGGACTTTATTACGGCGACTTTTTTATGCTCTATATTTACAAGTATCCGGAAAGTTCGTTTTCTGTAGATAAAGAAAACGCACAGTGCGTTTTCAATGAGAAAATGAATATCGCCTATGAGCAGACCGGCAATGTGCGCCTGCATCAGATTGCGAAAATCAATGCCTACGGCTTGCTCAACAGCAATTATGAGCGCTATGAAAGCGTGGACCAGGACATGGTCCTGGTCTCAGAGTTAAAAGCAAGCTATTCTTTTGGTTAAATTAAGGCGAAAGCACCAGCTTCGTGGCGGAAAAGAATGAAATAGAGCAGGGTGAAGTCCAAATTAACACCAAAAATCAGGGTCACATCTGCAATGAAAAGCAGCGTTTGCTGATCCAGCTTAAACAGTAGCGTTCCGCTATATGTGCATAGCAGCAGTGCAATGGCGGCGACGGTCAGCAGGATTCCGCCGACGCAGATAACACTCAAACCTGCTTTATAGGGTGTGCCATCCCGGTTGAACACCAGATTTTTCATCAATAGAGTTTGGTGACTTCGCAGGGATCGGATGATAAACAGGACAATGCTTGTTTCAAATAGCAGTGTGAACAGCAGAGAAAACAGATTGATGATGTCCTGAAAATCGGCGCTGCCTATAAAATTGAGGATGACACCTGCGATCAGCTGATAAATCAGATATCCGCAAAGGGCCAGAGAAACCAGTAAATAGGCAAGGCGATATTTTTTGATTTTTGGAAAAGTATTGACTTTCATAGGGTCCTCCGTGTAAAATTAAGGTGCTTGAACAAGAATAATCATAGCAAAAGAAGATGAAAAAGTCAATGCCAGCCAAAGCTGGCAATATACCATCAGAAAATTGGAGGCATATTATGCTGAGTTTATCCATATCTCATATTCCAGCGACGGTAGATGCTTGTCCTTTGGAGGGGAAAATGCACCTGCGTTTTCGGGTGCAGAAGGACACGATTCGTTCTGCAAAGCTGATTTACAACTGTAATAAGAATTTCTGGCACGAATTTCGGCTGGAAGCGGACATGGTAAAAACTTTTGAAGACAGTGAGCTGGAGTATTATGCAGTGGCGGTTGCGCAAACGGATACCAGATTTGCATACATTTTCCAACTGGAATGTTGCGATGGAAAGCCCCGGTATCTGTCTGAGGAGGGACTGACAGACAGCTTTGACCATAATTATGGTTATTTCTGCTTCTTCCAGTATGTATCCCAGTTTGACTGCGATATGATGACTGTGCCCGAATGGGTCAGAACAGCTGCCTGTTATCAGATTTTTCCGGAGCGTTTTGCTATTGGCACAGAGCCGAAGGACATGGGTTATGTCAATACAAAGTGGGGTGTTAAGCCCACGCCCAAAAGCTATTACGGCGGCGACCTGAATGGCATTCGGGAGCATATGGATTATCTGGTGGATCTGGGCGTCAATGTGTTGTATATGACACCGGTTTTCTGCTCACCGACCAACCACAAATATGAGATCACAGACTATGAAAATGTAGATCCGGCCTTTGGCGGCAATGCAGCACTGAAAGCTTTGATCGAAAAAGCCCATGGCTGTGGCATGAAAGTAATACTGGATGGTGTGTTCAACCACATCTCCTGCCAGCATCCTTTCTTCCTGGATGCGAAGAAAAACGGCAAGAAATCCCAATATTATAATTGGTTCTTCTGGAACGAGGATGGCACCTACGCAACATTTGCCAACGTGAAGACCATGCCCAAGTTGAATACTGCAAATATGGAGTTGATCCGCTACTTCAGCGATGTGGCAGTGATGTGGATGCGCGATTATGGGGCTGACGGCTGGCGACTGGATGTTTCCGATGAAATGTCTCATCGCTTCCTGCGGCATTTCCGGGAAGCTGTTGTAGCACAAAACCCGGAGACCATTGTGATTGGCGAGGACTGGCATCGTGCAGTGCGCTATCTGAATGGAGACGAGTATGACGGCATCATGAACTATGGTTTGACCAAAGCCTGCCTGGATCTTCTTGCATTCCATACCATCGATGCGAAGACGTTCCGGGATCGTTTGGTGCGGCTATATCATACATTTAGCTTGGCGGCCAATGAGAAAATGCTGAACCTGTTGGGCAGCCATGACACGGATCGTTTCTTGACCAGGGTGCATGGTGATAGCCAGTGCTATCAGACTGCTGCGGCCATTATGTTCTTCTATCCGGGCATTTCCTGCGTTTATTATGGTGACGAGATTGGAATGGAGGGCGGTTATGATCCTGATTGCCGCAGAACCTTCGACTGGAACGAGAAAAACTGGGATATTCAGACCAGAACTCTGATCCAGAAGCTGATGGAACTGAAGAAACAGCCGGCGCTGTCTGTGGGCACACTGGCCGTGGAGGAGCATGGGGGCATTATTACCATTACTCGTCAGGCTGAAAATCAAGTGCTGACCTTGCGCATCAATGGTACCCAGAAGGAAAATGGCGGTTTGCCAGCCTTTGGCTTCGAAATCTTATAAAAATGAAAGGTAGACACGTGGGATCGCCCGGTGTCTACCTTTTGCTTTTTTCTATACAAAAGGTTGGGAGGGGGCTGAAAAGGGGAGAAGGGGTGAAAAAACAGGTGATGTCTGCCACACAAAGACGTATATCCGTTACATTGACGAAAGATAGGCTGATAAAACAGGGGCGTTATTAGACATATTAACGGTTTGTTAAGCAAATTTGAAAATTTACATAAAATTCACATAAAGTTCAAACAGTTAATTTTCAACAAAAACGGATAAAAATTAGGGGCTAAAATAAAGAAAATATAGGACGCATAGGTGAAAAATAACCAACATGGCAAAAATATGCAGAAAAATATGTGCAAAATCACCAGTTTACGGATGAGTGAAAATGATGTAGAATAATATCGTGCGTGATTATACATATGGATGAAAATACAGTTTTTTATACACGCACACTTGTCCGCGTATAAAGTGTTGCAGGAAGACCTGGTTTCCTGCATTTAGACGCAGCAAATTTTCAATCGCAGGAGGAGCTAAAGTGAAAAAAGACTTCAAAAGACGCCTCAATTGTGTGTTGCCGCTGTTGCTGGCAATCCTGATTGTGGCAGGATGTGCAGGTGGCACTGTGAACTCCGGTTCCGGTGGCTCTGCATTTACAGATGTGACCGGCCAATACAGTGAGCAGTTTGCCCAGTTGATGAAAGACAACATGAGCAATGCTGTACTGAAGACCGAGGATGCTTATGAAACGAGAACTGTGCTGATCAGCCTTTCTCAAAAGAGCCTGGTAGATTATGCAGGCAAACAGAGCGTTTCCTCCTACGCAACAACTGCTAAGGGCCAGGAAAATACCGAGAAGATCCACGCCCAGCAGGATAAAGTTCTGGCACAGCTGAAAAAAGCTGGCATTGATTACGAGCTGGAATATCGCTATGTGGCAATTGACAACGCCATTGCCGTGACGATTGATACCGCTCATGTTGCCGAAATTAAGAAGATGTCCGGCGTTGAGAGCGTGGTCATTTCCCGTGATTATGCTTATCCTCAGACGGTGCAGACTTATGGCAGCGCAGGTTCCGCAGTCGTAAACCACACCAGTGTCTATAACACCGGCGTTTACGACTCCTCTCTGGCATGCAAAGAGGGACTGGATGGCACCGGCATGGTGGTTGCGATCATCGATACCGGTCTGGATTACACCCATGCTGCTTTCCAGGAAATGCCTGACAGTGCAACTGCCCACTTCACCAGAGAAGATATTGCCAATATTCTGGCAGACAAGGATATGCGTGCAGAAGATCTGACAGTCGGCGGCGTGACCGTGGACGATGTCTACTACAATGCAAAGGTTCCTTTCATGTATGACTATGCGGATAAGGACCCCAATGTCTATCCTTCTTACTCCAACCACGGTACCCACGTTGCAGGTATCGTTGCCGGACACGATCCCAACGGTTACACTGATAAGGATGGCAACCATGTGGATGAAGATTTCTGGGGCGTTGCTCCCAACGCACAGCTGGTCATCTGCAAAGTGTTTACAGACAATCTGGAAAGCACCGACCTGGGTGGCGCTGTTACAGAAGACATTCTGGCTGCATTGGAAGACTGCATCATGTTGGGCGTTGATGTCATTAACATGAGCTTGGGTACCACCTGTGGCTTTACCACCACCGATGACGGTGATGACGAGGGTGAGTACCTGAATAAGGTATACACCGCTGTTGGCAAGGAAGGCATCAGCCTGGTTTGCGCAGCATCTAACGACTACAGTGCTGGCTTTGGTGGCGTGTTCGGCACCAATCTGTCCACAAACCCCGACTCCGGTACTGTTGGTTCTCCTTCTACTTTCCCTGCTGCATTGTCCGTTGCATCCATCAGCGGTAAAAAGTCCAACTACTTGCTGGCCAACGGCGAGGATGCTATCTTCTTCCAGGATTCCAACGACGGAAGCAGCAATCCTTTCGACTTCGTCGGCGATATGCTGGGGGATGGCGAAACTTCCAAAGAATTTGAATATGTGGTTATTCCCGGTGTTGGTCTGGCTTCTGACTATACCGATACCATCCAGAATCTGGTAAAGGGAAGAATTGCAGTGGTCAAGCGTGGCGACTCCTCTTTCCAGGAAAAAGTAGAGTTGGCCAGAGACTTTGGTGCAATCGGTGTCATTATTTATAATAATGTATCCGGTACGGTTCGTATGTCTCTGGGCGATGTGGATGATCCGATCCCGGCCATCTCCATTGACATGAAGTCCGGTGCTGCACTGGTTGAAAAGGCAAAAAATCGTGTAGGCACTTTGGAACTGAGTACCGAATATAAGGCTGGCCCCTTTATGAGTGAATTCTCCTCCTGGGGCTGTACCTCCGACCTGAAGCTGAAGCCTGAGATCACTGCCCACGGTGGCGAGATCACTTCTACCATTCCCGGTGGCTACGGTGAGCAGAGTGGTACTTCCATGGCTTCTCCCAACATGGCTGGTGTTATCGCACTGGTACGCAGCTATGTGCAGGATAAGTTCCCTGAGTATACTGCTACTGAGGTGAACCGACTGGTCAATCAGCTGATGATGTCCACTGCTACCACTGTTTATGACCAGAACAACCTGCCTTACTCTCCCCGTAAGCAGGGTGCAGGTCTGGGTAGCCTGGAAAATGCCCGTCATACCATGGCTTACCTGTGGACCAATAACGCAGAAAACGACAACCGCCCCAAGATCGAACTGGGTGACGACAAGGACAAGAAGGGTGAATACACCCTGGCCTTCTATGTTACTAACTTTGGTACCAAGGATCTGATCTTCAAGACCAATACACTGTTTATGACCGAGACGCTGTCTGTTGACGGCATGGCTGTGGCAGAGCAGGCGTATATGCTGAAGGACATTCCTGCACAGTGGGTGGTCAATGGCGAAAACGTGGCTGACGGTGAGGAGTTCACCGTGCCTGCTGGACAGTCCTACGAGATCACTGTGAAGCTGGCCCTGTCTGATAACGAAAAGGATTATATCAACAAGGCATTTGCCAATGGTATGTTCGTGGAAGGCTTTGCAAAGCTGCTGAGCCAGACCGATGATCAGTGCGACCTGGTGCTGCCTTTCATGGGCTTCTTTGGCGACTGGTCCAAGGCTCCTATGCTGGACTGGGACGTTTACGAGCTGGCCAAGAAGGAGCAGGACTCCTCCATTCCTGATGATGAAAAGCCCCAGGCAAGCATTTGGGCTACTCAGCCCTATGTCAGCTATCAGAATGGCCAGTATACACTGCCCATGGGTAGCTTCCTGTATTTGCAGGATGAGTACGCCGATCAGGTCTATGCGGATATGGAGCATAACTCCATTTCCTGCTACAACAATTATTACGGCGACACCAACGCCAATACTTACCTGACTTCTTACAAATTCAGAGGTCTGTACGCAGGCTTGCTGCGTAATGCCCGTTATGTGGATTACAAACTGACCAATGCCGACACCGGCGAGGTGCTGGAATCGGACACCATCCATCGTGTTGGTAAGGCTTATGCCAGCGCAGGCAGCACGGTTCCTGCATTCGTCAAGTTTGAGACAGATCCTACTGAATTGGGATTGGTTTCCGGCGAAAAATACACCATGACCTTCGATTTCTATCTGGATTACGAGAATCAGGATCGTGAAGGTTCTAAGGAAACCTATGAGTTCTCCTTCTACGCAGACTATGAAGCACCTGTTCTTCAGGATGTCCGTGTTCGTTATTACGATTATAAAGATGGCAACAAGGTGAAGCAGCGTATTTACCTGGATCTGGACGTATTTGATAACCACTACGCACAGTCCGTTATGCTGACTTATCTGGACAGCGATGGCAACAAGCAGGAGCTGAAGATGGCTACCGAGTATGTTACTCCTGTCTACAATGCTAATAAAAATGGTACCACAACGGTTTCCATTGAAATCACCGATATTTACGAGCAGTACAAGGATCGCCTGTATGTGCAGCTGGATGACTATGCGCTGAACCACAGCCAGTATTGGCTGAATCTGAGCAAGTGCAACCAGAGCCTGTCTCCTGACTATTTCGAGCTGGCTGAGGGTGAAGAAACCATCGAACTGGGCATCTACCAGACCCACAAGGTTCAGCTGAACTACGAAGGCAACGGCAACCTGTCCAACTTCAACTGGTCTTCTAACAACCGCAGCGTTGCTGAGGTCAAGAACGGTGAGATCGTTGGCCTGACCCCCGGTACTGCCACCATTACAGTAACCAATAGCTCCGGCCTGCGCCAGACGATCAAGGTCACTGTAAAGGATGAGGAAAACAAACTGCCCTTGCCCTCTATTTCCTTTGGCCCTGTCCAGTCCGGTGACGGATATCTGACAAGAGGATTTGTAGGTGTTTATCCGGGCGAGAATTTCAAACTTACAGTCAACACAGATCCCTGGTATTATCCGGTGGAAAAATTGACTTTGCAGTGGGAGTCTACCAATCCCAATGCAGCAACGGTTGACCAGCAGGGTAATGTTTATCCCCTGGCAGAAGGTTCTACCGTTATTAAAGCGATCATTGTGGTGGATGGCAAGCCTACCGCTTACATGGCAACCATGACGATCTATGTGCAGGATCCTTTTGTGGTCGATGGTGTCACATTGACCGAGTATCGTGGACTGGGCGGCGTGGTGCAAATCCCCGAAGACAAGAACATTATGATGATTGCCGAAGGCGCCTTTGAGGATAACGATAATGTTACAGATATCATTATTCCCAAGACTGTCATGCAGATCGGCAAGTACGCTTTCAGAAACTGCACAGCACTGAAATCTGTTTCTTTTGAGGAAGATTCCGATATCAATATTATCTATCAGGAAGCTTTCGCAGGCTGTACTTCTCTGGAACTGGTAGACCTGACAAATGTAAAGATTCTGACACTGGGCCGGGAGTGCTTCCGTGGCTGTACCAGCCTGAAGGAAGTCAAGGCGCTGAACAAGGCAACGACCCTCGATACCATGGCTTTTGCCGGCTGTACTTCTTTGAAGTCCGTTGACTTGAGCGGCCTGTATGTCTGCGGTGTCGGCGCATTCAGCGGCTGTACCGGCCTGACAGATGTAAAAACTGCTTCTACCACCAATTTGGGTTCCTATATTTTCCAGAATTGTGTGAACCTCAGAAACATTACTTTGAGCGCTGCTCAGATCGGTGATTATGCCTTCGCAGGCTGCTCTAATCTGAACCGTGTTACCATTGCTCCTGCAGAAGGGGAGAGCAGCCTGTCTGCCTCCATCGGCGCAAATGCCTTTGCTGGCTGCTCCAAGCTGTCTTCCATCAGCTTTGCACAGGGCGCACAGATCTGGTCCATTGGTAATCATGCATTCGCAAACACCGGTTTGGTCAGCTTCCAGCTGCCCTGCGGTCTGTCTGTTCTGGGTAATGACATCCTGGCAGGCACCAATGTGACTGAAATCGTCATCAATGACAGCTTCGACTTTGATGCGATCCGCTTGTCTGGCTTGACTTTCGCTGACCTGAATGTGAAACTGGACGAGAACTGCGACAAGTATGTGATCGAAAACGGCGTTCTGTACAACGCTGAGAAGACACAGCTGCTGCTGGTGCTGGCTGGAACCAAGAATGTGACCATTCCTGAAACAGTGGAGCGCATCGGTGACTATGCTTTTGCCGGTAGCAATGTAAGCAATGTGACCATTCCTGCCTCTGTAAAGACCATTGGAACCGCTGCCTTTGCTGAAAGCGGCCTCAATGCCATCACCTTTGCACAGGGCAGCCAGATCACCCTGATCCCGGCGGAAGCCTTTGCAGGTTCCAAGCTGTATAGTATTGAGATCCCCGCTTCTGTAACGGAGATCGGTGACAACGCTTTCGCTGATACAAATCTGATGAGCGTTTCCTTTGCCGGTGATGCAGTTGAGACTCTTGGCGACTACGTCTTTGCCAACTGTAAGCTGCTGACCAACGTGGTTCTGCCTGACGGTATTTCCACAATGGGTGATGGCGCGTTCTACAACTGTGGCGAATTGCGCCAGGTGGTCATGCCTTCTATGGAGGAGCTGGGTGACTATACCTTCTTTGGCTGCGATCAGCTGACAACTGTTACCTTTGGTGACAATGCGACATGTCTGGGCAACTACACCTTTACGAACTGCACTGCACTGACCACGATTACCTTCGGTGAGCAGGTCAATACGCTGGGTGAGGCTGTGTTTGCAGGTTGTACGGCACTGGAAAACATCGATCTGAAGAACGTGACGGTCATCGGTAAAGAAGCTTTTGCCGGCTGCACCAAGTTGGGTACTGTCACCGGTCTGAATCGGGTAACTTCCATTGGCGAGTTGGCGTTCTACAACTGCAATGGCTTGAAGAAACTGGATCTGGAAGCTGCTGAAACCATTGGCAAGGGTGCATTTGCTATTGAAAATGGCGGCAAGACCTATAGTGAAATCAAAATTCCCTCCGCAAAAGAAATCGGTGCCATGGCTTTCTACGGTGGCAGCGAGACTACCGTTACCATTCCTGCTACCTTGACCAAGCTGGGATATGGCGCATTTGCCAACTCTCAGAAGCTGACAGCTTTTGGGGTTGAGGAAGGCGGCAACTTCTTCGAAGTTGATGGCGTGCTGCTGCGCAATATCACAGAGGATGAATATGAGCTGTGCGCATTCCCCGGCGGTAAGGTTGTGGAGGAGGGCACCTACTCTGTTCCCGATAATACCACCCGTATTGATGCCTATGCATTCAGCGGCCTGAGCAAGAATGCTGTCAAGCATGTGATCTTGCCCTGGTCTGTGCGCGTGATCGGCGTGTCCGCATTTGAAAACAGCGGTATTCGCAACTATACATTCAACAGCATCCAGGCACCCACTCTGGCCTGTGTCTACCGTGCTGATGTCTATCAGCTGATGGAGGAGGCTGTGGCCGGTAATACCTCCATGGATCAGGTCGCAGTGAGAGGTCTGTACTATGCAAACTTCGACACTCTGATGATCTACTACTCCGAGATCTTGGGTGGAACCAGCGATCTGGTGATGAACTATCCCGAAAATGGTAAGGGTTACGATAATTACATCTGGACCACTTACTTCGGCGAGCGCAATTCTATGGGCGTTCTGGTGGACGACATCACCCGTGAAGCTATTACCGCCATTGAGGGCCTGGAGTCTCTGGAGGAGATCCAGCAGTGGATGACATGGGAAGTCAACGATGAGAACCTGCAGAAGGTTGAGGCACTTGTTGCTAAGGTCACAAATGCAAGACAGCTGTTCAACAAGGTGACTGATGCAACTCAGAAAGAATTCATTGAGTCTCAGGTCACAGAAAAGCTGGAAGCTGTTGAGAGGCAGGTTCGTGCCCTGAAAGAAAAATTTGGCATTAAACTGGTGATCGATTATATCGATTACGATAAGGAAAGCTACAAAAAGAATTACATTGAAGGCGAAGCATTTGACATGACCGGTTTGGTGCTGACCTTGGTTTACAAGGATGGCTCCACTGAACAGGTGGATATGTCCAAGGTCACTGTGGTGGAGCCTCAGGGCGCTCTGACCATGTACGACAGACTCGTTACTTTGGAGTATCGCAACGGCAGCGTGGTCGCAACCGTGGATGTGCTGGTGTCTGTGAAAGCTGGTAGCAATGCCGGTCCTGATACAGAGCCTGATGTACCCAGCAATCCCACGGAACCTGCTGATCCTACAGAGCCCACGGGACCTGCTGATCCCACAGAGCCCACTGCGCCTCAGCCCGGTACAACACCCAGCGGCGATTCCAACATTCTGGTGATCGTTCTGGTTGCTACAGCTGTGCTGGTGGTAGCTGGCGGTGTGACTGCTTTCGCTGTGATTCGCAAGAAAAAAACAGAAAATGGGAGTCAGTCTCAGATGAACATCGAAAAGAATAGCCTCAGCAAGTCCTGGGTGAAATGGATCATCATTGGCCTGTTGGTGGTTGCTGCCATTGCACTGATCATTGTACTCGGTGGCGGCGGCAATGATGATGCATTGGGCGACGTAAAGGCGGAGATCCACTACTTCGCCAACGGCGGTGAATTTGATGATCACATGTCTGAAAAGACCATCAACTATTATGAGGCAAATACTTTCCCCCTGAATATTGGATTCCAAAATCTGACCAACGGCAACGTCAATATGAACACCAGAAACGGCTATGAATTTGAAGGCTGGTACTTGCCTGTTCGTGATGAAAATGGTGAGCTGGTGTATGAAGACGAAGCAAAGACTATTGTTAAGCTTGGTGAAGCCTTTGACTTCACCAAGCGCCTGGAAGAAGGCACAAACATCGATCTGTATGCAAAATGGCGCAAGCTGGAATATGTTTCCGTCATCCTGGCAGGAACCGATCTGAAGGATAAAGAAGGCAACACATACACTGTTGGCGACCAGATCCGTGAGATCGATTTTGAAAACGGTCAGGCAGTCAGTTTCACCGGCAGCCGTCTGTTGAACTTGGAGAAGGGCGCATATACCTTCGTGGAGTATTACTACGATGCAGAATGTACCCAGGTCGTTTCCTGGCCGATCCAGAAAACCGACAAGGAAAACTATGAGGTCTATGCAAAGTTCATTGAGGGCGATTGGGAAATCGTCAACAACAAGGCTTCTGCTGAAAAGATGCTCAAGTCTCTCGCCGGTGACAAGCAGTATTACGTGATCGCCGACATCGATATGGGTGGTGCAACAGTAAAGACCCAGACTTCTGTGAAAGCGACCGTCGAAGGAAATGGCTACACCATTTCTAACTTCTCTGTGAGCAAAACCAACGTCAGCAAGACCACATCTCTGTTTGGCGATGTGAAATCCGAGGCGAAGATCCAAAACCTGAATTTGAAGGGCGTGGAACTGACCATCGGAGTTTCTAAGGGCTCCCCGGAGGCGTACTTCCTGTTTAATGAAATCGCCAAGGGCGCAAAGATCAGCGGCCTGGGAGTTCAGGGTACGCTGAGTGTTGACGGTGCTGAGGGCACAAGCGTTACCAATATTCAAAATGCTGCATCCACATGGGTCATTGGCGGCGATCAGTCTAAGCTGACTGACGGCAGCATCATTGTGGAAGTTAGCTGCACCTGCTACGGAGAAACTTATAGCTACCCCCTAAACAAGGGTTAATTAACCAGACCGACAAAGTTTAAAAGGAGCGTAATTATGAATAAGCTTTTTAAGCGTGTACTCTGCCTGCTCTGCGCGGTCGTTATGATCCTGGGTGTTACAGCCTGTGGAACAAGCGACACGACCACTGCAGGATCTACCCAGGGCAATGAACCTACCAAAGGTAACGACATTGGTGACAATCTGGCACACAAGTATGATCCTGAAACCCGTCCCATGACTTTTGCCATCGGCGCACTGGACGGCAACTTCAATCCCTTCTTCTACACCTCTGCCAACGACGGCAGTGTCATCTCCATGACACAGATCTCCATGATGACCACTGACTCCGACGGCAACCTGGTCTGCGGCAACAAGTATCCTACAGTTGCGCTGGACTTTAAGCTGACCATGTACGATGCCAACGGCAATGTTACCACCAGCGGTGACAACGATGGCTACAGCGTTTACGAGTTCGTTATCAAAAATGGTATCAAGTTCAGCGATGGCCAGCCTCTGACCATCAAGGACGTGCTGTTCAACCTGTATGTGTACCTGGATCCCATGTACACCGGTTCCTCCACAATTTATTCCACCGATATCGTGGGTCTGAAGGCTTATCAGTCACAGGATCCCAGCCTGACCGATGATTCTGACAACGATTTCTCCGCTGGCTTCTACGCTGATGCACAGACTCGTATGAACCAGATCCTGGAGTATCTGACGGACAAGGACGCTGTGTTTGATGCACAGACCCTGGCAAAAATCAAGGCTGACATTGAAAAGACCAAGGAAAAGTTTAAGGAAGAACTGACCACTGACTGGACCAGCGTTGCCGATGCTGGCCTGAGCAGCTTCACCGAGTACAGCTTTACTGAGATTTGGCAGGCTTACCTGTTCAACGAAGGTATCGTCACTGTTCAGCGTGAGCAGAACGCCCAGGGCGCATATGTTCCTAAAAAGGATGCCAACGGCAAGTACCTGACATCCCTGGATCTGGACAATGATATCAACACCGAAGAAATGAATAAGGCTCTGTCCGAGGCAAACATCAAAGCCTACATGGACAAGAACAATTGCAATGAAGAAACCGCAAAGCTGGCTCTGATGAAGGAAAAGGCCATTGACATTGTCTACAAGGCCAACACTTCCGTTGACAGCAAGATCGCGGATATCCTACGTTACTGGGCTACCGGCAGCACCATGCTGGAAGACTTCGCTGCTGATGCAAAGTCTGAGTATTTCGCTTCCAACGGCGGCAACGTGGACAGCATCGAAGGCATTACCACCGAGCGCGTCTCCAGCTTTAACGGTGTTGACCTGGGCGAGGAGCATGATGTCCTGAAAATCAAGATCAACGGCATCGACCCCAAGGCTATCTGGAACTTCTCCTTTGTGGTTGCTCCTATGCACTACTACTCCAACCAGGAGCAGATCGCTAAGTTCGACGGTAAGAAGCACTTTGGCGTTGAGTTTGGTAGCAAGACCTTCTTCGATGAAGTCCTGAAGTCCGCTGACAAGAACGGCATGCCCGTTGGTGCAGGCGTTTACAAGGCAACCGACGATAAGAACAACACCAATGTTGACAAGAACAGCTTCTTCAGCAACAACTATGTTTACTACATCAGAAATGAATACTTCGAAACTGTTGGCACCGAACTGAACAACGCAAAGATCAAGCTGTTCCGTTACAAGGTCGTCAGCACCGATAACCTGGTCAGCGCTCTGAAGACCGGTGAAATCGACTACGGCGAACCCAACGCAAAGCAGGAAAACATCAAGCAGGTCAGCTCTGTCAATCACCTGGGCTACAAGACCTATCGTACCGGCGGCTACGGCTATGTTGGTGTCAACCCCAAGTATGTTCCTGACATCGAGGTAAGACAGGCCATTATGAAGGCTATGAACACCTCCCTCATCATCAAAGACTACTACACTTCTCAGCTGGGTGAGCTGATCTACCGTCCCATGTCTTCTACCTCCTGGGCATATCCTACCGGCTGTGAAGAATACTACAGCTTCACCAAGGATAAGAAGGAAATCCAGGCTCTGGTTGAGAGTGCCGGCTGGGTCATGAACAACAGCACCGGTATCTACGAAAAGGATGGCAAGACCCTGAAAATCACCTTCACCATCGCCGGTGAAACCGTTGACCACCCCGCATACACTATGTTTGAGCAGGCTTCTATCTTCCTGAATACCTGCGGCTTCGATACCACTGTTACCACCGACGTCAATGCTTTGAAGAAGCTGGCTTCCGGCGGTCTGGAAGTTTGGGCAGCTGCATGGAACTCCGCTGCTGACCCCGATATGTTCCAGAACTATCATAAGGACTCCACTGCCAACGCTCTGAAGAACTGGTACTGCCAGGGCATGCTGGACGACACCACCGGACAGTTTGACGACGAGCAGCTGCTCATTGAAGAACTGGCTGAGCTGATCGAGGCAGGTCGTGAGACCAACAACAAGGACGAGCGTGCTGAGATCTACGCTGAGGCACTGGACATTGTCATGAAGCTGGCTATCGAATTGCCCACTTATCAGAGAAACGACTTGTCCGTTTACAATACGGATGTCATCAATGTCAACACCCTCAATCAGAACCCCTCTTACAACGAAGGCGTTGTCACCAGAATCTGGGAGGTTGATTACAACTAAGGTTGTAATCAACACTTCACCAGAATAAAAGATAGGATAAAGAAGCTATGGTAAAATATATTTTCAAACGCATTCTACTGTCCATACTGATTCTTCTGGGTGTTTCAATCATTCTGTACGGTCTGCTCAGATGCATGCCTTTGAACTATGTTGAGCAAAAGTTCTTTGGTAGCGGCAGCATGAATATGGAAGACAACTGGGATAAGTATTATCAGATGCTTGCCGACTCGAATCTTGCCAAGTCCGATGAAGACGGTAAATTCCTGCTGCAAAAAGATGCTGATGGTAATATCATCTATCAGAAGGACGAAAAGGGCAACGATACCACCATTCCTGAGGTGGTGGAGATGCCCATTATGGAGGGCTATTTCCTGTGGCTGAGCGATACCCTGAGAGGTGACCTGGGCGACTCCTGGAAATACGGCCAGCCGGTCAGCACGGTTATCTTTAAGAACATGGGCGTTTCATTTACGGTGGCTCTGATTTCTCTGATCCTGCAGCTGATCATTGCAATCCCTCTGGGTATTAAGAGTGCTTGCAAGCAGTATAGCAAACTGGACTATTCCGTTACGATTCTGACCATGATCGGTATTTCTTTCCCCAGCTTCTTCTTTGGCAGACTGATGATCAAGTATT
>CAZHPO010000010.1:0-21981 GCA_964534615.1 uncultured Oscillospiraceae bacterium
TTTTGTATTCTTCTCCAAAAAACAAATTATCTATTGACTTGCCTTGTTTTTTGATATATAATTCTGCGATTTAGTTAAGATAAGCTAAATGGACGGTTAGGGAACAAAGGAGGATGCGTATGTATCACTATATTACTGACAAAGCCTTTCTAAAGAAGCTGAACAGTTTATGCTGCGATATTATTAATCAACTTGTTCAGCAAATCAATCGTGACTCCATATTCAGTGTGATTTTCCTGATTGGAAAGCGTAACAAATATCACTATTTCTAAAAATGTCCCACCGCTTTTATGCAAAAACAGTGGGACATTTTCACATTTTCTCTTGTGCTGCGGTGCAGAAAGTATTATAATAGCCCCAGAAATAGAAAGGGGGAATATTATGACCCTGAAAGAATTACAGGCAGGCCATTCCGCTGTGGTCACCGCCGTCGGCGGTCAAGGCAGCCTGCGGCAACATTTTCTGGACATGGGCGTGATTCCCGGAGCGGAAGTCACCGTAGTAAAATTGGCACCCATGGGCGATCCCATGGAATTGCAGATCCATGGATATGAGCTGACCCTGCGGTTGGACGATGCTGCAAAAATTGACATTGCGCCCGTCTCCGAGCGGAGCAAAAACTACACCAGCCCCATCAATTTCAGCAGATTCCAGCACCCCGGTCTGGGTGAAGGGGGCAAATACCATGAAAAAGGGGACGGCGATCCCCTTCCCGACAGCACAGAACTGACCTTTGCTCTGGTGGGCAACCAGAACTGTGGCAAAACCACCCTATTTAACCGGCTGACCGGTTCCAATCAGCATGTGGGCAATTTCCCCGGTGTCACCGTTGACCGAAAAGATGGTCCCATCCGGGGCTATGCCAACACCTCCGTGGTGGATCTGCCGGGCATTTACTCCATGTCTCCCTATTCCAGTGAGGAGATTGTATCCCGAAACCACATTCTGCTGGACAAGCCCAAGGCCATCATCAATATCCTCGATGCCACCAATATCGAGCGCAACTTGTATCTGACCATGCAGCTTCTGGAAATGGACGTTCCCATGGTGGTAGCGCTGAACATGATGGACGAAGTCACCGGCAACGGCGGTTCCATTGATATCAACGGCATGGAAGCCCTGTTGGGCGTTCCTGTGGTGCCCATTTCTGCAGCTAAAAATTTTGGCGTTGATGAGCTGATCAAGCATGCCATTCATGTGGCAAAATATCAGGAGAAGCCAAAAAAGCAGGATTTTTGTGACAAAAACGACTTTGGTGGTGCTGTTCACCGCTGTCTGCATGCTGTGGATCACCTGATCGAAGATCACGCCGAACGAGCAGATCTGCCGCTGCGCTTTACTTCTGCCAAGGCCATCGAAGGTGACAGTCTGATTTTACAGCAGCTAAAGCTGGACAGGAACGAAGGAGAAATGCTGGAACACATCGTGCTGCAAATGGAGGCCGAGCGTAACCTCGATCGAGCTGCCGCTATTGCAGATATGCGCTTTGCCTTCATTAAAAAGCTCTGCGCCCAGACCGTTACCCATCCCCATGAAAGCAAGGAGCGGCTGCGCAGCCAAAAAATCGACCGGATTCTCACCGGAAAATACACTGCCATTCCCTGTTTTATCGTTATCATGCTACTGGTGTTCTATCTGACATTTGAGGTCATCGGCGCATTCTTCCAGGGGCTTTTGGAGACAGGCATTGATTATCTTTCCGCGATCGTAGACAGTGCCTTAACTGCCACCAATGTCAACTCCGCCATCCACGGTCTGATCATCGATGGCATTTTTGCCGGTGTAGGCAGTGTTCTCAGCTTTATGCCCATTATTGTCATCATGTTCTTCTTCCTATCTCTGCTGGAAGACAGCGGTTATATCGCCCGTGTTGCTTTCTTTATGGATAAGCTTTTACGGCGAATGGGTCTTTCCGGACGGAGCATCGTGCCAATGCTTATTGGATTCGGCTGTACAGTCCCGGCAGTTATGTCCACTCGGACACTGCCCAGCGAACGTGACCGAAAAATGACCATTTTACTGACTCCCTTTATGAGTTGCTCTGCCAAGTTGCCCATCTATGGTTTCTTCGTAGCCAGTTTCTTCCCTGCCTACCGTGGCCTTATTATGACAGGGCTGTATTTCCTGGGAATTGCCGTAGGCATTGGCATGGCCTATCTGATGAAAGGAACCGCTTTTAAAGGCGAAGCCGTCCCCTTTGTCATGGAACTGCCAAACTACCGCCTGCCCGGAGCAAAAAATGTATCCCAACTGCTGTGGGAAAAGGCCAAAGATTTCTTGCAGCGTGCCTTTTCTGTGATCCTGATTGCATCCATCGCCATCTGGTTCTTACAGAGTTTTGATTTGACGCTGAACATGGTAGAGAACTCTCAAGACAGCATTTTGGCTGCTCTGGCAGGACTTCTTGTTCCCCTGTTCAAGCCCATCGGATTGGGCGACTGGCGGATCTGCACCTCCCTCATCAGCGGCTTCATGGCCAAAGAAAGTGTGGTCGCCACCATGGAAGTGCTCTTTGGCACATCCATCACCACCGCCATCACACCCCTGACCGCCGCCAGCATGCTTGTATTTAGTCTGCTGTATACGCCCTGCGTGGCAGCCATCGCCGCCATCCGCCGGGAACTGGGCAGCAAACGGGCCTTGGGTGTTGCCCTGTGGCAATGCGCCATTGCTTGGCTGATCACGCTGCTGGTACGTTTGATTTTGGGAGGGATATTATGAATCTCTCTGACTACCTGCTGATTGCAGGCATCATCTGTGCCGTGGTTGGAGCAATTCTGATGATTCGCAAACGGCGTAGGAAAGGCGGTTGCTGCGGCGATTGTTCCAGTTGCAACGGCTGTCACTAAATATTTGTTTGGAGGATAAATCATGCGTAAAAATTTCGGAGCAAAAGCAGCCTGCTATCCCATGCCAGTCTACATCATCGGCACTTACGGCGTTGACGGTACTCCCAACGCCATGAATGCCGCCTGGGGCGGCATTAGCGAGGAAACAGAAATTTCCATCTGTGTCAGCGCTGACCACAAAACCACCGAAAACATTCTGGCAAAAAGGGCTTTCACCGTATCCATGGCCACTGCCGACCAGCTGGCTGCCTGCGACTATGTGGGTCTGGTGTCCGGTAGCAACGTGCCGGATAAATTCGCCAGAGCCGGCTTCCACGCAACGCCCTCTGAATTTGTGGATGCCCCTCTCATTGACGAGCTACCCATGGCCCTGGAGTGTAAGCTGATCTCCTATGATGCCGAAAGCTGCCGTCTGGTAGGTGAAATTGTCAACGTCTGCGCCGACGAGTCCATTCTAGGCAGCAACGGCAAGGTAGACGTTTCCAAATTGCGCCCCATTACCTACGACTCCTTCAACCACACCTATCTGGTTCTGGGGGAACCGGTAGGGCAGGCGTTCCACGATGGTCTGAAGCTCAAATAATATGCAAACCGCCGATGTGTTCATGGCACATCGGCGGTCTTTTTACCGAATATTCAGTTCTCCGTTTTCTTCATCCACAGTCACGGTACTACCCGGCAAAATTTCTCCACGGAGCAGTTTTCGACTGAGCATGGTCTCCACTGTATGCTGCAAGTAACGGCGCAGCGGCCTTGCGCCGAACTGGGGATCATAGGCAGCATCTACGATGGCAGTCTTCGCTTTCTCCGTTAAAACCACTCGGATCTGCTGCTCTGCCAGCCGCTGATTTAATTTTTCGACCAGCAGACCAATAATACCGGTGATATTTTCTCTGGTCAGGGGCTTGTAAAACACGATCTCATCCAACCGGTTCAAAAATTCCGGTCTAAAAGAGCGGCGCAGCAACCCATGAACTTGCTGTTTTGCCTTTTCGTCGATGGTTCCATCCGCATTGATGCCACCAAGCAAATACTCCGATCCCAGATTAGATGTCAGAATAATAATGGTGTTCTTAAAATCCACTGTCCTGCCCTGAGAGTCGGTGATCCTTCCGTCATCAAGTACTTGCAGCAGTACATTGAATACATCCGGATGGGCTTTCTCCACCTCGTCAAACAGTACCACACAGTAGGGTTTCCGGCGAACTGCTTCCGTTAGCTGGCCTCCCTCGTCGTAGCCTACATAGCCGGGAGGCGCACCGATCAGACGAGACACGGAGTATTTTTCCATATATTCAGACATATCGATCCGAACCATATTCTGCTCATCGTCAAAAAGGGTCTGCGCCAATGCCTTGGCCAGTTCCGTCTTACCCACACCCGTAGGGCCAAGGAACAAGAACGAACCAATGGGGCGATTGGGATCCTGAATACCGGCACGGCTGCGCTGGATAGCCTCTGCCACCGCCTGCACCGCTTCATCCTGACCGATAACTCTTTGATGCAGAGTTTCATCCAAATGCAACAGTTTCTCCCGTTCACTCTGCACCAGTCTGGAAACAGGAATCCCCGTCCAACGCTCCACGATCCGGGCAATTTCTTCCTCCGTCACCCGGTCCCGGAGCATTCCGCTATTCTTTGCGGATTGGATACGCCATTCTTCCTCCTGTAAGGCTTTTTCCATTTTAGGCAGCTGGCCGTATTGCAATTCTGCGGCCTTTTCCAGATCGTATCGCTGCTGGGCTCCCTCAATTTTCCGTTTCAGCTGTTCAATCTGTTCTCGAAGCTGCTGCAACCTGCCAATGGCATTTTTTTCGTTTTCCCATTGGGCTTTCATGGCATTATATTTGTCCCGTTCTTCTGCCAGTTCCTTTTGGATATCTGATAGACGGGCTTTGGAAAGACCGTCATCCTCTTTTTTCAGTGCCGCGGCTTCAATCTCCATCTGAATGATTTTTCTGGAAACCGCATCCAATTCCGCAGGGCTGGAATCCATTTCCGTTCGGATCTGGGCACAGGCTTCATCCACCAGATCAATGGCCTTATCCGGCAAAAATCGGTCGGTAATATAGCGGTGAGACAAGGTTGCAGCCGCAATGATGGCTGAATCTGCAATTTTCACACCGTGGAACACCTCATACCGCTCTTTTAGCCCTCTCAAAATAGAGATGGTCTCCTCCACCGTCGGTTCGTCCACCTGCACCGGCTGGAAACGCCGCTCCAGGGCTGGATCTTTTTCAATATACTGGCGATATTCATCCAAAGTCGTTGCCCCGATGCAATGCAGTTCTCCACGAGCCAGCATAGGCTTCAGCAGATTACCTGCATCCATACTGCCCTCGGTCTTGCCTGCACCCACGATGGTATGCAGCTCATCAATAAACAGGATAATCCTGCCTTGCGACTCTTTCACCTCATTCAGAACCGCTTTCAGCCGTTCCTCAAATTCGCCCCGATATTTTGCGCCGGCGATCAGTGCGCCCATATCCAGAGAAAAAATCGTCTTATCCTGCAAGGTTTTAGGCACATCTTTTTTCACGATCCGCTGCGCCAGTCCCTCGGCAATAGCAGTCTTACCAACACCAGGTTCACCGATCAAAACAGGGTTGTTCTTGGTTTTTCTGGACAAAATACGGATTACATTTCGTATTTCCTCGTCACGGCCGATGACTGGATCCTGCTTCTGCTCCTGCGCCCGTTTGACCAGATCCGTACCGTATTTTTCAAGGGCATCATAGGTTCCCTCCGGATGATCGGTCGTCACCCGTTGATTGCCCCGAACACTCTGCAATGCCTGTAACGCCTGTTCTTTGGTAATGCGATATGTGTCAAACAGGGTTTTTACCCCATCCTTGGCTGTCTCCAGCAGTGCAAGGAACAGATGTTCCACAGAAATAAACGCATCTTTCATATTCTGCGCCTGTTTTTCAGCCGCAGAAAATGTCGCATCCACCTCACTGCTGATATAAAAGCGATCTGCTTCTCTACTGCCTGTCACGCCAGGCAATTTTTCTACCTGCGCTTTTGCTGCCGCCTCCAGACTTTCCACGGTCACGCCCATTTTCCGTAGCAGTTGCGGAATCAGGCCGCCCTCCTGTTGCAGCAACGCCAGCAGCAGATGGATCTGCTCCAGCTGTTGATTGGAATTTTGCACAGCAATGTTCTGTGCGCTCTGGACAGCTTCCAGAGACTTCTGGGTATAGTTATTGAATGTCATAGCCATCCTTCCTTTCCATTTTTAGCACTCTCCTTGATAGAGTGCTAAAATCTTTACCCTAACTATACTCCATTCTTCCCAAAAGTCAAGCGCCTACCAAAAAAGATAATAAAAATTTCACATTTTCAAAATGATATCCCAAAATTGCATTTTTGCGCCACTGATGCTATACTGATAAAAAATATCAGCGAGGTATTTCTCCATGAAAAAACTGGAAAAAACCAATGTTATGCGCATTCTCGACCAGAAAAAAGTGACCTATCAGCAGCATTGCTACGCAGACACCGATGCCATCAGCGGTGAAGAAGTGGCCCAGGTTCTTCACCAGGATCCACAACAGGTATTTAAAACTCTGGTGACGGTAGGACACAGCAAAAAACACTATGTCTTTGTGATCCCCGTTTGCAGAGAACTGGATCTGAAAAAGGCTGCCAGAGCTGTCGGAGAAAAAAGCATCGAAATGCTCAAGGCCAGAGATCTGCTTCCTTTGACTGGATATGTTCACGGCGGTTGTTCCCCCATTGGTATGAAAAAATCCTTTATCACCACCATAGACCTCTCTGCACAAGAGCAAAACACTATTTTCTTCAGCGCTGGAAAGATCGGCTATCAAGTAGAAATAACCTTGGACGCTCTGTCCAAGGTTATGGATTTTACCCTGTCTGACCTTTGTAATTGATGAGCTGATATACAAAAAAAGCAGAACAGGCACTTCCTGTTCTGCTTTCATATTCAATAAGATAATCGCCCGACGATGGGAATACCATCCTCCACTTTTTTCAATATATTACGCACTACTTCTTCCGTTACAGTGCGAATATCCAGTGCCAATGTAGCTGCGATGATCTGCTCACGGGTTTCCTTCTCAACACAGTACATTTTTAATGCACAATCCAGAAAACGGGTTATCTTATTCTCAAGCGTAAAATACATATCACAGGGAACCGCCATAAATCCCCGGATCATGCTGCCAGAGGCAATTTCCATTTCATAGAATTCCTTTGCTTTCGCCTCCGGCTGAAACTGTCTAAACACGCTATACAATCGCTCAGACATGACTCGATAGATATACATACTGGTCGAAGGCAACGTATAGGCTGCCACATACAGCTCCCTCAGCGCTTCACAATTTTCGGCCATATTCAGCTCGATAGCAGCTTCTACAGCACAAACCACCATAGGATCATCCGATCCGCTGATTTCCTGAGCCAGATCATATTGCCCCACAAACATCCACTTGACCAACTCCAGCAACATCGCCTCCTTGCTGGGATAAGCCCGGAAGAAAGAACTGGCCGTCATTCCCGCTTTCTTGGCGATTTCCGCAGTGGTAGCACCCTCATATCCTTTCTCCATAAATAGCTTCAAACCCGACCGGAGCATTTTTTGCTGTGTTAATAAACCGCTGGCCTGTTTTCCTCTGGATGGCATATCATCATCCCTTTCTGCCGTCATACTTGTGACTTTGTTCACAGTATATCACAATCTGTTCATAATCACAAGACAAAGGACAACAATAATTCCCATTTTTTACTTTTTTATGGGCTTGCTTTGGGATCAATGGTCCATCTGGCATTTTCCAAAGACAGACACAGCTCGCCGTGGTTTGTCACACAGCGGAATTTACGTTTTTCCTGATCCGTCCCAGCATTGATTCTTTCGTAGCTCAGTATTTCTTTTATGTTCTCCACCTCTCGATTATCATAAGTGATCCCGGTTGGAAGGATCAAGCCACTGTTATAATATTCCGTCCTGACCAGTAAAATTTCCCTCATACGCTTTCCCCCATTATTTGCAACTCTACTTTATAGTATGCCATAGCAGCTCTGCGAAATTTGTCGCATTGGATCCAACCCCTGAATAATTTCCCCTACCAAAAAGGACCGGCCACAAATGCGGTCAATCCTTTTTGTCCGATTTATTTTACAATATTGCAGCCAATGCGATCCTCAGGAATTTCACGCAGCTCGTACTTTTCCGCTGTTTTTCCAAGAATCACAGAACAGCATGGCATATAATTTTCCGGTAATTGCAGTTTCTTCATCAGTTCCTCATTTCCGGACAACGCCATGGTAGCACCCCAGATGCAGCACTGTCCCAGCCCCAGTTCCACCGCTGCCAACGACATATTATGCAACACGATGGCAGCATTGGAATATGCCACATTTTCCATGCCGGGGGCGGGCTTCTGGCTGGATACCAAAATCAGCGTAGGAGCATGGTACAAGGGGGTAAGTTTGGGATTTCCAAAAAAGGCAGCGCCGTTGACATCGATCTGGCCGATCAAATCCGGATCTTGTATTACGGTTAAATGTACTGCCTCATAAATGCCTCTCCCAATTGGCGCAGCATTGGCTGCCTTCAAAATTACAGCCAGTTCATCCTCTGTCAGCTGTTCGCCTGTGTAACTTCTGATGGATCTGCGAGAAAACAATGTCTCAAAGGTGTTCATATTCTGCCTCCTGTTTTTGAAAATTAAAAAAGCCGTAATATGATTATAGCATGATTCCGTTCTTTTGGAAAGACTTTTTATAATCCACCATAATAGCCAGAAAAAAACGGAAGAAAATCCGGCATAATTCCTTCTTTTTGTCCATTTTTCACAATTTCCACTTCTATGCTTGACTTCCTCCCTTCCTTCGGCTACAATGGACGTAATATATTTTGGATGGGAGGTATCCTTCGATGGACGGCGACAGTAGTGACGCGCCCAATTGTAACTTCATAGGTTGTTCGTTTCGTATGGCATATCTGCGCTGCTAAGAAGCAGGGTGGATGTGTTTTTTTGCACATTTTAGGCACTTTTAATGAACTGAACATAAAAAAGGAGTTACATTTTCCATGACCGCTTATATCATTATTATTGCGATATGTTTGCTGTTCTCGGCCTATTTTTCTGCCACCGAAACAGCCTTTTCTTCCATGAACAAAACCAGAATGAAGACCCTGGCTGAAAAAGGCAATAAAAAAGCCATTCTAGCCTGCAAGCTGTCCGACAATTATGACAAGCTGATCTCCACCATTTTGATTGGCAATAACATCGTCAATATCGGTGCTTCCTCCCTGGGAACCATTCTGTTTGTAAAACTGCTCAATGACCCCGATACCGGTGCAACCGTATCCACGGTGGTCATTACGCTGGTCGTGCTGATTTTCGGTGAAATCACCCCTAAAAGCATCGCCAAAGATATGCCGGAGAAATTTGCCATGTTCTCCGCCTCTTTCTTAAACGCTCTGATTATCCTGCTGACCCCCTTGACTGCCATTTTTTCCGGCTGGAAGAAGCTGGTTGCAAAGATTCTGAAAACAGAGTCCGACACCAAAATGAGTCAGGAAGAACTGCTGATGCTGGTGGATGAAGTCGAGCAAGATGGCAGCATTGATCAAAACGAAGGTGAATTGCTGCGCAATGCCATTGAGTTTACCGAATTGGAGGCAGAAGACATCCTGACCCACCGGGTCGATCTGGAAGCTGTCCCCATTACCGCCACCAAAGAACAAATTGCAGAGATTTTCTCTGAGACCAAGTTCTCCCGCATTCTGGTGTACGAGGAAAGCATCGACAACATTGTCGGTGTCATCCATCTGAAGGACTTTTACACTGGCAACGGCATTACCGGCAAAAAAATTAAGGACATCATCAGCCCCACAATTTTCGTTTTGAAAAACGAGAAGATCAGCCCCCTGCTCCGGCAACTGCAAAAAAACAAATCCCATATCGCCGTGGTTCTTGACGAATACGGTGGAACGTATGGCATCGTTACCATGGAGGACATTCTGGAGGAGCTGGTCGGTGATATTTACGACGAGCACGATGATGTGGTTGAGGAATTTAATCAAGTCAGTGACCATCGTTTCGAGGCCGACTGTTCCATGGATCTGGACGAATTTGGGGATCACTTCGATATTGAAGTAGAATCGGAAATGGTCTCTCTGGGCGGCTGGGTCGCTGAGCAATTGGGCAGGATCCCCGAAGTTGGAGACAGCTTTAGCTACCAAGATCTGGAGATCACCGTTACAGAAGCGGAAAACCATCGTGCAGAGCAAGTCAGCATCCTGCGCCACGAAAAGAAAGAAGAACCCATAGAATCCTGACCATCGGGCGACAGCAACAGCTGCCGCCCGATTTGTTTTTCAAAATACCACTTTCATCTTTTGCATATATCTGCTATAATGGAGCAAAAGGAGGGTTTGACCCATGTATCATATTTTGATTTGCGATGACCAAAAAGATATTGTCAGCGCTTTGAAAATATACTTAACGCCTGAGGGTTACGAACTTCACACCGCCTACAACGGTCCGGATGCCCTTCAGATCATCAAAAACAACGAGATCCACCTGGTGCTGTTGGACATTATGATGCCCGGAATGGATGGTATCGCCACCGCTGCCAAGATCCGGGAATTTTCCAATATTCCCATTTTGTTCCTCACTGCCAAATCCGAAACCGAAGACATTGTGTTGGGTTTAAACGTCGGTGCTGACGACTATATCACCAAGCCTTTTGTTCCCGTAGAAGTGCTGGCCAGAGTACGCAGTCACCTGCGCCGATATGCCCTTTTGGGAAGCCACGAGCAAGGCATCAGCGATGACATTACCATGGGCGGCATCGTTCTCAACGATCGCACCAAAACGGTCACTGTTGACGGCAACGCCGTGCCTCTGACTCCCACAGAATACAGTATTTTAAATCTTCTGATCCGCAATCCGGGCAAAGTCTATTCCACCAAAGCTCTCTATGAAGCGGTTTGGCAGGAAACTGCCCTGGGCAGTGAGGGTGCTGTGGCGGTTCACATTCGTCACCTGCGTGAAAAAATAGAGATCAATCCATCAGAGCCTCGCTATATCAAGGTTGTCTGGGGGCAGGGCTACAAAATGGAGGTCAGTAAATGAAACGTTACAGCCTTCTTTTTAAATTGCTGGCCTTTATGCTGGCGACGTTGTGTTTCTTGACCACACTGTTCTGTGGCTATGGCGCAATTTCCCTGTTTTCTGCCAATCTGTATCAGGAATATCCGGACTCTTTGGCCCAGAGCCTTTGCTATGAAGAAGGTCGAAAGCTGGCTATGGCTGCTGCCAAAGAATATGCCGCCACCTCCATCGGCAACTGCCCCAAAGAACTGGTCAACCACCTGTACGGCCTGACCTACTATGGTGGATCACTGGTTAGTATTCAGGAAGATGGTGAAGAAGTTTTCACCAGAGGAGATACCGTTCACGATGGCATTACCATCAATTATTCCCTGAGCTTCGACTGTCCCGTGATCGTCCCTGCCAAAAACGACGACGATAACGCAAACAGGGACGATGAAAAAATTGAAAACGAGGACACCCAGCAGCCCAGTACAGATTCGCAAACGACGGATTCCATCTCCGCCACCACTCCCTCTGCTCCGGATACAACCCAACGCCCGATCTATACCTATGAGATTCTGGTAAGCGGACAGCGGATCGTCTATGAGGTACGATATACCGAGGTGACCTTAAATGCCACTGTTACCCTGGATCAAAGCAAGCTCAACAATACCAACTACCAAATGTTGGCCACCTTCTTTCCCTATCGCTATTTCTTTATTTGGGGATTCCTGTTTTCCCTGTTGTTGGGCATTTCCCTTCTGGTATACCTGATTTGGGTGGCCGGCCGGGGAAAAGGTGGTGTGCCGGAATTGCGGGGGCTAAGCAAGCTGCCGCTCGATATTTATATTGTTTTGGCGGTATTGCTTTTTATTCTCCTAAATCGTCTGTTTTACGGGCTTTTCGACACCATCTACACCTTCCATGTTCTAATTTTTAATCTGATCAGCATCGGCTTAATCGTGCCCATATTGTTGGGATTGGTGTATATTTTCGCCTCACAGTGCAAGTGCAAGGACAGTTATTGGTGGTATCACACCATCATTGGCCGCAGTCTCCGGATGTGTCTAAGGGGGATGCGTGCCCTGTTTCGGATGTTACCGACAGTGTGGCAATGGCTGGTCATCGGTTTTGCCATGATTTCCATGATTTCCGTCACCTTTGTCCTTGGGATTGTAGAGGGAGAGCCGGTTTTTCGATTGATTTTTATAATAAGCTGTCTTGCCAGTGTTTCTATGATTTGCTATGGCGGATACTGCTTCGGCACCGTCATCGTTGGATCCAAGAAGATGGCCAAAGGGGATCTGAGCTATCAGATCCCGGAAAAATATCTCTTTGGTTCTTTCAAAGACTGCGCCCAGCAGCTCAACTCCTTATCCGGTGCCGCCAATGACGCCATGCAAAGTAAGCTTCGCTCGGAGCGCATGAAGACCGAGTTGATCACCAATGTTTCCCATGACATCAAAACTCCTTTGACTTCCATTATCAATTTTGTGGATCTTCTGGAAAAGCCCCACACCGAGGAAGATGCGAAGCAGTATTTGGACGTTCTTTCCCGTCAATCCCAACGGCTGAAGAAGCTGATTGAAGATCTGATGGAACTCAGCAAGGCAAACAGCGGAACCATCAGCGTGAATTTGGTCACACTCGATGCCATTGAAGCAGCAAATCAGGCGCTGGGCGAATTTGCAGATAAACTGGAAAATGCCCAGCTGATCCCGGTCGTCCGTGCCCCGGAAGAACCGCTGCCCATCCTTGCTGACGGACGGCTTCTGTGGCGAATATTGTCAAACCTTCTGGGCAATGCCGTAAAGTACGCAGCGCCCAATACCAGAGTCTATATTGATCTGACCAGCACCGCCGATCAAGTGCATCTGTCCATTCGTAACATCTCCAAAACCGAGTTAAATATGACTTCCGACGAACTGCTGGAACGTTTTGTCCGGGGCGATGCCTCCAGAAACACGGAAGGCAGCGGTTTGGGGCTGAACATAGCCAAAAGTTTGATGGAGGTTCAGCACGGTTCCCTGGAGCTGACTCTAGACGGAGATTTGTTCAAGGTGACGCTCTCTTTCCCCAAAGCATAAAAGCAGCCCACTACCCTTTTGCGGTGGTGGGCTGTTCCTTATTTTAAGAAAAAATGCACTAGTTTATCATAGACTTTTCGATAAGGCTGATAGCGCATCGGCAAATCGATCCAGTTCTTCTTATCCACAATGCTCTTTCTGTGGCTGAATGTTTCAAATCCGGTTTTACCATGATATGCGCCCATACCGCTCTCCCCCACACCGCCAAAGCCCATGTGTTCTGTGGCCAAATGGATGATGGTATCGTTGATACACCCACCCCCGTAGGGAATATGCGTTGTCACAAAATCTATGGTTTTTCGATCTGTGGAAAACAGGTACAACGCCAGTGGCTTTGGACGGTTTCTCAATTGTTCATAAACCTGTCCCATATGGTCGAAGGTCAACACAGGCAGTACCGGTCCAAAGATTTCCTGCCCCATGATCTCATCCTCCCAGCTCACACGATCCATGACCGTGGGCGCAATTTGCAAGGTTTTCGGATTGCAAACGCCACCACAAACCACCTTTTCATAGTCAATCAGGTTCCATATCCGCTCGAAATGCTTTTGGCTGACGATATGACCGTAATTGGGATTTTCCAACGGTCTTTCTCCCAGTTGCAGCGTGATCTGTTTTTTCAGTTCTGCGATCAGCTGTTCCTTCACTGCACTATGGCAAAGAATGTAATCCGGTGCCACACAGGTCTGTCCGCAATTGATGATCTTTCCAAAAATGATTCGCTTTGCCGCCAACGGGATATTGGCCGTGGTATCCACGATCACCGGGCTTTTTCCGCCCAACTCCAGCACCGCTGGTGTCAGATGTTCCGCTGTATGGCGCAGTACCACCTTTCCCACTTCCTGGCTGCCGGTGAAGAAAACAAAATCGAATTTCTTTTCCAGTAAATGGCCGTTTTCCTTTCGTCCTCCCAGCACCACTGCCACATACTCCTGCGGAAAACACTGCTTTACCATCTCTGCGATCAGTTGTGCAGTTGCCGGAGAATAGGCACTGGGCTTCAAAATCGCTGTATTACCGGCGGCGATGGCATCTGCCAATGGGCCAATGGTCAAAAGGAAAGGATAGTTCCAGGGGCTCATGATCAGGGTATTTCCATAAGGTGTGGCTACGGTATAGCTTTGGGCACAAAACTGCGCCAATGGCGTACGTACATGTTTTTTCCTCGCAAAAGAGGGTGTGTGTCTGATCAGGTAGGACAGTTCTGAAAGCACCATGCCGGTTTCGCACATATAGCTTTCCTCTTTACTCTTGCCCAGATCTGCATAGAGCGCAGCTGCGATCCGCTGTTCATTGGCTGCAACTGCCGCCTTTAGTTTTTTCAGCATCTTTACACGCCAGCTTACAGGCAGGGTATGCCCCGACTGGAAAAATTCTTTCTGTTTTTCAAATAAGGCATCGATTTCCATGACAGTCCCCTCTTTCCTTTTCTGCTATTATAAACCAATTGTCAACACGGCTACACAAATTTTAGTTGCTTTTTTTCCCAACTGAGGTTATAGTCATAGGAAATAACATCTTAGGAGTATGATATGCGTTTTCGGAAAGTTTATATTGAAATATCAAACCTTTGCAACTTAAAATGCAGCTTTTGCCCCGGTACAAAACGCCCCGGCAGACGGATGGATCGAGCCGAATTCTCTGGCATATTGGCCAAGATCCGTCCCTATACGGATTTTATCTATTTTCACCTTATGGGCGAGCCACTGTGCCACCCGGAGCTAAAGGATTTTCTGAAAATCGCCCAGGATTTTGGCTTTAAGGTGATTCTTACCACCAATGGCACCCTGCTGCCAAAACAGCAGCAGATCCTGCTTTCTGCCCCGGCACTGCACAAGGTAAATATCTCTTTGCATGCTTTCGAAGCCAACGACTGCCCCATTCCTTTTGAAGCCTATTTGGATGATTGTTTCCGGTTCGGAAAAGCTGCCGCCGGTCAGAAGCTGGTTGTCTACCGGCTGTGGAATCAGGGAGGTGCAGACGCTTTGAACCCCCGGATCTTACAACGAATGGCACATTTTTTCCCCACCCCCTGGGTACAGGAACGGCAAGGTACACGGATCGCCCATCGAACCTATCTGGAATATGGTGATAAATTCGACTGGCCAGATCTTTCCGCTTCCGAAGATCACGCACCCCTGTTCTGCTATGGTCTGCGAGACCAGCTGGGTATTCTGTGCGATGGCACCGTTGTCCCCTGCTGTCTGGATAATGAGGGGGATATCTCTCTGGGTAATCTATTCGATCAGGAGATGGCTGAGATTTTGGAAAGCACACGAGCCAAAGCCATCTACAACGGCTTCACAAACAAAGAAGCCATCGAGCCTCTTTGCCGTCGCTGCGGTTACGCCAGACGATTTGGGTAAAAAATTCACCGGCAGAAGCCGGTGAATTTTTTATTACAGCAAAATACCGGCAAAACACTGAGATGCCAGATACACACCAAAGGCCGTTGCCAGCAGTGCGCCTTTTGCCTCAGGGCCGGAAGCCAACCGATCCCGAACCGAATCCATCGCCAGCCCCGTCAAGGTAAATACAGCACCGCCGACCAGCCCCAGTTTCCAGAAGCTGTTCAAATCAGCGAATCCAGCAGCCAAGGGCAGCAATCCGAAGGTCAATACCGCCAATATACAATTGCAGATCCAGCAGTTTTTCTCCGGAGCAGCCAGCCACATCTCCAGCAGCACTGCCACCAAAGAAATCAGCACCATATTGGGAATATTCAACTGAGGAACATTCACCGTTGGATAAAATGCCTTTACCACCATTGTTATGGCCAGCACTGCAAGCAGCACAAACGCCAACGAAACATTGCGGAAGTTTTTCATCTTTTTCATGGTTTAACCTCCCCAGGATGTGGCACCGGAATCGGCGTCAGCGCCTGTAACAAATGCCACCGCAGAATTAACGCAGCGTGCAACCGCTTTGGATGTAACTGTGGCACCGGCTATGGCATCCACATTGCTGCCTACCTGCGCATCGCCTTTGGTGTTGAGAAACTGCTTCAAAAACTCCACATCCGTCAGCGCATTCCAGCCCAAGCCATATGTTTCAGACATTTCCCGAATCTGCAGTCCTTTCACAACGCCCTCGTTGCTCACGCCAATCAGCACAGAGATGGGACCGGCGTAGCCCTGAGTCGCCGTTAATATCACATAGCCCTGATCGCCTTTGTATACCGTGCGAATATTGGCATCCTCTCCTGTATACTCCTCAGGAGAAAATTGGGTACTGCCCGGTAGAAGCTTCCGCAGTGCCGCATTCAGTTCTGCCTCCGCTTTGGCTTCACGCAGATCGGAAAGCCCCCAGTTCATGCCCAGCAAAACCACCGTTGCCAACAGGATCGCCAAAACAGGCGTTACAATTGATTTAAACATGGTGCTTTCCTCCCTTCTGACCATAACGGCGAGGCGCTGTCATCCGATCAATGACCCACACTGCCAGGTTCATCAGCAAAATGGCATAGGTTACGCCCTCAGGGAAAATGCCAAAATAGCGGAAAATCACCGTCAGCACACCGCAGCTAACGCCATAAATGATCTGGCCTCTGGCCGTCACAGGAGAGGTGGCATAGTCCGTCGCCATAAAAATCGCACCCAGCATCAAACCACCACTGAAAAGCTGATAGGCCATCCACGCAAAGGCATGATCGGTCTTGTGAAACACCAGCGTGATCACAGCCACCGTACCCAAATAGGCCAGGGGGATCCGGGGAGAAATCACCTTACGGATCACCAGATATCCGCCACCCAAAAGCAGTGCCAGGGCAGAGATTTCACCAATGGATCCAGAGGTGTTACCCAAAAACATATCCAGAATACTCTGCTCAGGGAGAACAGGTATTACCATATGATGCAACGGCGTTGCCGCAGTCACGCCATCCACGCCCAATGCCTCATACCGGGTCAACGCTGCCGGGAATAGCAGCATCATCAAGGCTCTGGCAGACAACGCAGGATTAAAAACATTCTGTCCCAGACCGCCACACATCATTTTCGTAACGATCACTGCAAACATGCTGCCCAAAATCGCCACCGAATAGGGCACGGATGCCGGCAGGGTCAGTGCAAACAGCATGCCTGTGACCAAAGCGGAGCAATCTGCCAAGGTGCTTCGTTTTTTTGTAACGGCACCATAGAGCCATTCTCCCACAACGGCCGCAGCCACAGAAAACAGCGTAACGATCAGGGCACGATAGCCCAGCACCACGATACCCACCAACAAAGCCGGTATCAGTGCAATGACCACATCCAGCATCAGTCTGCTGGTACGGAAATCTCCCCGAATATGAGGAGAAGATGCCACTGTTAAATTCATTTCTTCTCCTCCTTTGCTTTCTGTTCTGCCATCGCCTGCCGCAGCAGACCCTTGCCCTTACGGAACATTTCAACCAGAGGCAGCTTACCGGGACAGGTAAATGCACAGCTGCCGCACTCCATACAGTCCAGCAGGTGCAGCCGTTCCAGCTCCTTGACGTTTCCGGCTTTTGAATAGCGCCCCATATACAACGGTTGCAACCCCATGGGACAAACCGCCACACATTTTCCGCAACGCAGGCAGGTAGGGTTCTGCGCAGCGCCGTTTTCATCCCTGTGCAGGCACAAAATAGCATTGGTTGCCTTTACCACAGGAACAGACAGATCCTTCTGCGCAAATCCCATCATCGGTCCGCCGCTGATCACACGCTCTGTTTCATCGTGGAGGCCACCGGCCTTTTCGATCAGATCGTGGAAAGGCGTACCAAAACGAACAATAAAGTTCTGTGGCTGCTTGATGGCCTCACCGGTGACCGTCACGATTCGCTGTGTCATCGGCAAGCCCAAACACACTGCCCGATAAATTGCAGCAAACGTAGCCACATTAAACACGGCACAGCCCACTGATACCGGCAATTGGCCGGAGCCTACCTGCCGACCAGTGACGGACTGGATCAACTGCTTCTCTGAGCCCTGAGGATACCGAGTAGGCAACACCAGCAGCTCAATACGGGAAAAATCAGGAAGAAGGGGTTTCAGAATTTCAATGGCCTGGCTTTTATTGTCTTCCACCGCCAGAACCACACGCTCCGGATTTAAAACCTTTGCCAATATTTCCATACCCTGCAGCACCAGCTTAGGGTAGGTTCGCAGTAGGGAATCGTCAGCGGTAATGTAAGGCTCACATTCGCAGGCATTGGCGATCAGTGTATCCACATGGCCCATGGCTGATACAGCCTTTACACTGCCGGGGAAGGCCGCACCGCCCATACCAACGATGCCGGCTTCACGAATGGTGTGCAGGATGGTATCATTGTCCATTTGGGAAACATCTCGCTTCTGGGTCTCCACTGGCTCGTCTCGGAAGTCGTTTTCAATAACCACAGCCATCACTTCTCGGCCACTGGTATGAGGGCGAGGCTCAACAGCCACCACCTTACCGGATACGCTTGCGTGTACAGGCACGCACAAGCCCTCACCATCGCCAATTTTCTGGCCACGAAGCACATGATCTCCCACCGCCACCAGGGGAGTACACGGAGCGCCGATGTGCTGCACCATGGGAATAACGACCTGTGCAGGCGTTACTGTCTGAAAGTCCACAATGCCTGTGGACATTTCTTTGTTGTATTTCGGATGAATTCCACCGAAAAATAGGCGTTTTCTCATTTTCCACCTCTTAATTTCGTATCAAAGTTTCAAAATTGTCGGAATAGTATTTCTGCCCCTGTCCATCGACCCACAGCGCCTCTGCTGCGGCTTTCTTCAACAGCGTTTTTCCTTCCTCCAGCGGCAACAGGAACAGCGCCGTGGACAGTGCATCTGCAAGACCCGAATCCGCACAAACCACCGTTACTGACCGCCACAGCGACGATGGCATCAGCGTTTGCGGATCAATGATATGATGATAACGCTCACCATCCACCATAAAATACCGCTGATAATCGCCACTGGTGACCACACAGCCGCCGGTAATATTCAGCGTATGCAAATAAGTGTCTCCCCTATCCGGGTTTTGGACGCCCACCACCCAGGGTGTATCCGGCTCTACCTTGGCACCGGTTGCGCAGACATTGCCGCCTACGCTGATCAAAATGCCTTTGGGTGCATTCTCCGCAACTTTCTGTGTTGCCCAGCCTTTGGCAATTGCCCCCACATCCAGCCGCACAAAGCCGTCGCTGATATAGACCGTGGAACGCTCCTTGTCAATGACCACCGCATCCATGCTCGTATGCGCTGCCGCATCCTGCAATTCGCTCCGTTCCGGCAATTGGGCATTTCCGGGATCTTCAATCGCATTCTCTCTGGCCTCATGCCACAGCCGCAGCACGCTGCCCATTGCCACATTGACCTTTCCGTCCGTCAGCTCATAATAACGCTTACAATCTTCCAGCAGCGAAATGATCGCCTCGTCCACCTGCACTGGCTGGATACCTGCATGATCGTTGATGGTTTTCAGATTATTCAATCCATCATAATCCTGATAAATATCAAATAATTGGTGATAATGCTCCAATTCATCATGGATATTTTGGCTGATCTGCTCAAATTCTTCCTGACTCTCCGCCCGGCCAACGATGGTCGTCACCGTATCGAACAGTTCCAGAAAGGTAGCCGTATATTGTTTTTTCTCTGATTGGGCGGGCAAAGCACAACCGGTCAGCAGTAGGCAAAGCGCCAGGATCAAACAACATTTTTTCATTGCATAGCCTTCTGGATCAACGCCTGGAATCCACCAATCGCAATTGTTACCGATGCACCAAGGTCAGCATCGCTGGGTTTCCCAGACTCTGTAATTGCGATTCCTGCAATTTCCTCAGCAGTCTTTCCTTTTACATAATTTGCAAAATTCTCGGCCTGCTGATACCACTCATACCGGGCATTTCCCCAGGCCACCATACCGTATTTGTCGCCCAGTTCATTCTTTGTCTGAAATCCGGCAGTCAGATCCGTGGTCACATTGCCGTCACCATCAAAGGCCACCTTTGCCTGAACTGCATCAATGTAACAACCAGTGATGACACCGTCTTTTTTGCTCAAAGCGGTCACGTCCATATCCAGCTGCACATTGCCGTCTCCTCCGCTGAGCGCAGGAGTAGCCGCTAACACCAGTGTATCCGCAGCATCGGCCACATACTTTGCATTGTTTGCAGCGGTTTTCACCACCTGAACAAAATCACCGATGGTGATGGTCACGGAAGTTGCCAAATCGCTGTCGGCCGGCTTACCGCTTTCCGTAACGGCAATACCGGAAACCTGCTCCGCGGTCTTTCCTTTTACGTAATTTGCAAAATTCTCGGCCTGCTGATACCACTCATACCGGGCATTTCCCCAGGCCACCATACCGTATTTGTCGCCCAGCTCGTTTTTCGTCTGTACGCTCTGTTTCCAGCCCTCCGTAACATCTCCAATGGTCACGTCCGCAGAGATACCATCGATGACGCAGTCGGTGATCACGCCCTGCGCATCCACAGCAACTGCCGCCATCATCACATTGTAAGCGATCTTTCCGTCGGCAGCAGAAACATCCGTCAGCACAGACAGTCCTATCTTCACTTCTCCTTCTTTGGGAACATAAGGCTGATCGTTCTTGTCATCGCAGGTGCAATCACCACCTACCACGACTGTCGTGCCCACACAGCCGCACAACAGAGCGATCATCAGCAGACACGATGCAAAAATATACAGTTTTTTCTTCATTTTATTTCCTCCAATATGATGTAAAATTGGTTTTTTCCAGAATTTGTAACACGCCTGCGCCAGCCGTTCCGGTGGCAAAACCGGTGACGATGGCCACCAGCAGCAAATAGGGCAAATACGATGCCACATATACGGAGCGAAGCACTGCCATCGCTGCAAATATCTGCCCAATATTATGGGCTGCCGCTCCCAAAATGCTGACACCATACACTGAAAAAATCCGGATTTTTCGGCACATAGCCATGACTGCCATGGCCAAAATACCACCGGTCATGGAAAAGAGCAATCCTGTGATCCCTCCACCAAACACCGCACCCAAAATGCACCTTGGGATCAAAATTGCAAAAGCGCATTTCGTACCCAGCAAATACAGGGCAATCAGTGTAACGATATTGGCAAGGCCCAATTTGATCCCCGGCAGAGGCACCACCAGCTGCAAGGGAATAAATCGTTCCAGATAGGACAACGCCAGCGCCAGTGCGATCAAAACCGCACACAAAGCCATTTTTCTTGTTCTCGTCATAGGCTCACCCCACCACGAAGTCCACATCATCGGTTTTTCCGACAATACGCACTTCCACACCATTGGGTAAACACACGACGCTGCGACCAGCGGCATGGATTTTGCCGCTGTGGACACAGTCCTCGCCGGGGCAATCTGACGCTGTAACGGAAACCCCTCCATTTTGCACAGTAATCACATTGGTATACTTCCCTTTCAGCGTGAAACTGCCATCAGAAGACAAGGGCATGGTCTTCACCAACCGACCATCCTGGTAGATTTCCACCTGAGCTGCTTTTTGAGAGGCTTTGGGGACAAACAGCAGCGCCACAAAAACTGCCAGCAGCACCACCACGGCAGTGGCCGCCCAGTCTCCTTTTTGAAATTTCAGACGCACCTTTTCCCCTCCCTTTCCTATTGACTTTCCAATATCATAACATAAGAAATGCCATTCTGTAAATATGTTTCTTTTCCCAGAAAAACATTATAAAAAGGCGTGTTGCCCCCACAACACGCCTAAAAATATGCAGATCCCTTATTTCTCCAAGTGACTGCGAATGTAATTCTCCACCGTTTTTCGATCGATCAACTTCTGCTCGATCCCAACGATCCGGCACACTCCATGGATGCCATAAACCACTTGATCTCCACACTGAAAAGACATGCAATGCGCTCACTTTCCTTAATTTTTATAGTATTATAGCATAATTTTATTGAATTTTCATGTGGCTAAAGTGCCGAAAAACAGGCGTAAAAAATCAACAAATATTGATTTTTAGTTGACAATGTGTTTAG
>CAZHPO010000011.1:0-21966 GCA_964534615.1 uncultured Oscillospiraceae bacterium
GACAAACTCTCAGAGCCGGAGCTTTTTATACGCTGTTAGAATTGACGCTTACGTTGAAAACATCTTGGTGCTGGACATGAGTTCAGCGTAAGGGCTTTCATCTAACCCATCGTGGAAAGCCGTTTTGCAAGGTAGGCAACAAAGAAAATAAAGAAAACAAAAAGAGAGCTAACTGACTTAAGCAAAATCAGTTGGCTCTCTTTTTATGAATAATGAAATTTTGTTGCCAAATCGTTGCCACAACTTCGCTAAAACACGACTTTTACGGCTCTACAGCCGTGAAAGTGCCTCTGCGAAATTATTCCCACTCGATAGTGCCCACGGGCTTGGGCGTTAGGTCCAGGCAAACACGATTGATGCCTTCAACCTCGCTGGTAATGCGATCCGTGATTCTGTGCAAAACTGCATAGGGAATTTCCTCGATGGTTGCAGTCATGGCATCTACGGTATTGACCGCACGGATAATAGCAGGCCATCCTTCATAACGCTTGCCATTCCGAACTCCAACGCTCTTAAAGTCCGGCACAGCTACAAAATACTGCCACACTTTTCCAGCCAAACCGCAATTGTCAAATTCCTCACGCAAAATAGCATCTGCCTCTCGCAAGGCATTCAATCGTTCCCGTGTGATAGCACCCAAACAGCGGACACCCAGACCGGGACCGGGGAAAGGCTGACGATAGACCATGTGATGAGGCAAGCCTAATGCTTCACCTACCACACGCACTTCGTCCTTGTACAGCAACTTTACAGGCTCCACCAATTCCATGTCCATATTCTCCGGCAACCCACCCACATTATGATGGGCTTTCACGCCCTTGGACTCCAGAATATCAGGATAGATCGTTCCCTGCGCCAAGAAGGAGATTCCCTCCAGCTTTGCAGCTTCTTCGTCAAAGATCTTGATAAATTCCTCACCGATGATCTTGCGTTTGCGTTCCGGCTCAGCAACGCCGGCAAGCAGATCCAAGTATCGATCTGTTGCATCCACATAAATCAGGTTTGCGTCCAGCGCCTGTCCAAAGACTGCGATCACATCCTCGCTTTCGCCTTTGCGCATAAGGCCGTGGTTTACATGAACACAGACCAGTTGACGGCCAATAGCCTTGATCAGCAGCGCAGCCACAACAGAAGAATCCACGCCGCCTGAAAGGGCAAGCAAGACCTTCTTATCGCCTACCTGGTTACGGATGTCAGCCACCTGCTGGTTGATGAATGCCTCTGCCAATGCGGGGGTAGTAATGCGCGCCATGGATTCGGGACGGATATTGCCGGTCATAGTATGCCCTCCAAATAATTTAATTTATCTTCATTATACAATGGCTTTGCGCCGCTTTCAACAAAAACTTTACAAAAAAGCCACCAGAAAACTGGTGGCTTTAAAATCATTTTTCGTCAGTTTTTTCCTTCAGGTCATAGCGAATAATACCGATCACGCTGGATCCAATGCACAGCACCTCACTGATCATATCGCCCAGAGATACATAAATGATGCTGTACGTCAACCACAGCACAGCATTGACGATGGAAAGCACCCGAATTTTGAAAACACTCTTCATTCCAAATGCCACGCTCATAATACACATAGCAATGGTGGGAAGTGCCTGTATCAGCGCATTTTTAGGCGTAAATTCCTCGCCAAACAGCCAGAATGTCATGCCGTAGGCCAGCAGGAACAGTCCCATAAATATCCAGCTCCAAATTTTGCTGGCTTTATCGCTGAATTTCTCCTGAGAAAACAGAATATTGCGAACCGTCGCAACCACATTCTGCAAAAACGCGGCATAAGCGCCCAACAGGAAAAAGCTTGCTGCGAAGAATGAACTTCCCATGAGCTGGCACAGAACCAAATTCCTTTTTTTCTTCTGTTGCAAGGAGCAAACCGTACAAACCATTGCTCCAAATCCCAAAATCTGCGCAAAAATCTCCATGTGCTTCCTCCAAACCAAGCCATATATTAACTAAAACTTTATCATATTTTGAAGAAAATGGCAAGTAATATTTCATTCTGGGGGTTATGGGGATGATTATGAAAAATCAGGGCGCATTACCAAAAGTAATACGCCCTGTCATTTTATCCCACTGTGGCGGTTTCCGCCTGACTGTGTTCCACCTGCTCCATCTGCTTTTCAAATACTTCTCCCTTTTCCTCCGAGCCATGTTGCCCCGCAGGATGGTAGGTAGGCACAATGTCGGCAACCAGAGAACGAATATCCTCATCCCTGCCGTCATAGGCTGCCTCCATCAGCATTTGCAGTTGCTTCAGGAAGGTATCGGTATCAAAATGGATTGGTTTGCCAATGTGTATCAGATGGTTAGGGGTCGTCTTCATCCCCTCCTCGGACATCAGCTTTTCCTCGTACAGTTTTTCGCCGGGGCGAAGACCGGTATACTCGATCTTGATATCCACATCCGGTTTTAATCCGGACAGACGAATAAAATTCCGAGCCAGTGTATCAATTTTCACAGGAGCGCCCATATCCAATACAAAGATCTCTCCACCTTTGGCATAGGTGCCAGCCTGAAGCACCAGAGAAGCAGCCTCCGGGATCGTCATAAAGTAGCGGATGATGTCCGGGTGCGTAACCGTGACCGGGCCCCCCTTGGCAATCTGCTCTTTAAACCGGGGGATAACAGAGCCATTACTGCCCAATACATTGCCAAAACGCACTGCGACAAACTCTGTTCTGGGTCGCTCCGTCTTCACTGTCATATCCTGCATACTGCCGGCTTCATCATCCGTGTGGACATGGAGCGGTCTGATCTCGCAGGATCTTCCTGCCTTGATTTTCTGATTGAATGACTGAATGACCATCTCACACAGCCGTTTGGATGCGCCCATGATATTGGTTGGATTGACCGCCTTATCTGTAGAGATCAGGACAAAACGCTTGCATCCATTCGTCATAGCAGCATAGGCCGTCTTATACGTTCCAATGGCATTGTTTTTAATAGACTCACAGGGGCTGTCTTCCATCAGTGGCACATGTTTATGGGCTGCTGCATGATAAACCACATCCGGTCTGTATTTTGCAAACACCTGCTGGACACGTTTACTGTCTCGCACAGAGCCGATCAGCACTTCCAAATCCAACTGCGGATACTTGTCCCGCAGCTCCAGGCCAATGGCATGGGCGCTGTTTTCGTAGATATCGAAAACGATCAGCTTTTTCGGTTCATGCTGGGCAATTTGGCGACACAATTCACTGCCAATTGAGCCACCGCCACCCGTGACCATAATGGTTTTGCCCTGGATAAATCGGAAAATTCCTTCCATATCCACCTGCACAGAAGCTCTTCCCAGCAGGTCTTCCACTGCCACATCCTTCATTTCGCTGGCAGAAACCTGACCGGAAACGATCTGTCGAATACTGGGCAGATTTTTCAGCTCACAATTGGATGCCAACCTGCAAATATTCAGGATGTCTCGGCGCTGTTCCGCTGTCGCACTGGGAATAGCAAAGAATATTTTTTCGATCTTATATTTTTTGACATTGAGCAAAATGTCATCTCTGCCGCCGACAATGGGCACACCGTCGATAAAACAGCCCCATTTATTACTGTCATCGTCGATGATGCAGCAGACATAATCTCTTAGTTTTTTCGCACTATGTAGGTCTCGCAAGATCATCTGTCCAGCGGAACCGGCGCCAATCAGCATTACACGGTTGGCCAGATTTTTTTGCTGGGCTCTGGCTCTTTTGGTTCGCTCCAAAGAGATAAACCGGTAAGCAAAACGAACAAAAAGCTCCAGCATAAACTGCAAGCCCGCACCGACAATGTAATAGGATGTCGGCATCCGGCCAAACAGCAGCGTAATCGCCACCGTATGGAACACTGCCAGGATCGCAGACGCATAGCACAGCCTTTTCAGCTCCACAAAGCTGGCAAATCTCCACAAACTTTGATACAGGTGGAAAATCCAGAATACAACGATACTTGCTACTGCATAGATGGGTAAGAATTTCAGCCACGCCTCAATATACTGTCCGGGAATGGCATCATATCGGCAATCAAAACGCAGCCAAAGTGCAAAGAAATAGGCACCGGCAATGGCCACAAAATCATACATTGTCAGAAAAACCGCTCTGATATGCCAATCGCCAAAGATCGAATGTTTTTTGATCTTCGAAGGCGATGTATCTCGATCTGTCTGTTTTATCATATATCTCTCCTGAAACTGATTTCCGTTTCCACGGGGCTGGATGCCGACCTGAAAATCATTTTTTCAGGTCGGCAGACTGTTCCATCAATTCAAAAAAGTCGGATGATATACATTCTTGTTTGCATACACAGTTTATGAAATTCTCTGTTTCAGCAAACCACGATACGCACCCTATTTTTGTAATTATATCACAGAACGCAAGGAAAGTCTATATCAAACATTTTCAGATACAAATTCGAGGGTAAATGTGGGCATATTGTCGAATATTGTGCCAGAACCATTTCAGCATTTTGGGATAGAACTCCAACCCATGATAATCGCTGTTTCCTTACCTGCCATATGGGTTTCCAAAAGAACTACGAAACTGCATGGACTGTCATTCACATTTGCACAAAGGAGTTATCGGTCAGATTTTTTACGATCATTGCTTCTTTTGACGTTTTTTCTTCTTTTCGTCCCCATCTGCCGATACCGGAAGGGTCTTATACTCCGAGGGCGAACAGCCAACGGCATTTTTAAAAAACCGACTGAAGGCATATATCGAGCTAAAGTTCAGCTCATTAGCAATTTGCGTAACCGTTGCACCTTCGCAAAGCATTTTTTTGGCGTAGTCCAGACGCTTGCCATGGTAATACTTGATAATCGGCACACCGGTATAGCTGGCAAAAAAGTGCGAAAGCAAATATTTGCTATAGTGAAACTGTTTTTCCAATGTGTCCAGCGTGATGATATTTTTATAGCTGTAATCAATAAACTGCTTGACCATTGCAGGAATATCCGGCTCCAACGGTGCCTGAACCGCTGTGGCAGTGTTGTCCTGAATGACCATTTGCAACATTTGAAGCATTTTCTGTTTCAGCTTGATTTGATGAAGTTCATTTTTGCAGAAAAACTCAGAGATGATCTCATAAAGCAAATTACGAAAAGCCTCTATGTCGCTGATCGTAAGCAGCGGCCCAATGGAAATATCTTCAAAAATATCCTTGCGGATCCAGGTTCGTTCTTCCTGGGTAAAATCCGGAAAGTCTTTGAACGAAATATACACAGACTCACTGAAACGGTCATAGCACATATCAAAATGAATATGGGGCTGAGAAATGGAACAATCGTCCACACTTTGCAGGCAATGGGGCTGACCGGGACGCAGAAATATAACATCCCCTTTTTTACAAATGTAATCCACATCGTCTACAGTCAGGCAAAAAATACCGGACTCAATTAGAATGATCTCATAGTCAAAAATGATCCGGCGGCCAATTTTAAAGGGCGCTCTCAAATAGGATCGTGCCGCATATCGCACGAATGGCGACAGCTCATTATAGTTCACATCCCCCACCCCCTTTTGCAAGAATTGATAAATAGATAATCCTGTTTCTGCAAGAATTGCTATTCTATATCAGTTGCAGTTTGTTGTATTATAAACAAGGAAAAGCCAAAAATCAAGACTAAAATATGCATATTATCTAATATGTTATTTTTCCGCTTGAAAACAATTTTAAATTTTTGATAAATATAGATCAAGGCATTTATCAAAAAATTACAAGCACCTCAGAATGAGATTGCTTGTCCCTACAAAAAATGACATTGGCTTTTCTGCTTTACCACAGGCAGAAAGGTCTATGGTATTAAAAACGACAGGAGGCTATGTATAATGAAAAAATTGGTAAGTGTCATTTTGGTATTGACATTGCTTGCAAGCATCTCGGTTGTGTTTGCCGGCTGTAACAACACCCCATCCAGTGTTGAAGAAGGTGCAACAGTCGTCACACTTTATGCCCAGAGCTTTGAGCAGTGGAACAACGATTATCTGCAAAAACGTGTAGATGAATTTAACCAGAACTTAACGGACGGCATTCAGCTGGAAGTAAAGTTTTTCACCGACAGTGCCTACAACGACGCTATTACTGTGGCTCGTGAAAACAAGTCCGGCCTGGATCTTTATATGATCAGCTACGGTAACCTGTGGAGCGAAATTGAAAATGGTCGTTGCGTTGCGTTGAACGATTTGCTGGATCAGTCCTGCTTCGATGATCTGATCGACGCAGCAACCGATCTCGTAAAGTATGACGACAAATATTACGCATACCCCACATTGATTGAGGCCAGTGCCCTGCTGTTCTACCGCAAGGACATGCTGGAAAAAGTCGGTGTTTCTGCTGCTCCTACAACCTGGGACGAACTGTATGACGCCTGTGACAAGCTGAAAGCGACCCTGAGCCCTGCTCAGTACGCACTGGGTCTGCCCACCGGACAGGCTTTAGGCTGGGCAACCTGGGGTATGGAGTACAACACCACCGGAGATCTTGTTCTGGATGACAGTTGGAGCAATGTGCTGATCGACAACCCCGGCTGGAAAGAATTAAGCCAGTTCTTCTATACCTGCTACAGAAACGGCTATTCTCCCACACAGTCTCTGACCTCCAAGGGCTACAACGATATTATTGAAGCGCTGTGCCAGGGAAAGCTGGCAATGACCATTGCCGGCAGCTGGTCCGTTGCTGAAATCATGAATACCTATCCGACCATGGCCGAAAACATTGGCATCGTAGAACTGCCCACCTATGACGGCAATCGTGGCGGTATTACAGCCACCAACGGCGGCTGGGCCTATGCAATTGATTCCAGCAGTGAACACAAGCAGGAAGCAGCAGCCGTCATCAATTGGATGTTCTGCGAAAGCGCAGAGCGGACGGCCGGTTTCTTCGAAGCCGCTCACTATTCCAAAACTGCCGTCAACAAAAGCGTTCAGGCATATATCGATCAGAGCAGCAAGATCGTAAACGAAGAATGGATTTCTGTGATCACAGCCGTATCCAACACTGCCAAGCCTGAACCGCTGTTCTCCTGGGACGTGACTGTTGCCGTCATGAAGCTGTTTGATACCATGGCGATCTATGCACCAAGTTCTGATTTCGAAAGCCTTTATACCGAAGCCATAAAAACCTGCAAGAGCGATATTGCAGCGGTTTTGAGCAGAGCGGACATTGGCGAAAATCCCCGGTTGGGTGACTAAACATGGAAAAAACGATTTCAAAGGAGCGGGCGGCACAAAAAGCTGCCGACCGCTTCCGCTACCGCTATAAAAAATCTGCCTATCTTATGCTGGCACCAGCACTGGTATTATTGACGATTTTTGTCATGTGGCCGCTGGTGATGGCCATTATTCGCAGTTTTCAGGATTACAGCAGTGGTGACTTTGTAGGACTGTACAATTTTATTTATGTACTCAAGACCCCCTCTTTTGTCAAATCCTTCCGCAATGTGCTGCTACTGACGGTCATTATTGTGACACTGACCATGATTTTGACATTCCTGTTTGCATTGCTGCTGCGCAGCTTGAGCAATCGGCTGGGTTATTTCGCCCGTGCCTGCATCTTTATCCCATTCTTCATCAGTGGCATTGTTGCTGCTGTTATCTTCAATCTGCTGATCAACTACGGCGGTGGATTGTTTACTTCGCTGCTGATCGGCGCTGGAAAAGATCCCATTGCGTTTGCTGTAGAGGGCATTTGGCCATACGCTATCATTGTGGCCATTACCATCTGGTTGAACTTTGGCTATCAAAGTCTGATCATGTATGCAGGACTTTTGCAGATTCCCAAAAACCTGTACGAAGCAGCTTCTCTGGATGGTGCAAGCTTCCTGCACCAGACCCTGTTCATTACCATTCCCAATATGAAAAACTACTTCGTTCTGGTATGCATCAGTCTGGTCACCGCCAATCTGCAAATGTTTGAAATTCCCTTTATGGTAACAGGCGGCGGTCCTATGGAGGGCACGTTAACGCCGGTCATGTATCTGTATAATTCTTTCCGTGATCCGGGAAGGCCGCAAAACGTAACCATTGCAGGTGCCCTGCTGGTGATGATTTTGATCATGACCATTAACATTATTGTGTTTAAGACCGTAAGGTCTGAAAAATCCGGAGAGTGAGGTGGGAATATGAACAGACTAGGCGCCAAAAAGCGCATGATACAGCTGGCAAAAACATTTTTGACCATGCTGACCATTGCCATCATCCTCTTTCCAATCATCTGGATGCTTCCTGCTGCCTTTAAAGACCGCACAGAGCTATTCGCCATCCCTAATAAATTCTTGCCGAAGAACTGGTCGCTGGAAAACTTCAAAAAAGTATTCACCATGACCCTGAACGGTTACAACTTTACCCAAAGCCTTTTGGTAACGCTGTTTGTCTCCGTTGTGGCAACTGTCTTGTCCCTATTTATCAACATGTTGGCAGGATACGTATTTGCACGTATGGAATTTCCTTTGAAAAAGGCAATATGGTGGTATGTGCTGATCACCATGTTCATTCCCGGAATCACCATTTTGCTCACCTCTATCCGTGTTGTTAATTTGCTGAAAATGGTGGATACAGTTTGGGTTCTGATCATTCCGGGTGTTGTAAGTGCATACAACATTTTCTATTTCCGACAGTTTTTCTTATCCATTCCAAAAAGCCTGGAAGACGCTGCTTTGCTGGATGGACTGGGACATTTTGGCACATTTTGGTATATTTTCCGGCCCATGAGCACCACTCCGATGATCGTCATTGGCATCAGCGTATTCATGGGTTATTGGAATAGCTTCATGTGGCCCACACTGACGGTCTCCGGAAATTCCAATATTGCACAGGTCACCCAGATCATCAGAGTGCTGAGTGACGCTTACGCAGGCGACTACGGCGTTGTCGTGGCAGCATCGCTGATCTCCATTGCGATTCCGCTGGTGATCTATATGATCTTCCAAAAGAAAATTCTGGAAGGTATTGCCACAACAGGATTGAAATAAGAGAGGAATTAACAAATGTTTCAAATGGATGAAATCGCAAAAAAACGACAGGGAAAGCGCAGAAGGGTCTCCAGCTATGACCCCACCGGTGGAAATGATGACCGTAAATACATCCAGCCCGGCGACACTTTTACCTTGGCTGACTTGACTGGAGCCGGATGCATCCGCCACATTTGGATGACCTTGGCAAACGAGGGATTTCAGGTAGAAAAGTACGCTCACAGAAAAATTGTACTGCGGATGTACTGGGACGGAGAGCAAACGCCCTCTGTTCAGGCGCCATTAGGTGACTTTTTTGGTATAGGGCACGGCATCACGAAGAATTTTGTCTCTGCGCCCCTTCAAATGAGTCCCCAGGACGGTCAGGGCATGAACAGCTGGTGGCCCATGCCCTACGGCAACGGTGCCCGGATCACCGTGACCAATGAATGCGACACTGTGCTGATCCTGTATTACTATGTGGACTACGAAACATACGACACGCTGCCTGAGGATATGCTGCGTTTCCACGCCCAATGGCATCGGGAATGTCCCACTGCCGGTACCCCGGATCCCCAAAACGAGGATCATAACGCCTGGTGTTTTGAAGGTGAAAATCTGGATGGTCGCAACAACTACCTGGTATTGCAAGCGGAAGGAACGGGACATTACTGCGGATGTAACGTAAACATCCACAATCTGAACCCGTCCGGACTGTGGGATTGGCCCGGTGAAGGCGACGATATGATCTTCATCGATGGAGACACTCAACCAACCATCAATGGTACAGGAACCGAAGACTATGTAAACATGGCCTGGTGTCCCACCCAGGAATACAACGCTCCCTATCACGGACTGATTCTGGGCGGTCGGGATAATTGGAAAGGCAAAATTACATACTACCGCTATCATATCCAAGATCCTGTAATGTTTGAAAAAGATATTCGAGTCACCATCGAACACGGTCACGCCAACCACCGCAGTGATGACTGGAGCACCACCGCCTACTGGTATCAAACCGAGCCCCACAAGCCTTTTGAACCCATTGCGGATGTGACTCACCGGCTTCCAGTGGATGAAGAAGTTCTGTGTCGCACCGGAAAAATCGAATTTGAAAAGTAAGATATTCATCGTACCCAATGGCCGCATGGCCTATAAATAACCAACATATCAAGGAGGACAAAAACATGAAACGATTTGTAGCAATGATGCTATGCCTGCTGATGGTTGTCTCCATCTGCCCCAAGGCTGTCAAGGCTGCCGAGGCTTCCGAAAACCTTGTATATAACAACGGTACCATGGACGGCATTCTGGCAGATGGCGAGACCGAGAAGACCCTGAATATCGATTGGGGTGTCTCCTATCCTGTGGCAACTTTTGGCAACGACTCTGGCGATTCTCCCGCAAAAATCAAGAACATCGACGGAAATAACGTGTTGGTTCTGGAACATTCCAGCGGCGCTTTTGCCAGCTTTTTTGCTGACCTGTACGCCGACGGCACCACTGTTCCTGCCGGCACCTATGAGCTGAGCATGGATTTGAAGCCCGTAGGCGATTTCACCACGGACAACGTGGGCTTCAACCTGTACAACCAGTACAACGACATCCGCATTTATGATGGCGGCTGGCAGAATTGCACCGAGCTGGATGATGGCTGGCTGCATTACAGCATTACCGTGGACATCGCAAAGGACAGCGTTGACTCTATTCAGATGTGGTGTAACACCATGGGCAGCAGCGTGCTGTATGTGGACAATCTGTCTCTGAAGCTGGTTCAGGCAGAACCCGACCGCACCGAACTGTCTGCCGAATATATTGCAGGCTCCGGCGCAGCACTGACCGTTACGATTCCCAATGGTGCTGACACTGTTACGCTGGCAGAAAAGGCCGGCTACACTCTGGAAGATGGCTTGGATTATACCTATGCCAATGGCGTGGTCACTTTTAAAAATGAGTATGCCGATGGCCTGGCCTCCGGCGAGAATCCCATCATCGTCACCGCAGGTGATACCGAGTACCTGCTGACACTGGTGATCCGTCAATCCAAGCCCGCCCTGCCCGAAAATACCGATGGCTACCTGATGCAGGAAACCCTGGTCGGCGGCGATTTTGAAATGTTCGACGAGAATTTTGCCTTCTCTCTGGAGCAGGTGGAAGGCTGGGGTTCCAACGTTTCCTACGATGACCCCGGTGTGATCGTGAACATGAACGGCAACAAGGTTCTGCGCCTGCAGAAAAACCAAAAGAGCTCCTATTCTTCCGCATTTGCTTTCATCTCCCCCACCATTCAGGCCGGCGATGTGCTGACTTTCAAATTTGACTACAAGCTGGATGTCAAGGATATCAGCGTTTACCAGGGTGCCGATATCAATCTGAGCTTTGTTTCCGCATCCAATATGCAGATGCTGAAGATTGCACTTGACAACTCCAAGCCCACCCAAACCACCGGTGACGGCGATTATCAGTGGGACATTCACTACACCGATCTGGAAGAAGGCTGGATTCGTGTTGAGATGACCTTTGTTGCCAACACCGCCCTGCTGTCCTACAATTCCATGCGTTTCCTGCTGCCCACCGATCAGGCTCAGGACGGCGATGCTCTGTATGTGGACAATGTAAGTCTGGTGCTGTGGGCAACACCGGAAGCACCCGAAAACCTGAGCACCGGTCTGACATTTAACAAGGAAAAGGCCGCCGATGTATTCGCTCTGGTAGATCTGAAGGCACTTGATCCTCAGTCCATCACCTGTAACGGCACCGCTGTTGACAGCAAATATTGGTCCATCAATCCCTCCAAGGACACCATTACCATCTCCAAGGAATTCCTGGCAACGCTGGAAAACGGCGAACACACCTTTACCGTCACCACCGCTGGCGGCAGCTGTGATGTGAAGGTCACTGTCAGTGGCACTACCGCTCCCTCCACTCCTAACCCAACACCTGAGGCTCCCGAAAACGAAGGAAGCAACCTCTGGATCTACGTTGCAGTGATTGGCGGTATCGCCGTGGTCGCTGTGGCCGTGGTTCTGGTGATCAAGAAGAAGAAATAAGATGATCCAACGGCGTTCGGGATATGAGATCCCGAACGCCAATATCTAAAATGGGAGATCAATATGAAGAAAAAGCTCCTAGCACTCCTTTTGTCCTGCACGCTTGTTTTATGCAGCTGTGCAACTATGCCAGAAACAACGCCGAGCACCACAACCGAGGACACGATCCCTGCTGATGTGATTCCCAATTATTCCAACTCTTTGCTGTACGTTCGTGAAGTAGGCAAGGTGACAGGCGCCTCTGCTTTTACCAACACCGAAAGCCGTTTTTCCGTTGGTGCCACAGATTTGGGGTTCTGCTATTACGATGAAACGCTGGGCAGACTCTACACCATCTTTGGAGACACTTTTTCCAGCACGGACGGCGGCGGTTGGCGCAGTAATGTGGCACTTTATACCAATCAGAAGGATTATTCTACAGGCATCGCATTTGAAGGCGCACTCACTGCGCAGGGCTGCTCGTCAACGGGTCAGGCCGTGCAGTTGACTCCGGGAGCCAATTCCGCTCCTTTGCTCCACGGCAAAACGGTGTCCACATCAGGTCTCAGCACCTGTATTCCCACAGGGGCTGTTATGATCGGTGATACCACCTACCTGTATTACATGGAGATCGATAAAAATGGTTTTCTGGATTCCGGCGAGTGGGGTGTCTACTGCAACCGTGTTTTAAAAAGCGAAGATCACGGAGAAAGCTGGACGCAAGTAGAAGGTCTGGTCTGGCAAGCACAGACTGAGGATGGTGTACAGGGCGTTGCCCCCAACTTCGCTCAGATTTTCCCCTTGAAGGCCGATGATGGTTATGTGTATATCTACGGCATCCCCGGCGGACGTTCCGGCGGTGTAAAGCTGGGTCGTGTTGCCCAGGAAAAAATCGAAGATTTTGAATCCTACGAGTATTTTACCGGTCTGGATGATCAAGGCAGTGCCAAATGGCGCAGTGGTTCCAGCGGCCTGGCCTATATCAAACAGCGTGACAGTGCCTATGTGATTGATCTGCCCTGTGGCGAAATGTGTGTCACATACAACGCATATCTGGGAAAATACCTGGCAATTTATCAAACCGGCAGCAGCATCGTATACCGCACGGCAGACACCCCCTGGGGTACTTTCTCTAAGCCGGAAACAATTTTAAAAACCGCTACGGATGTGTACTTGGGGTATGGTGCATTCACCTGTCAGCAAATGTCCGACCAGGGCGGAAAGAGAATTTGGATCATGGTTTCGGAATGGTGGCCGATCTACAATGTGTCACAGTTTGAAATCGTGTTCCGTTGACATCCAGGAAGAAAGGATATCGAAAATGAAACGATTTGCGATTTCGCTGTTTTTGATTGCAGCAATGCTTATTACAGGTTGTACCGGCAATCCCGGTACAACCGCAGGACCAACGGAGGAACCAACCGTGAGCAATGACACCCTGTCTATCCCGGCGGATGCCTTTGTCAGCCGTTCCGACGCACTTCTATATGTTCGCAAAGTCGGTCAAGTCACCGGACAAGCAGGTTTTACCGATACATACTCCCGTTTCAATGTCTATGGCACTGATTTGGGCATCCCCTATTATGATGAAGAAAACGGACGACTGACCTTTCTATTTGGCGACACCTATGCAGCCGCCAACTTCTCCGGCAACTGGCGCAGCAATGTAGCGCTTTATACCGACCAGAGCACCTATGCAGAGGGGATCGCATTTACCGGCGCATTGACCATTACCGGCCCTGGCGAAACCGGCGTTGCCGCACAGTTGACACCGGGTGCAAGTGCGATCACGCCTTTGCTGAAGGGTGATAAGGTAAAGACCCCATTGACCCACACCTGTATTCCCACCGGTGCTGTGATGGTAGGTAGCACCACCTACCTGTTCTACATGGAAATCGACAAGAACGCCTTCCCTGCAACCGGCGGTTGGGGCGTATACTGCAACCGTGTGGTCAAGAGCGAAGATGGCGGCCAGTCCTGGACCCAGGTACAGAGTCTTGTCTGGCAGGCCAAAGACGAAAATGAAGTCGAGGGCATTGCCCCCAATTTCTCTCAAATCTATCCGCTGAAGGTTGGGGAATATATCTATCTGTATGGCCTGCAAGGTGGTCGTTCCGGCGGTGTCAAGCTGGGTCGTGTAAAGCAGGATCAAATTGAGGACTTTGAAGCCTACGAGTATTTTGCCGGATATGACGCCATCAACGAACCGATCTGGCGCAGCGGAAGCAACGGCCTACGCTATATCAAACAGCGTGACAGCGCATATGTGATCGATCTGCCCTGTGGTGAGATGTGTGTTACATACAACGAGTATTTGGGCAAATATCTTGCAATTTATCAGAGCGGCAGCAATATCGTTTATCGCACGGCAGATACACCCTGGGGCACGTTCTCCGCACCGGAAACCATCCTCAGCACCTCCAGCGATATGCGCAGTGCTTACGGTGCATTCACCTGCCAGCAGCTGTCGGATCACGGCGGCCAGCGGATCTGGATCATGGTATCCGAATGGACACCGGTATACAACGTATCACAAATCGAAGTGGTGTTCAAATAAGAACATCTTCCACCGTAACAACAGGCATGGTTCCCTGCAGGTGCAGGGAACCATGCCAGAATGGAGCAATTATGGAACTACAAAATAGAATCGCTACGGCTGTCCTTGCAGAAAAAGATGCCGTTGAACAGCTGTATCAAATCATTGGCCCAGAGCATGAAGCAGTGGCAGAAGCAATCCTCCGCTGCAAAGGCAAACTGGTTTTCCTGGGCGTTGGAAAAAGCGCACACATCGGATCCAAGCTGGCCGCCACCTTCGCCAGCACCGGCACAACTTCTATCTTTGTACACGGTACAGAAGCCTGCCATGGTGATTTGGGTATGATCACCAAAGACGATCTGGTGGTTCTCATTTCCAACAGCGGCAACACCATCGAAGTAACCCAAAATATCAAACCTCTGCGAAACATTGGCAGCACATTGGTGGCAATGACCTCCGGACGCAACTCCACACTGGCAAAAGAGTGTGATCTTCTGCTGCCGATTCCTTCCATTCCGGAAGCCGATGCATTGAATCTGGCTCCAACCAACAGCAGCACCATGACCCTCGTACTTGGCGATGCACTGGCTGTGGCTGTCAGCGCTGCACGGAATTTCACCCGTCAGGATTTCTATGCTTTCCACCCCAACGGTGCTCTTGGAAGCGCACTGAGAAAGGAGCAGCAATGATTACAGTTGTTGGCTCATTTGTAATGGATATGGTCGCCAGAATGGAGCGTTTTCCCAAAGAAGGAGAGTCTTTGATCGGTCAATCCATCCAGTTCTTTCCGGGTGGAAAAGGAGCCAATCAATGCATTTCCATTGCACGGCTGGGAGCTCAGGTGCAGATGGCAGGAATGTTAGGCAACGATGCCAACGGCGAACAATTTCGGAAAATTTTGAAAGAAGCCAATGTCAGCGATGAATATGTCTTATCCTGTACACAGCCCACTGCCGTGGCACAGGTGCAAATCAACGCAGAAGGACAAAATCGGATTGTTGTGATCCCTTCTGCAAATCACGTCTTTGGTTTCGATGAACTGGAGCGGATCGATCCTCTGCTGCGAGAAAGCCAATTGGTGGTTTTGCAGCTGGAAATGCGTCTGGATGTGACCAAAGAAATCATCCGCCGCTGCCACCAATATGGCGTAAAAGTTCTGCTCAACCCCGCTCCCGCTGTACCGTTGGAGCCGGAGATTTTGTCGAAAGTCAGTTATCTGACACCGAATGAAACAGAACTGGCCATTTTAAGTGGAATGCCTACAGACACCCTTGAGCAGCAAATCGCAGCCGCCAGACACCTGAACGAGCTGGGTGTGGGAACCTGCATTGCCACGCTGGGAGAAGTAGGTGCGCTGATCTGTACAGAAAATGACTGTGAGGTCGTTCCTGCCTACTGCGTCAAGGCAGTGGATACAGTCGCTGCCGGAGATAGTTTCAATGGTGCATTGGCCGTTGCTTTGACGGAAGGCAAACCCCTGCGTGCATGCGTACAGTTTGCAAATGCCATGGCTGCGCTGACTGTGCAGGAATATGGTGCGATTCCATCCTTGCACACCAGAGTCCAGGTAGAACAGTTCTTGCAAAACAGTACATCATCAAAACCAGCCGCTCAGTCAAAGGCTTAATTAAGTCCCTGGGTATTTTTCAGTCAATTAGCCCCCACATTTTATTCGTTTCTCTTTGGGTTGGTTTTGGATGTACAAAACACATGGATCCAGACAACGAAACACAAAGAAGCCCAGAGAAAACCAATTTCTCTGGGCTTCAAATATCCGCATGAAATATCTTCGATATCAACCCCGAAGCTGTTCCCAATCAGGAACAGCTTCGGGGTTTTTGTGTGGCCGGTGTATCACAGCCGCATTTTTGCGATATCTGTAATAATATTCGGAATGACACGCTTCCGGGTGATGTTATAGAGTCTCTTTTGTTCCTCGGTACGCCCTACCAAGGGATCTCCATTGGCAGAGTTGTCCGATACCGCCATGAGTGCAATGGAAGGTTTGTCCATCAAATCTGCCATCAGATAGAAGGAGCTGGTTTCCATTTCAATGAGCTTTGCACCAAATGACCTGATAAAATCCAAATGGGAATACTCACAAACAATGGAGTCCGTACAAAATACCGGTGCCTGGATCATTTCCGGATAACGCTCCACCACTTGCTGTACAAAGAATGGGGCATTGGGATAGACTTTTCCAAATGGCTTGTATTGCCGCATATCTTCCAGCAGGTACCCGTTAGCCAGGTTTCCGGAGATACTCCATTCCGGGGTACACAGCGTGCCCAAACCGATTTCCGGCACCAGACTGCCAACAGCGCCCACAAACACCATCTTATCAAAGTTCAGATATGCACAGGTGGACAATTCATCAATTAAGCTGCTGGCACCTGCTGAACACTGTATCCAGCCCAGGAGAAAGTCTTTTCCCTTTACTTCGTACCCAGAAATATAGCTGTGTTCCTTTGTACAGGTGATTTCTACATCGTCGTCAGCCATGATTCGGGTGGGTTTCCATCCGGGCGCAACAACCAGAACATCATAATGCTTATCTCTCGACAAGCCAAACTCGTACATCGCAATATCCCTACTGTTCGCACAGGATTTATCCGCATTGAGTAATTGAACCAGCCTTTCCTTCATACCAATCCCCCCTAAAATAAATATATTATAATGCCGCCGGAAAGCAATGTCAAGAAAACCGCCTGCTTAACGGTTACTTATAAACAAACTTACAACGCTCCTTTTTATGGAAAAACCCTGCCATCCAATCAAGGAAAGCAAGGTTTTATCTGGTGGACGATATAGGACTCGATTCAATCAATGTGTCGCCGCCGTCCAGCCGACGGCAAGCAACAGTCCACCGGACTATTGCATTGAACCGGTTCGAGTTTCGCCACAAGTACCATCACAAAAAAGAAAAACCACATCAAACGATGTGGTTTCTCCATGGTGGACGATATAGGACTCGAACCTATGACCTTCCGCACGTCAAGCGGATGCTCTAGCCAGCTGAGCTAATCGTCCAGGCGCTTGGTTATTATAGCGTGACAATCCCGATTTGTCAATAGTTATTTTCTAAATTTTAAAAATTTTTTCGGTTATGATTTAAAACGACTTGTCAATTCAGGCAAAATATCCTATAATGGTCATAGAGAAAAGGGGGCGATTTACCATGAAACTGTACATGAAACAAAAAGTTTTCTCCTGGGGTGACAAGTTTTCCGTCAAAGATGCTGCTGGTGTAGATCGATATTTTGTCCAAGGCGAGGTGTTCTCACTGGGCAAAAAGCTCCATGTGTACAACATGCACGGCCAGGAAGTTGCCTACATTGAGCAACAACTTTTGACCTGGATGCCCCGCTACTGCGTATTCATCGATGGTCAGGAAGTCGCACAAGTGGTCAAAGAGTTTTCTTTTTTACGTCCCCGATACCGTATTAAAGGTCTTGACTGGCAGGTTGAGGGAGAATTTTGGGAACACGAATACGAGATTTGTCAATCCGGCCGTTTTATCGCCTCCATCAGCAAGGAATGGATGACCTGGGGTGACAGCTACCAGTTACAAATCTCTGACTCCAGCAACGAACTTCTGGCACTCGCCACCGTGCTGGCTATTGACGCTGTGATCGACAATCAAAACAACTGAGAAAACCAGCCGAAAGTCGGCTGGTTTTCTTTCTAATTATACATCTCGGAAAGCCTCTGCGATCCGGCGGCAAGCGGTTTCCAGCACGCTGCGGGCACAGGGCAGGCACATTCTCTGGAAGCACTGCCCTTCCACCGGGTCATGGACCGTGCCGTCCTGCAACAGCACGTTGGCCTGGTCATAAATTCGGTGATGCACTTGCTCGTCGGTCAGTCCATATTCCCGAAAATCCATCCATAGGCAATAGGTTCCCTCTGGTTTCCAAATTTTCAGCTTTGGCATTTCTCTGGCGAAGAAATCCAGTGCAAAATCAATATTTTCCTCGATATACCGGCAAACTTGATCCATCCACTCGTCCCCCTCGGTATAGGCAGCGATATGGCCGGCAATCGCAAACGGTGAAGGCATCGTAAACGGATAGTCTGCCAGGATCCGTTGACGCAGTGCCTGATCCTGAATGATCGCATTTGAGCAGGACAGACCCGCCATATTAAAACTCTTGTTGATTCCCACCAGGCAGATTGCGTTGGATGGATCGTCGCAGGCTTTCAAAAATGGGGTATAACGCACGCCCCCGGTTTTGCCATCATGTGTGCCACATGGGTCAATGCCCCAAAAGTGCCGTGGGAGCAGACCACTTCCTCCGGGCGGATCTGCCAGTCATGGCGATCTGCAAGCCACCGGCAAAGAGAGGCTGCATAGCGATCGTCTGCTTTTTCCGTGGAGTAGCCGTACATCATATGGTCTGCCACAGTGTGCATGGCTCTGACCTCCGGTTCCGGAGATTGCAGATCCATGTCCGCCGTCATCATGGGAATGGTGTCCGGTCCAAGCGCAGCTGCATGAATGCCAAAGGCATCTCCCGGTTTTTCCAGTTCCCATTTCATGGCAAAAGTCCCCCGACGGTCGATCACGGTATCAAAATCGTATTTCATGGCGATAATCCTTTCTTTTATTCTTTTCAATGTGTTTTCAATGTAATGAGTATATCATAAAGTAGCTTATTGGCAAAGAAATAAAAACCGACTGGCAAATTTCAACAAATGTTGAACTGCAGTTGAGGTATAGTTGAAGCAGTTCTTGCATAATATTCACAAAGTTACAAAGGATGGTGGCACTCTCATGGGCCGTGAAAAGAAATACTTATTAACCGCAGTGCGATTTCTACCGCTGATCCTCTGTTTGATACTCATGGTCATTTTCCTGCTGTCCGGCACCGAGATCACTGCAGAAAGTCTGAAAAATTTTGCTCCCAATATGCCCCTGCTGGCTGCCTTATTCTTGGTGGCCCTGTACGCTTTTAAATCCATGACGGTGGTTTTTCCCATCATTGTGTTGAATGTGCTGGGTGGATTTCTGTTCTCTCCCGGCTGGGCCATCATTGTCAATTTTATCGGTGTGGCTGTGGAGCTGGCCATTCCCTATTGGGTAGGGCACCTGTCTGGCGTAGATCTGGTACACAGGCTGGAAGCCAGATATCCAAAATTTTCTGCTCTTTTCGGCGAACAATCCCAGGATCACTTTTTCCTTTCCTTTTTTCTGCGGGTCATATTCTGTCTGCCCGGCGATCTGGTGAGTATGTATTTCGGAGCCATTTCCATGCCCTTCGGAAAATATATGCTGGGCAGTTTTCTGGGCATGGTACCCGGAACGATTGCCGCAACTTTGCTGGGCATGAGCATTTCTGATCCCAGTTCTCCCCTGTTCTGGTTCTCGATCATCCTGACGGTAGGTATGTCTGTGGTCTCTGTCATAGCACACTGCCTGTGGAAAAAATTTCACACAAAAAAGCAATACGCAGCCGGGAGGTGCTGAAATGTCAAAAAAAGAGCATATTCTTCGCTGGATTGCTCTGATCCTTTGCGAACTTTTTACTATTGGCACCATTATCATGGTGGTATCAAAGGGGCAATACAGTCGCCTGCCCATGGCGATCACGACCTTTTTTCTGTTGCTGATCCCCCTAAGTGCGGAGGGTCTGTTTCGGTTCAGGCTCACGCTGCCGGTCTATCTGATTTCTCTGTTTTACGCCCTTGGTCCCATGTTGGGACAGTGCCACAATCTATACTATATTCTAGGCTGGTGGGATAAACTGCTCCACGGTCTGGGTGGCGTGATGTTTGCGCTGGTCGGTCTTTTTATTTTCCAGCGGTACGAAGATAAAACCACAAAAAATGTCCTTATGGCAGCCCTGTTCGCTCTGTGCTTCTCCATGGCCATCTCCGTTCTTTGGGAATTCTGTGAATTTGCAGCAGACAGCTTTTGGGGTATGGATATGCAGCAGGATACACTGATTTCTGGGTTTCATTCCTATCTGCTGGGCGATCAATTGGGCGCCACCGGCTTTATCGGTGATATCTCCGAGGTTCTGGTAAATGGTTCCCCCCTTCCCGGTTATATCGATATTGGTCTGCACGACACCATGATGGATATGATCTGGGAAACGCTGGGCGCTGTAGCCATTGCCGTGGCACACATTTGTTCCAAAGGAAAACACAGTGTCTTTAAGGTCTCCCAATAAGGGAGACCTTTTATAAATTATTGATGAAATCTCATTGGTTCTCTTGACAAATTCCCCGTCCGGAATATAATAAACTGTACAATGTAAAATATATATTTTAGAATATGCTATATTTCAGGAGGATCTTCCATGCCACCAAAGCCAAAATTTACCAAAGATGAAATCGTCGCTGCCGCCTTGGGTGTCGTATCCAAAAACGGTATTGATGCCCTGACCGCCCAAGCTCTGGGCAATGCGCTGGGCAGTTCCGCCCGTCCCATTTTTACCATTTTTAACTCCATGAAAGAAGTGCAGGATGAAGTTCGAATTGCTGCCATGAAGAAATTCGAAAGCTTCACCCCGGAGCATTTACAGCAAATGCCTCTTTTTAAGCACATCGGCATGAAGATGGTATTATTCGGCGTTCAGGAGCCAAAACTGTATCAGTTGCTGTTTATGCAGGAAAATGATGATACGCTCACCTTTGATGATATATACGGAAAACTGGGTGCTACCGCAGATTTGTGCATCGAAGCCATATGCCACGATTATTCCCTCAGCACAGAAGATGCCAAAGTCCTCTTTGAAAATGTGTGGATCTACACCTTTGGCATTGGCGCATTGTGCGCTACAAAAGCCTGTCAATTCTCTGTGGAAGAATTAGGGCAAATGCTCTCTATTCAATTTCAGGCCATGATCAACTTCATCAAAGTGAAGGAGTAAGTCAGGTGGATCTTGTTAAAAAATTGCAATTGATCAGCCGTATTGGTCTATTGATCGCCGGTATTATTTTTCTCTGCCTTACTATTTTTGCCAACGGCGGTCAGTGGACGCTGATCGCTGCTCTGGTCTGTATTACCATCGGTAATCTTCTGAGTTTCACGCATCCACCGAAAGGCCGTTCCGATACGCCCAAAATTTGATTTTCCACAAATTGCGCCCTTTTCCGAAAAGAAACAATCATATTCTCTCCAAATCAGGCAAAGCTATGTGTGCGGCGAAAGAAAACGCCAAGCGAAAGTGAAAAGGAGAGAATGATTATGAAGAACAACAATCAGATCAACATTCCTGAGGCTCGTGAGGCCATGGATAAGTTCAAGATGCAGGCTGCCAACGAGGTAGGTGTCGACCTGAAGCAGGGCTACAACGGTCACCTGACCTCCCGTGAGGCCGGCAGTGTCGGCGGCCAGATGGTCAAGAACAGCTGTCCCACACAAAACACGAAAACCGTCAGCTTTGAGCGTACAAATCGCATTGTTGATGGGCATAAAACCACCGTGCGTTACATAGCCGGAATTGCTGTTTGAGGGAGTA
>CAZHPO010000012.1:0-21507 GCA_964534615.1 uncultured Oscillospiraceae bacterium
ACAAAGAAAGGTCGTTTACACAGATGGATTACATCGTTTTAGATATGGAATGGAACCAGCCCTGGCCCGGCTCGCCTACTGCTAAGAAGGTGCTGCCTGTGCAGATCCGGGGCGAAATCATTCAGATTGGCGCCGTTCGAGTAACAGCAGATCAGATGGTCACTGATGAATTTCAGGTGATAGTGAAGCCCAAATACTTTCGCCGTTTGAATCGCCGGGTCAGCAAACTCACCGGCATTAAGGAAGATCGCCTCCGTGAAGAAGGCATTCCTTTCCCCGAAGCCATGGAGCAGTTTAAAGCCTGGTGTGGGGATGATTTTATCTTTTTGACCTGGGGTTTTGACGATATCGGCATTTTACGAGAAAATTTACAGTTGCACGGGCTGGAAACTGCCTGGGTAGAGCGTTGGTATAATGCCCAAATGATCTTTAATGCGCAGACCGATGGTTCTTCCTCTCAGAAAGCGCTGAAAACCGCCATGGAAATGTTTGAGATCGAGCCTTCCCGTCCTGCTCACGACGCTTTGGGCGATGCCTACCACACGGCGCTGATTTGCGCCATGCTGGATTTGCCCCGCGGTATACAGGAATATGGGGCAGCTCTGAAAAGCCATGAGAACGGCTTCCACGGGGCTGAGATCCCTGGTTGCATCTGCCGCAGTGTCCACCGAGGGTATGCCGATAAGTGGGCAGCTCTGGCTGCCATGTCCGGCGAGGAAAACAAGTGTCCTTTTTGTGATGGTCGTATGCTGGGCAGTCGCTGGTTTGCCCAACCGGGTCATCGGTACATGGATCTTGCCTCCTGTCCGGAGCATGGAAAATTCCTCATTCGAATCCGCCTGTCTGACCAGCCCGATGGCACCGTCCGAGTCAGCCGCCTGACTTATGAGGCCACTTCCGATGCCGCCGAAGCCTATGCCCGTCGTGCAGAAAAGGCCGACCCGGAGGACAACCAGCAACGTTCCCGCCGCCGCAGACGGCGCAGCAAGCTCCCCTCTGCCGAAAATTGATCTTTCCGGAAGCCATCCAAGGCTTCCGGAATTTTTTACACTCAAAAAAGTACCGCCGCAGGGAATTTCCCTGCGGCGGAAACTTATGCTCTTGTCATATTCTGCGGCAGCTTACGCCGGTTCATGGTGTACATAACCACACCGATCACCAAGGCACAGCCTACCAGCACTGCCACCATAATCAGCGTGACCGTACCCAAGCCCATGCCCCAGGAGGATTTCCGTCCGGTAATCTCATACTGAATGCCATTGGAGTCCGTCAAGGTACTACCGCCATATTCAGCCAACAGGTCATCGGGGATGATTGCCGTATCCTTGTCGATGCCATCCACATTGATGGCCACATAATACTCCGTCTCCTGATCCACAGCAGCCAATGCAAACCATGCTCTGGAGTCCATACCGACCATAACCGTCTGCACCAATTCCAGCTTGCCATTGACCTTGTGGTATAGGGAAGCATACTGTCGGTTGTCGTCAACCATAACAGGAACGCCTACCCGTGCATTAAATTCGATCTCGTCTTTGAAATCCAGCTTGTAAATGCTGCTTCCGGGAATGCCAGTGGTATTTTCCTCCATCTTTTCCACGGAATATTCCAAATTGTAGTCCCGATCTTCAAAATCATTCTTTTTCAAATCGGTACCCAGAAATTTCCAGCTACTTCCATCGGGAGTCGAAATTGTCACTTCTGCATCTTTTCGAGCCAGATCTTTCAGATCTTCACCGGGCAGGATAGGATCAGGCAGATGGATTTCCGCTTTCAGTGTGTCCCCATCTTCCCGGCCTGCAGCATTGGAAACGCCCTCTGCCACCTGTGTCCAGCCGGTCTCATCCTTTACGGTAGCCGAAATGGTGGTGCTTACAGAAGTATCCACCTGGAAATCATCCTGATCTGTCACGGTAATATCGTCCAAATCGTCGGGCTTGATGGTTTCGCCGTTGAGAATGAAGCTGTAATCTGTTTTGACGATCTCAGTAATGGTAGCACCATCGCTTTCTGTCACCTGAATGGTCTCGCTGGATGCCAGATCGCTCTTGGAGCTGACCGTGGTTTGAGGGTACTCCTGCGTAGGTTTTTGCTGGATGGTAAATCCATTTTCCGGACTTTGAGGAATCAGGTCAGCTTTGCCATCATAGTAGATGGTAGTCAACCGGTTACATTCATCCAGAGATTTTTCGCCAGTCTGCTCCACCGTTTCAGGCAGAGACAGATCTTTCAACGCCGTACAGCCGTAGAACGTCCAGTCAGGCAGTTTGACCAGAGGGCTCAGCACCTTTGCCCGAACCAGTCGCTGGCAATAGGCAAAGGCCACCATGCCCATATCCGTAACCGTGCTGGGTATGGTGATGCTGGTCAGTCCGGCCCAGTTGAACGCATAGTCTCCGATGGACTGCAAGCCCTCAGGCAGGGCAATGGTCTTGAGGCTTTCGCAGGAGTCAAAGGCAGCATCTCCAATGATCTTCAAGCCACTGGGCAGATCAATGCGGCTGAGTTTCTTACAGTCTTTGAATGCCCGGCCACCGATTTCCGCGACCGTGCTGCTCAGCTGCGCTGTGGTGGCGTTCTGGCAGCCGTAAAAGGCCAATTCTCCCACACGGGTAATTCCATCCCCCACCACAATTCGGGTCACAGCGTCGGCCACAGAGTGCCAAGGTGCCATACGAGAGTCGGTATAGTCCGGGATTTCACCGGAGCCAGTGATAACCAGAACACCGCCATTGAGTTTCCATTGGAGGGTTCCGGTGGTTCCCTCCAATGCCAGTGCCGACAGGGGCAGCAGGGTGACCAGCAGCAAAGCTGCTGCCAGCGCCCCCAACCGCCGTAGGAGCGATTGAATATTTTGTTTCATGCAAGCGCTCCTCTCTTAGCCGATAACATTTCCTTCTCCGTCGTAAACGACTGTTGTTGTGGTCGTCTCGCCGTCCATAATTGCGTCACCGTCCTGCACCCACTTGGATTCGCTGAAATCGCGATTTGTTCCGGCTGTGACCGCTTCAGAGGTCTTAGTGTAGCCTTCTACATTAGGTATTGCATCTGCCTCGGCTGCCGCTTTTGCTGCTGCTTCGCTACCCATTGTCGGATATTTCTCGTTACAACTACCACTCTGAACGCAATAATTAGTTAGGTTACCCGTAATTACATTGCCATTCTGTGTAGTGATTACAGCTTTACAAGTCGTACTGTAGTTGGCGGAGAATGTGCCAACGGTCGTGCTCGTCTCTACCGTCTTTTTAACCAGTTTCGAAGTAGTACGATACACAGGCATGATAATGCTGTTGCCGGTGATTTCCACCTGTGCGCCGGGTGCATAACGCACACCGTCAACCAGCCAAGCCTCTAACATGATGGTGTCTTCATAGGCGTAGGTTGTGTTGATGGTCGTGATTGTTCCCTCCGCCCTCACAGTATAGGATACCGTCTGCTGGACATTTTTCACATCATACTTTGTCTGCTCATAATGCTTGTACCAGTGATTCTTCCAAATAAAAAGGCTATGATGATGTGTATCTTTCTCAATCTTGTATGTCTCAGTATAGATATTCTTTATTGTGCTGGTACCCGCAACATCCAGCCAATCTGTATCTGCGATGCTTTCCATGTTGGGCAACAAGTCAGCCAGATCGCCACTACTGCTTTCGAGGCTACTAACGTGTTCTTCTCTGCTTTGGGCAACAAAGCTCGCTCCTGTGTTGGTCTTTAACTCGGAGGGCAATGTAAATGTGAACTTATAGCCATCGGAGCTACTCATACCGGTCGGTTTTACGAATCCGGGATTCTCTGTCATATCAAAGTCAACACTGGGAGCAGCCTTATTCTCGTTGACGATAGATAGAGGGCTATCTAGAGTAATGGTGAATGTTCCATTTCCATACACGGCTGTAATTGTACTAATCACCTGGGTGCCAATCGCATTAGCACTTTTAGTCGCATAAGTATAATCTTTATTCTCTCCACACTCTGTACAATATGCACTCTGTTTATGGCTATTGGACATAATACTACCAATCGTTACCGTGCTGGTAGCATTTCCGGAAGTAAACATCGCATTTGTTCCGTTGTTTGGAATCAACAGTGTAAAATCCGAACAGGTAGTGCCGCCATTTGTAAGACTAAATTTCAAACTGGGCAGCGTATAATCCGCATACTTTCCAGAATTAGAGGTATCATATGTTGTATGGCTGCCTATTCCCAAGAAGCCGCCACCCGTATGAGAACCTACTTCTGTAGACCGCTCTGCGCTAGCAAACAACATCGCAGAATGTCCGTTATTAGAGATTGTGTTGTTTGCTGTAAATGTATCCTGATACCAGATACCGCCGCCTGTAACTGCAGTCACTGTAGATGCTGTATCACCGCTCAGTGCCATTGTCACATCCGGCTTTTTGGAGTACACGCTGATAGATTTCAGTGTCTCGACCTTTTCCGTACCGGCGATGGTATAACGGATCTGCGCATTATAATTGCCGGCCAGCAGCACGGAAGAGCTTGCACGATACAGGCCGTTGGAATTGCTCATGGGAATAGTGATATTGGTATACTCGCTGTCTGTAAAGCTATAGCCGCCGTTTTGGTTGCTGCCGCCGGTATGGGTCAGCTCCAGCTGTGCGGTTACATCATTGTCTTCCAGCACCACATACTGGGTACCATCCACCGCCTGTGCATTCAGCTTAAATTGGATATTGAACTGCTCCAGATTATAAGACAGCAAGAATGTTCCCGTAATATTATCGCCAGTCTTGCCAAAGACCGTATTGCCCTGCTTGATATCGATAGGTGTAATATCGCCGGCATCATAGGTCTGGGTCGTAACGGTGTATTTTGTGGGAACGCCGTTGCTACCATCGGGCGTTAATGTGAGTGTCTGGCCACCGATGGTTACAGACAAATTCTTCACCATGTACTCACCGACATACTGCCACACGCTGGAACCATCGCTGACAACATAAGTGCCATTTTCGGCGTTGATATTGGTCAGCTTGATTGCATAGTTCTTGCCTGCACCGCCCTGAACCTTATAGCCATAAGCACTGCTTGTCGTAGGCGGCACATAGGAAATATTCAGCGTAACATTGGCCACCACTTCGCTGGCAGGGATCTGATTGCCCTCTGCATCCGTCAGCACCACCTGCATGCCGATGTCTTTCAGAGCAAACTGCTTCATAAACTCTGCATCTGCACCGCCAAGGGCAGTATTGCCGGATACCATGGACACATTCAGGGCACTGGAAACCTTGGTCGTCATTCTGGACAGATCCAGATATTCTGTCACGACGATGGCATTTTCCTGCTCTGCCTGACTGTCGAAATAAGCCTTATGACCCTGATTTGCCCAAACCACGGGGTTGGTTTCATCATGGAACTGCTTATCCTCTGCATAGCAGTTGGTCAGGATCAGTGCTACCAACTCCCAGGTGCCCTCCTGAGAATAGGTTGCATTCTCCAGCGGTCTTCCGTCCGCATCCAGATCCAAGGTATACTGGGGCAGTTTAATACTCACCTTGTCGTTGACATGGGAGACCTTGTCCCATGTTACACGCTCATACTTCTTGGAAATGCTGTTATACACGATAGCCTCGATGGTTGCAGCATCGGAGTTTGCAATCTTGATTCCATCGATGATAGCATCATTGGTCAGGGGTTTATACTGTGTCTTTCCGAAGTAGCTACTGACGGAAGCTGCGTTGAACTTCACCGGATCGGGGCTGATAATGGTGAACAGAGGGCTACTGGTAGCCTTGGTCAAAATCTGCCCATCCATTTCCAGATAGCCAAACATCCATCGTCCTGCGCTGTGGATGGCCAGAGTGCCCATATACTGGTCAAATTCAGGGGTCAACTCTACCTTGACCGTATTGGAGACCGAGCCATTGTTGGAATACACCAGTCGAACGTTCTCCATATTCTCCAAACGATTGCCGGTGTTATCAAAAATGCCTACCACCACATCCCATTCATAGGTTTTTGCGCTGTCATAGTCCACAGTCTCCTGGCCGGACTGGTTGGTAACTACCACATACAAGCCCAGAGACAGGTCAATGGTCTTGGCTTTGTTGCCCAACGCATAGTAGACATTCTTACTCTCCCCTGTGGTGTCATCCTTGACTGTGTAGACAAGGTACTCCAGCGTGTACTTACCAGAAGTATTAAAAATCGCTGTGCCTTTCCAGTCACCACCGCCATCGTAGGACAGGGTCACGTTGACGGTATTGCCGTCCGTGCGGACAAATCGAGCCTGCACCGCATGGGGCATTTGATACTGCTCACTCTTTGCGAAAGAAACCGTAACATCGGTGGCATGCGTACCATCAGAGGTACGGTAAACCACATCTTCGCCATTCTCCGACCAAGTAACACCTGTCAAGGCAAAGCCTGTGATTTCAACCTTGATCGGTTGCGACAAGTTGTAGTTGATACCATTCAACTGCACATCTCGCAGGTAATACGTGCCGGGGGCGCTAAATTCATATTCCGCTGTCCATTTGCCATCCGCCAACTTGGTAAAGGTCATTTCTTCTTCTCTTGCGCCCTGCGTACTGGTAATGGAGCGGACAAAGAATGCTTTCACCTCGCTGGGTTCAGCGCCATTGATATTCAGCATCAGTTTTGTAATCAGAGGAATTGCATCTTTTTCTTCATACTTGAAGGAAACAGAGCTGCTGCCGTCTTCCAGCGATGCTTCTACGGACCACTGGCTGTTGAGCAACGTATCATCACCGATGGTCTGCAAATCCTGAGAAGAACCAAACTGGATATTCAGCTGACCCTGGATGTCGGATGCAGCCAGAACATCATCATTGGACAAGTTTGCGCCATCCAGATAAATAATTGCAGTAATGCGCTGTGCGCTGTCATAAGTCAGTTCGGAGATCGCTCTGATGTTTTTCTCAACACCGTTGCTGTCCACCTCAACATAGCTCAGGGTAGTATTGTCATCCAAAACCATGGGAACAGTCACACGGCCATTGACAGCACAGTAGTTTTCTGTATCCATTTCGGCTGTAGCCAGCAATTTACCATCTTCGCTGATAAATGCCACCTTCATTGCGTCCAGCAGGTTCAGTGAACGAGCCATGTCTTCCGGGGTATCCGCATAGTAGGTATAGCTACTGCCACCGCCCTGGGATGTACTCTCCATGCCCGGCAGTCCGGATTCACTGGTGTAACCCCAAACACGGTTCACGCCGTCATAACGAATCAGCGCACCAGTGCTGTCGGTAGCAAATGCACCCTCCAGAACCAGCAAAGTGCTTTCTGCATTGGTACGCACCCAGAAGTCCACAGCCATGCCATAGGTATCTTCTGCCACTGCGTCCTTGGGTACCAGTTTTTCGCCCTGGGCCTTGCTCATATCCTGGGCAAAATAGCAGGCACCGGTCACCTCCGTGTAGGCTTTACCGTAAATGGTCAGGCTAATGGCGGTGATCTTCAGCTTAACTGTGCATTCTGCCTCGCCGTTCAATCGATAGCTTTCATCCACAGCAATCTGCTCAAATCGAGCCATAATGCCCTGATCCACATAAACTTTTCTCTCTTTGCCGCTGGCGCCGAGAATTGCAGGAACCTGGTCTGTACTCAGCTGTACCAGGTAGGTCTTATTTCCATCGTTTTTCAGGTCGATCTTCATGGTATAGATGCTGACCAGATTGTTGATCTGACCGGAAATATCATCCCAATAGCAGGGTGTGCCACTGGTCTTAAAGTCCTGATAACGCTTGTTGATAGCATCCAAGTCCCTTTTCAGCTGCTTCAGGTCGCTGATATACTGGGTCAGGCCATTCAATGTGTTGTTGTAGACAGAAGCATTGCGTTCAATTTCTTCCCATTCAACAGCCTTGTATGTCAAGCCACTGTTGTTAGCTGCCACAAACAGCTGCAAATTTGCCAGAGCAACATAAGTATCTTTCTGGGTCAACATCGCTTCATACAGTGTTTCATAGAGCGCAACAACATTTACCAGATATTTTGCCAGGTCACTGTTGGACGGGTTGCCGTCCAGCTTTTCATTGACCACGTCCTGCGCATAGGTGCTGACGATGTCGCCCAATCCCGCAAACTTTGCCCGTACCACCTGATACGCCTGATTGGTATTAGTATGGGCTGCCGATGCCTCTGCGATCATGCTATTCAATTTTTCTGTAGTCACATCAGAAACATCTGCTTTATAAGAGGCAATGGCACGGACACCATATTTGTATCCTGACGAATCAATACCGAACTGCTTGCCGTCGTAATTGACAAACGCAAAGTCGGAGCTCAAGGACTCAATTCGGCCATCGGAACCGTACTGAGCGCCCCACAGGGGATTATTCAGCAGGCCGGTGGTATTCAACTGTGCAGGCCGCAGAACCATGTTCTGGATGCCGTAGCTACTGTGTGACAAATTGATCAGGTTGCCCCACTGAAGGTTGGAAGCCGCCACATTCGTTCCTTTGGAAACGGATTCGTCCACATCATACTCGTCCGGGGCACTGCCATCCGGCTTGGATAGAGCGATTTCCAGGTTGCCGTTACCGGAGATGCTGGTGCTCAGGCCATTGACCTCCGGACTGCGAGAAAGGGTCACCCACGCAAAAGTGGACGAGATCATCATGATCATTGAAACCACCAACAGCAGCGCCACCGCTGCCAATCGTTCTTTTAGTCCGGGCAGAGCAGCTTTATAGGTTTCAATTCTTTTGGTCGTTTCCTTCACTGCATTGCACCTCCATCGTTTCTCAGAATTGGATACGTAATATCAGGCATCTCTCGCCTGCTTCGACCATTGTCCCTTGGCATGTTCGCCGTCCATCTCCACAGGTAAGGCTCCGTCGCCGATTCTTTAATCCGGAATTGTGGTGGATCTTTTATCTGGTCAAAGCCGAAAATCATGGTACTGCCCCAAAAGCACACATCCAACATCAACGATGGCGATGTATACCGTTTTTTTGCCTTTTGTTCCATTTTTCGGCTCCCTTCTCATTATTTTGTAACGATATCCAGGCTGAGCTGATTTTCAACCCCGGAAGCGCCTGTGACACGTAGGCTGCCCTCCATCCAGGAAGCGGTTCCTCCCGGAAGCATAAATTGGGCCTGTTCCATTTGTGCATTGACCGGGAAAAAATAAACCCAGCCGTTTCCAAAGCGCTTGTACAGTCTGCTTCCCTCTGCAATTGGCTCCGCCGTCGCCTGATAGGTTTTCCCATTGACCGACAAAACCATATCCAACTCTCCGCCAATCAATTCCGGTGCGATTACTCGCAATTGGGCATAAATGGGATCTTGGGTGGGTATTTCCGCCTCTGATGCAACATTTGCCATGCGGAAATTCAGCTCCATCATGTTCTCTCCAGAGGAGATCCACTGCACGCCATTTTCAAAAGTACCTGTCTTGGACAAATACACCTGCCGATTAGCTCCATAACTGAAATGCAACTTGACATCGTGTACATCGCTTTTTTCATAATGGCCAAAAGCCACACTAACCGTCAGCAGCATGGACAGAACGGTCAGGAGAAGCGCAACTATAAACTTTTTCATGTTCACTCCTCCTTCTTCGTACTTAATCCACCTTAAAATCCGTAATGTCCATATCTGTCTGGCCGTTTTTGTAAGTGCCGTTGCCATAGATATAGATCGATCCCGGCCCGAAACCGGTCTTTTCAAACAATTGTACTGCCATACCGTGGTCGCTGATCACATTCATGTTGTCACCACGCAACTCCACAGTGGCTTTCCACCGGTATACCGCCTCCAGATAAATGCCGTCTCCGGTATCAGTCCAGCCAGAAGCAGCATCTGCCGCTGCATTGGCTTGACCATAGCCATGGATAGTCGCATCCTGAATCACCACATTGCCGCCTTTGACGGCAATACCGGTATAGCCATGGATCTGGCCGCCCTGAATATTCAAAGTGCTATTCTGCTGGGGATGATAGATGCCTGCCCAGCTCTCGCCCTTCAAATTCGCATTTAGCTTGCAATTGGTCAGCTGAATATCTGTTCCCCACAGCTGGTTGCCTGCGCCGGAAGATCCCTGTCCGGAAATTGCCACATAACCACCGTCTATGCTGCAATTTTCCACCACCAAGCGAGTAATGCCATCAGAAGCTTCTCCATTGCCCTGTATAAACAAGCCAATATTGGTGGCCGAAATTGCGGAATTAGACACTCTCACAACAGAGTCACCTTGGCTCAACTGGTCTTTGATATCAACGCCCCGGTAAACATTGGTCAAGGTCATTCCGCTCATGGTTATCTGCGCACCAATGGCTTTCACCGCAACTTCTTTTCCGGTGCCTGTGCCTTCGATCTTGCCGTTTATCAAAACCAACTGTGCATCCGTTTCAGTCAGGAACGCAACTTTCTCGCTCTCCTGATTTTCCGTCAGATCTTTCATGCTGATGGTATGTCCATTCAGGTCAACGACCGCCTGCGTTCCGCTCGGCACGTCAATGCTTTCCGACAGGACAAGGTCCTTCTCCAGCTGGATCACATCTACAGTACGATCCAACAGTGCTTCTTGCAGCTGATCAACGCTGCCTACCTGCGCCTGTACGGTAGACTCATTTTTGGTCGTAAATTTCAACTGAACCTGAAAAGATGGCATAGTCTGCGCCATCTGTGTATCATACAGGATCCCCTGTTCGATTTCTGTATAGGTGCAAAGATATGCCCATATGCCCGTTCCGTTTTCATCCACATCCACGGGATAATAACCTTTTTCCGTAACTGCGGCGGTGTCAATAGTTCCCAGATAGCCATCCTTGCCGGAAAGAGTCTCCAGGAAAGCATCCACAGTAGTAACGCCGTCCACTGTCAACAACCTTCCATTTTCATCAAAAGTTGCTTCATCATATTTATATTCAATAGGACGTAGATACTGAGAAACTGCCACATCGCCATTGGGCTGCTTGGTACCGGATATGTAATACCCCAGCATATCATAAACCCAAGTCCACTTCACAGGGGCTGCATTATATCCGCTGCCGTCCATGTGAATGGTCTCCCCAGGCAAGAGTGTAAAGGTATAAGAAACATTCCCTCCACTAATATAGGTTCGGTCCACATATTCGCCGTTTTTCCGTTGGCTCTGTTCCACATAGAAAAACATGCGCTTTCCCATTTCATCTGCAAGATTTGATGCATTACTCACAACACTGACTCCCACCGAGGCGATGGTTGCGGTCTTATTTGTAAGCGTCAGCGGCACCACGCCCACCGCACCGGGATAAATCTCAAACGCAGTCGTCCCCACTTGAATCTCCACATCATTGACACCCCAGCTCTGGGTCGTAAAAGTCAGGCCATTAGTTTGCGCCACATTGGTATACCAAGCAGTTGTCATGGCAAAAACCATCACCACTGTCAGCAAAATCGTGGCAATCGCCAGCAAGCCCTGCTTGCGAACCGACTTTCGAATTTTTTCCAGTCCGTTGAAAGGGCTTTGGGCTTTATTCCGTTGTTGCTCCTTCTTCGGATAGTTCATGCTTTAGCTCCTCAACCAGTTCCTTTTGGATCCGCTCGTACATTTGCCGATATTCCTCTGTGGATATCTCAACCTCCGGCGTTTGGGGACCATTCTCCAAAATCTCCCTTGCTTCCTCCAACTCCCGCTTAATGTTTTTTACACTTTCGCTCAGTATCAGAGAGCATATCAGAAGAATTGGAATAGCTATACAGCCCAGAAAACCGAGCTTTCCCGAAAGGAAAGACACTATCTGATTCAATACGTTATCCTTTCCTGAGAACCAGGTCACCTTACCAATCAAATTCTTCTCATGGACGTAACTGTCATCTGAAGATACATTGGCATCACCTTTTGTTTCCAGCACCACCTCACCGTTTGGATCCTGATAGATTCCGACAACACGGTGGGTAATGATTTTTCCCTCACGGGCTGCATCCGTAGCCTGGTAACACACAATGTCACCTTGCTGGATTTGCTCGATTGGCGTTTGTTTGCAAAGCAAGATCGTACCGACCGGCATCGTCGGCTCCATACTACCTGTGACCACCCGGAACATACTATTACCTGCCAGGGTCACATATCCGTTGGTCAGCACCTGAACGCTAACCACCAGCGCAAGCAAAACTGCCAGTGCCAGCACCACGCTTGCAATGGTGCTGCCTATTTTATGACTTTTTTCAGTTTCCATAGTCAACTATTGCTCCCGGATAGCTGTATATTCAACGCCAGTAACGCTCCTGCGGCATTGTTGGTACAATCCGCATCCTGGCCTTCCAGCCAAATATACATCCGGATTCTTTGAGGCACATTTCGTTCCAACTGTGTCAGGACCACATCATCCGTGGCCGTAGATAATAAGCTGTTGTCCAGTTTCTCTGCCGATACATGTCCGGCACCAGCAGTCGCATAGTCCTCCAGAACGCTCATGTTCCCGACAAACTGACCGCAGTTTACATACTGTGCCAGCTGACCCTGTAAATACTGCCTGTACAGGATCTGCTCCGCCTGCTCTAATGTTTCGAATGTCTTTCCGAATAATGCTGTCTGGAGCGGCGTGTTCAGCGTATAGATACCGCTTTCATCCACTGCCATCTCATTTCTCAATTGAACTGCCAGACACCCAGAAGGAATGTTCAGTTGGTATATTTCATTATCCAGGACCCCCAGAGGCCAAGTCGTCTGATAATCTCCATCCGTTCCCACCTCAGGATGCAGTGTTCCGTTGGGTTCGTAGATTAGAAACCTGTCAGCCGCCGGATCTCTCGAAGCCGTTTCATTTTTTTCGGGATAATCACCCAGCAATTTATCATAGGATCCGTTATCGTACATGCTTTGAACATATGCCACCATATTGGCATTGCCAGCTACCGCACGATTGACCCAAAAACCGATTCGGGCACTGGCTGCCGCAGCCTGACTGGACGCTTCCAGTTTGTAGCCACCCGCACCATCGTCCACAACACGGGGCAATTCTACCAGATAACTGCCTCCGTCGCTGTCTCCCTGGGACAAATGGAGGTTGTAATCCTCACCGGGAGATACCACCCAAAAATCCAGATAAATATAATGACCTGCCTTGGCGGTGCCTTCCTCCCCAGCGGTCAGGTTGGCATGCCCAAAATTCGTTTCTGTCTGAAATTGGTGATAGGGCTTTAAATCACCCACCTGTGCCGATCCATTTTTGACTTCCTCGTCGTTAGCATCGTAAAATACAGGCATCACCCACGTCACGCCATCTACGGTAGATACCGGTGACAATCCCAGTACCGTTTGAAGATACTCATAACCTTTTTCCTGGTTAAAATTCAATCGGTTTGAAAATGTTCCGGGATAATGTACCACCGTTCCATCTTCCAGTTGCTGCGTTACATCCGGTGCCAGCAAAATGGTCGTTCCTCCACCAATGGTGACCTGGATACCGGTAAGCACAGGATTGTCAGAAATGGTCATCCAGGCGTATGACACAGTCACAACCATAGCTGTTGCCATTAAAATGGAAATCACTGCCACAACCAGTTTTGTATACTGTTTTCTTACCATATCGGCCACCTCCTTGCTTAAGCATTTTTATCGAACCGAAGCAGCCCTTCGTTCTTCACGTCGTTTTGCACGAGCGGCTTCCCAGGCGGATTTTTGTGCATTTCGTTCTTCTGCCGCTTGCGTACGCATGGACTTTCGGCTGGCAAGCTGCGCCTGGAACTGTTCTATAGTACCAATTTCCCGTTGCAACTGTGCCCGGTCTGCTGCCAGCTGCTCTTGACGTATTCTTTCTTCTTCCGCCTCTTTTTCAGCCCGGATTCGTGCTTCCTCAGCCAGTTTTTCTTGCCTCAGTCGTTCTTCTTCCAGCTCTTTTTCCCGACGTTCCTGTTCCCGCAGTTCCTGCTGGCGAATACGCTCACGTTCTTCCTCAGCCAGCTTTCTTGCCTCCGCTTCTTCCAGCAGCTGTGCCGCATCTGCAAAGTCCAGCTTTTCTTCTTCGATTCTCTTTGTTTCTTCTGCTCGCAGAAGGATCTGATTTACGAGATCATCTTTAAATGCTTCATATTCCCTGCGGAACAAATTGCTGCGACGGCGTTCTTCTGTTTCCCGCTCCAGTCGCTCCACTCGTTCCAGCTGACGCTGTGCTTCTTTTTCCCGACGAAGCCGCTCCCGTAAAGCCGCCTTTTCCTGCCGAATACGCTCGGCTTCCGCAGCTTTCTCCATACGGATACGCTGTTCTTCCTCTTTCTTTCTTTTAGCCTGTTCTTCTACCAGTCGGCGGCGCTCCTCCGCCTCCTCCTGCATCAGCTGCTCCTTTGTCAGCTCCTCGATCAACACCTTGCGGATCTCCACCTCAGGGAGATTATAGTCCTCGGTCAGCTCCTCAATGATCTGCTTGACAAATTTGGGCTTAAAGGTACGGGTACGCCTTAACATGGTATTGGGAATCTGGCGACCATCCTCGTTTTCCAGATAGCCCTTCAAAGCCAGATAGTTAAAGAAAATATTATTAAACAACTGTAGCTGCATGGTTTCATCTACCTGTCGAGACTGATCCACCACAGCCATAGCATAGCCGACGTCTGTATATTTCCAGAGGAACTCCAGTGTATCCGCAATTTTCTTATACATCTTGTTCTTTTTCAGAACATTTGTTTTTACAATGTGTCCCCGAATGCGTTCCTTTGACTGCAATTCTTTCGCAAAGGGGCTATGCATGAACATACTATAGAGTCTGTACAGACGAGAGATTCTGTCAAAAATCTCCTTATTTTTCGTATCTGTTGTCAGTGCATCCTCCTTCTGGCGGATGGACATGAACATATCCAAGTGGACATTATCGGTGCCGATCTCCATATCGGACTTGATCTTCAGTTTAGCACCCATGTCCTCGGACATTTCGCCAAACAGCGCCTCATGTCGATTTCTAATTGCCTGGAAGCTTAACTCCAGCGCCGTAAATGCCACCCTGTTTTCGTAATTTATATGGGTTTCTTCCGTTATTTTCTGCATGAGCCTGTTCGGAAGCACCTGCCCGGTTTCCACATCGTAGTTATCCACCTGCTCGCTGTGATGTGCCAGATGCCGGATCACGTCATTGGAAATCCGCTTTGCACGGCCCACATCCACGACGATCTCATCCACTTTCAGTGCGATCTGGACGCCCTTTTTAGCAAATTCCTTTTCCAGCTGGTCGCCCACACGCACACCGGTCAATGCCGCAAATGCAGGCACCGCTTCCTCCAGTTTTTCCACCCAAATGTAATCTACTGCTTTTCTGCTGTAGCGGTTTGTAAACTGGAATATATTCTTTCCCTGGGAGCAGGCTCCCAGGAAGAACCGATAAAACTCCTGGCTGCTCACTGCACGGATCACGCTGCGGGTATACGTTTCGTATAATTTGTCAACGGTCGTTTCTTCCGTTTTATTTGCGTCTTCCGCCATGGGCGCAGCTCCTTTCTGTTATCAACTGTTGCGTCTTAGCACATCCACATATTCCTTACTCAAGGGCATACCATCCTTGCCAAAAGTACGATCAAGGTAGGTATTGAACTTTACCAGTTCGTCTTTCAGGAAGCCCAAGGACAAAGACTCGAATTTACGAAGGACTTTTTCCTGAATCATAAAGTCCACCGCTTCCAGTTCTGTGCCGCCGCAGGCAACGTAGCAAGGCACAAACAGGTTGATTTGTTTAATAATACGGTTACCAATACTCAGCCGGAAGTGCTTAATCAGATACTCATTCAGTTCATCAATTTTATCAAGCATTTCCTGACTGACAGGATTTTTTTCTTTCGCTTCCTCGAACATCTGCTCCAAATGCCCGGCATCCATATGAATAGCCTCCGCCTCTCCCTCGTTAAAAGGAACTGCACGGCTGTCCAGGTCTATGGGGATGGCACGGTCATAGACCTTATCCGCCACAGCGAAAGTAGAGTCGTCGTTATTAATGGTGCCGACAAACCAAACATTCGTCGGGATTTGGATCTTTCCGTCGCAAATCTTGCAGGGGTCATTTTCCCACACGTCATTCACCACGTCAATGACCTGTTCGCTTACGTTAGGAAGTTCCAAAATAGACAGCATTTCTGCAAAGTAGTATTCCACACGTGCAATGTTCATCTCATCAAGAATGATGATCTGGGGATCTTTGCGGAAATTGGATTCATACACAGCTCGTAGGAATTCCGTCTCCGTGTATTTCTTTGTAAATTCGTTAAAATATCCGTACAGCTCAGATCTCTCACGCCAGGAAGGTTGGACAGAGCAAACCGCAGCATCGTTCTGGATAAACTTACCGAAAGCATATGGCAAGGAGGTTTTACCTGTACCGGAAATACCCTGTAGAATCATAATGCGGCAAGAACCCATCGAAGCTACAAAGTATCGAATCACGTTCCTGCTGTAATACAGTCCCAGCTGGCTTGCAGCAAACAGCCGGAAACGTTCCACGAACTCCTCCAGCCCGATCTCGTTGTCGTACTCCGGAGGCTGATACTCGCTCTTATAATAGTTATCAACGGAAGTCAACCGGAAGAAACGGCTCTCATTGGGATCCACGCAGGGAGATTCCAGGGAATTACGGGCACCGCCCACATAGCCATCTGCCTGCTCATTCTCCAGTAGCCCCAGCTCCTTCATGACGCCGTTGCTGTCCTTACCAATGTCCGCCACCAAGCGGTTGAGCATCTTATCTTTCTGATAATTGGCCTGAATCAATTCCTGACGAAGGGTTTTGACTTGCCGCTCCATTTCCTCATATTTTTTTACGGGAATACGGAACCGGAATACTTTTCGCAGCACTTTGGCCAGATATACCAGCGCCACAACGATGATCGCCACCAGCAAAATATTTGCAATCAGCAACATGATCCATTCCGCTTTGCTAAACTCCTCGTTGTATTCGGATATGATTTCCATGCGCATGGGGAAATTCAGCAGATAATTCAGAAAATTAAAGAACGCACTGAACACTTCCGCAAAGGAGCGGAATACTCTGCCAAAATCCTGGAAAAAATATTGTAAAAAGTGATCCATAAGCTCTCCTCACATCCGAACAGCACGGATTTTTATGCCTGCACAGCATCCTCTGACCGTTCCTGCTCGGGCTGGTCTTGTTCGATTTTCTCTTGTTTGGGTTCTTCTTGACCAGACTTTGTTTCCGCTTTCATGCTTTCCAGCAGCTCCTTGCGGAGCTTTTCTCTGATTTCCGCCTCAATTCTGGCCCGCTCCTCATCCTGTTTTCTCTTTTGTTCCTCGATGATATCTTCGGTGCGACCACGCTCCTGCTCGTAGCGGATGCGATTTTTGACGTTCTGATACTCGAACAGCGCCCGGAAGAACTGAATCAGGTGGAACAGGAAGAAGATAAACACGGGTAGCACGATCACCAGCAAGAAGCCAGTGCTTGTCTGCAAGTAATCGATCACCTTGCCAACGCCCGGCACACGGAACGCATATTTACCAACGATTTCTCTTTCGTGAACAGTCAGAGCGTCTTCCAGCGTATTATTTTCACCCTTCGTAGAGAAAATAAGGTGATCACCGCCATCAAAAACGCCTGTGATTCTGTGGGTATTGAGTACTCTTTCTCCGTTAATGATGGTCCAGTAGGTAATGATATCGCCCACACGCAGATCTTCAGCATCGTCCACCGGGGTATCAAAGATCAGGTCACCAGGCAGCAACACCGGGTACATAGATTCCGTCTGAATCGACAGCATGGAAATACCAAAAAAGCTGGGCACACCATGACCTGAAGTGCTGACATAAGAGGTATAGGTACAAAATGCAGCCAGAATAATTGCCACTACCAAAATCACGTTGATCACCGTATTGGCGACTTTTCTTCCCTTGCTGCCAGATTCCTGTTTTTCCACTTCCTCATTTTCCGGGATCTGAGCATCTTCTACACGCTGCTCAGATTCTGCGCTTTTCTTAGACAACTTCATTTTATTACTCCCTTCAACTGTGCATATTCCCTTTCGGGCTGAAACAATCTGTTTCAGGAAATCGGCACCAAGCCGGACTGGTCCTTGGGATCTACTTTAAATTGGATATTTGCTAAAATTTCCGCTTGTTCCACCTGGCCGATACAGTCCACATCCTGTCCTTCCAGCCAAATGTAAAGCTCTATTTTCATAATTTCATTGGGCTCCAGCGTAAACAGAGTCGTGTCTGACTGGAACTGCCCCATATAGTACAAGAGTTCTTCCCGCTGAACAGGGAAACTCTCTGTCCAGGCGGTGGTAGTCTGAAGGATCAGTCGATCTTCGGGCACCAGAGTCTTGGTCCCATCTACGCTTGCCGTGGGAGCGTAAATATTGTCATCGTACATATGATTGTTGCAGTTTGGCTCGTAGATGTACAGGTCGGAGCGTTGCTCCAATTCCTCGCCGTTTTCGTTCAGCCTCGTCATCCGAAAGCCAAACCGCATGGCTAGCTCTGCACCAAGGCCGCCATTGTCATGGCGGATCGTTTCACTGTTCCACAGCGGTGCGCCGATCAGGAAGGTTCCGGAACCGGCGGTTCCGTCCTCCATGGGCACTGCCGGAGTCAGGGATACCTTCACGCTCTGGCCTGTCCGGGCATAGAACACGCACCGGACATAATAGCCATTGCTGTCATTTCGATTGGAGTTTACTTCGTCGTTCAATGGATTCCAGCCGCTCAATCGCCCGTCCGTGCTGTAACTGGCAGCCAAAAAAGCCTGCCTGCTTTCTGACCAGGTCACCGGTTTTAAGGGAGCGCTGTTGGAACTGACCAAAGTTGGGAAATCCAGTTGCTGACCCCACAGAGGGTTTTGCAGATTCTGCGTCAATTCCAGGCCGGGGGCGGCATTGATGTACATTTCCATGTCGCTGACCGTAGGCGATTGGCTCAAACTGAACCAGGTATAGGTGGCCGCTACCAATAAGGTCAGTAAAATCAGAAGTAAGTACAGGTAAATCAGAATATTGCGGCCTGTATTTTTAAAATGCAGTCGGTTACTCACCCAAGCCGCTCCTTTCTATTCGCTGAGGTCATTCGCTTGCATCGCCGTTGATCAGATCCATATTATCCATCGGGATCAACGCTGCATCGGTGCTGAACTGCAGATTCAGCTTACCACTCATGGACTGTGCTGCGGTGGCAGCCACCATGGAGTTGTTGACCACGCTACCATCCAGATACACCAGAGCGGTCAGCTTGGTAGCTACATCCTGCTCCAGTGCCATAATGGTGCTATCCACATTGCCATTTTCATCGGTTTTCTTAGCACCCATGGTGATACCGCCGGTGTGGTAGACCTTGTCATCCTCGTAGCCTTCGTCCTTGGAGTGATCTGCTTCGCTTTCAGTCATCTTGAAGTTGTAAATATACAGCTTTGCGCTGACCTGACCATTGTTAAACTCCACGTTGCTGGTTGCGGGCAGTTTTTCATATTCTGCGCTGGTGATCACATCGGAGTTCTGATAATTGGGATTTTCGCTTCCTTTGTATGCGTTCAGATAATACTTTTCATACTTTCCGGTGCCTTCTTCCCCATTTTTAATTTCGGTTTCGGGTACGCCGGAATAAACATCCTTGCCTAGCGTCATATCCAGTGCGGCAATGACCTGAACCTTGTTGGTAGCATCCAGGAAAACCACTCGAATGCCGCCCATCAGCTTGACCATCTTTGTAGCCGACAGGCCCTCGCTGGACTGGAATGTCATAAAGCTGCCACCGCCCATGGTGGTGCTGTTGCTGGAAGTATCATAGATGCGCTGTTCGGGGTTGGTCTGCAGCAGCAGATTTGCGTTTTCAGCGTTGGTGCGGAAAGCCAGGTCAACCGCATAGCCAAAGAAATCTGTAATGGCTGAGCTGCCTGCTGCAGCGGCCACAGTTGCTTTCTTCAAATTGGCAGCCGTCTGTGTCAGATAGGCAGGATCCACATTGGACTTTGTTTTCATCACAACAGGGGTATCGTTCAGATCCAAGTTGGGCACGGACAGCGTGACTCTGACGGTTGCCTCATAATCCTCTGCAAAGTCGGCAATGTTGGACAACACGCCGCTTCCGGAGGGCACTGTGATGTACAAGCCGCCCTCAGACGTCATACCTTCTATAACTGCGCTGACAACTTGGTTCGTACCCCCGGTACTCATCAGTTCTTCCAATTGTGTAACGGTCATTCCGGCAACGGTCATCTGCTCGACCTTTACCAGGCCTTGGATTGCGCTGGAGATCTCAGTCCAGGTAGCACCTGTATTTACATCAATCTTGCTGTTACAGAACTCAATAACATTTTTAACCGCAGCCTCGTCTGCCGTCAAAGTTGTGATATAGCTGTTCATATTGGGAATGACAGTGGTAATATCGGGATACTTGGCAAAAAGTGCAGACAGGGTGTTCGTCTGGTCATTGATTTCAGCCAGTGCAGCCTTGTAAACCGGCTCCATCTCTTCCGGAGTTGCCGTCAGCACGTTTTCCGTGGTAATATAACCGGCAAAAGCAGCACGCAGACCCAGCTCAATTTCCTCCAAAGCCTTCTGCATACCCTCAGCCAGATTCTTGATTTGTGTTACATCTTCTACCGTAAAGCTGTTCTGGCTATTGATGTACTTATTGACAACGATATTTGCCAGGCCGCCACCGGTGCTGGTCAGGATCTTGCTGGCCTGCGTTCTGGCAGCTGCACGGCTGTTTGCCACCGTGTTACGGGCGCTGTTCATGCCCATCTGGAAAATGCTCATGCCGGCGATGGTGCCAATGCCACGCACGCCATAGCCTTCCGTTCCGAAGACATCGTTTGCAAACACTTTATTGACCACACCATCGCTGTTCAGGCCGATCACACGGCCATCTTCGCCGTAGGTAGGCACTTTCAGCAGGGTGTCTGCCACCTCATAGCCTTTGGCATTCTCAGTGATGTACAACCGGGAAGGGTTCAGAACGATCTGCTCCAAACCATAGCCATTGCTCAGATTGACCAGGTTGCCCCAGGTCAGATTGTTGCCGGTTCCGCCGCCCAGGACGGACTCGTCAATATCGCCCCTGTCCAGCAGACTCAGATCGTTCCAGCTGGCGTTGTTGAGCAGCGCCATTTCCAAGCTGCCGTTAGCGCCCACCTGAGTGGAAACGCCGGCCAGCTCAGGGTTCGTGGACAGCACCAACCACGCATAGCTGGAAGAAGCCATCAGCACTGTGGCGACCAGAAGCATTGCCGCTGCGGAAATCAATTTGCGGCGCAGGGTAAAATAGGTCTTTTTCATGGTTGTTCTCCTTTTTCGCATATAGTTATCCGAAATGGAATCATTTTTGTGTCTTTGGGAAGACCCTTTGGCGGTTTCCGGGTGGAAGCCGTCCAAGGCTCCTTCCAAAAGGAAGGATGGGGTCTGCGATCTGCGTCGCTCCTCGCTGGACGCAGACCCCTTGACGGGACTGCCGCTTCTGCGGCAGTCCCTGTTCACTTGTTAGGATCAAAGGGTAAGATCAATCGTTCTTTGTAGGTTCGGTAGCAATTTCATTACCCTTCAGAGGGGAGTAATCCATAGGATTCAGCTCAGCGCTGGAACCGAACTGCAGGTTCAGAGAACCGGTCA